>CAYFOR010000103.1:0-10027 GCA_964344785.1 uncultured Piscirickettsiaceae bacterium
CTGAATGTAAAGCAGCACGCCTTACGTTCTAACCCTGCATCATTATAAATTCAGTGATTTTGTTCATATCCAGGTCGAAGTCCTCTGCCCTTACCCCCTTTTCAATTTCCTCCTCATCGGATTTGGACAGGTCAATTTCTGTAGTGGGTACAAAAGCGTTTTGACGCAGACTGAAGAATGCCTTTACTTTCGGTTTTGTGGGCGTTTCCGTATTGCGACCATCCACAATAGCCAGGCGATCGGATGTCAGTTTGACCAGGGAGCCTACCGGGTAAACCCCCATGCATTTTATGAACTGGCCAACCAGCGTTTTGTCCAGATGATTCATTTCCGCCAATTCACGTAAAATGGCAAAGGCCTTGATCTGTGCGATACCTTGTTTATAGACTCGATGCGCACAGAGCGCATCATAGATGTCGCAAATGGTAATCATGCGATCATAACGATCCAGTTCTTCAGCAGATTTTCCCAACGGATAGCCCTTACCATCCAGTTTTTCATGATGATTGCTCACAATTTGTCGGGTGAGTTCACTGAGTCCATCTGTCTTGTACACAATTTTCCTGGAATGAACCGCATGCATTTTCATGACTTCAAACTCGGCATCGGTCAACTTTCCAGGCTTGTTCAGAACATGATCGGGGATCATCACCTTACCGACATCATGTAAAAAGGCACCGATCGCCAGTTCCTGAACAAGATCCTTATCCAGCTCCAGATAACGGCCAAAAATGGAAATGAGCACCGAGACTGAAACAGAGTGCTCCAGCAGGTATTGATCCTTGTTACGAATGTTGATGACACAGGCCAGCGCATCGGGGTTATCAAAAATGGTATCGATGGATTGGCTGGTAAACTCGGCAACCGGCTCTGGATCAACCGGCTTACCCTCCATGATTTCGGAGAGGACTTTCTCCTGAACCCCTTTTGCTTCGTCAAACAGCTCTTTTGATTCAACCAGGCGTTCGGTAAAACCGGCATCATCTTCCGATTCGTCCCATTTCTGCATGACTGGTTCAGAGGGTGCTGCTGCAGTGGAACGGTGGGCTGCATCGTCGACTGCAGGCTCGGTACTCAATTCCACCCGAGCCTCGTTTTCAAGACTCTTGCTGGTGTCTATTCTGACTCGAAGTACACCCTGTTGAATCAAGTACTCAATACTTCGAGAGTCTTTCACAAAACCCGGATGATTGATCTTGTACTTGTCTTTCGGCTCGACAATATCGACCACATAGGAGCCCGCGACCAACTCAGTGATGTCTTTTTCGATGATCATTGGTTACTTTTCCTGTGGTTCCTGTGTCAAGAGAGTGGAAATCTCTGAATTCTCAACCTGATTGGACTGTCTATATTTCTTCATTATCACCGACAAGATGCACGGCTGCCAAACATGCGACCCCGGATCATTTGGACTTGATTGGCTTTTCCACGGGGCTGCAAGATCCTTTGTCTATCCATACCCATAAACCTACTTCCAAGTCTACTTCAATCATCGAGTGAAAACAGTCTACGATGACAAGTATCGCCCCAACACTTCCCTCAGCCTTTTCCGATCAATTGGTTTTTCAAGAAAGCCTTCACAACCCACGCTCTCAAATGCATCACGATGCTGTTTCATTACATTGGCGGTCAATGCAATGATCGGAGGTGCCCCCTCCATGGACTTTATCTGTCGTGTCGCCTCAATCCCATCCATCACCGGCATCTGCATATCCATCAAGATCAGATCAAACACCTTGTCTTGCGCCATTTTTACAGCCAACTCTCCATTTTCAACAACCGTCACCTCCAGACCAAGCTTCTCCACCATGCGACGGATCAGCAGTTGCATGGCCGGTATATCCTCGGCCAGCAGCACGCTTCCATCAAGGAATTCATTGGTCGCAACGGACTGTTCATTCAGCAGTACATTTGGATCGATCACGTCAAGCTGATCGGTCGGTCGATATGGAAGCCGCAGGGTAAAGATGGAACCCTCCCCATAGACACTGGTAGCAGAAACCTCTCCCCCCATCAGTTCTGCCAGGTTCCTGGAGATGTACAACCCCAATCCCGTGCCTCCAAAACGTCGTGAGATCGAGCTGTCTTCCTGCTCAAAACGCTTGAACAGTTTCCCCATGTTTTCAGGTTTGATACCGACACCCTGATCTGCCACTGAAAATACCAGATCTTGTTCCTCTACCTTGGTCATCAGAGTAATGGTGCCTTCCCCGGTAAACTTCACTGCATTGCTGAGAAAGTTGATCAAAATCTGTTTGATTCTCTGATCATCACCAGCCAACAGGTTCTTCTCATGGTTCAACTGCTCGACTTTCAGCGTGAGCCCCATGTCCTGGATGTGAACCGATACCAGATCGATGACATGTTGCAGCAGTTGCTGGAGTGAGTATGCGGTTTCATCGACATTGAATTTCCCTGACTCGATTTTGGAAAGATCCAACAGATCATTGATCAGGTTCAAATTGTTCGTACCAGAACGGTGGATTGAGCGAAGAATAGAGTTCTGCTCCGAATCCCTGATCTCATCCAGCAATAGCTCGGTGTTCCCAATGATTGAGGCCAAAGGCGTACGCAGCTCATGGCTCATCGAGGCGAGAAACTCATCCTTGGAGTGATTGGCGGTCTCTGCAGCCTCTTTGGCCCGCTCCAGTTGATGATTCAGAGAAGAAGACTCATCTAGTGCGACCCTCAACTTCTGCCTTGATACTTCCAGAGAACGAAACATCCTGTAGCCAATGTTGGCAACAAACTCCAGAATCATGACGCCAATTACGCTGAAAGTAATCAGACGTATCCACATGGCCATATCCACTTCAACACCACGGGCAAGCGGAAGAAATGCAACCGAGAAAGCCGCCATGGATACGATTCGGCCAGCCGCTCTCGGTAGAAAGATATAGTTGATCGCCAACACCGTCGGAAGAGCGGTAATCGGATAGAGATTGTTCTGATACACGGAAAAAGAGTAGATCAGCATGGCCCAGAAAACCGGTACCCATCTCATCCAGCTCTCTATCGACTGTCTTTTGTTGGACTGATGGATCACAAATTCCAACGAAGAGATCATGGCTACAAAAGCACCGAAAATGGCAAACTTGTGCCCCACCGGAAAAAACAGCACGACCAGCACGAATACCATCATTCCGATACTCAGCACCCGGACGATACGAACAAAGGCAGTTTGGAAATCAGTGTCAGTCGTTTCTGTGTCGTTAGGGGGTTCAGTGGCGCCCTGCATATCGATACAACTCAAATAATTTTTTCTTTGAACAATTAGTATATCCAAACCCATTGGATGCGAGAACGGTCGGCTAGTACTCCAACAACATCTTCACGGTTTCTCCATAGTCACTCCCCACTCACTGCATCTTTCAACCCTACAGTTATCTTCAGTAGAGGAACAGATCGTACCTCTCCTAATTTACATAACTGAACAAGGAGCATTGAGATGAACATGAAAAAGAGTTTGACCATTTCACTGGCCGCCCTGCTGGCCGCCGGTTCTGCCTATGCGATTGGTCCAATTGGCACCGTCGGCCCCTTCTGTGACGGCCCGGGTGAGGCCCGTGCGGTACGCATGCAGCAGAAGCTGGGGTTGAGCGAGAGCCAGACCCAGCAGGTCGAGGCGATCTTCCGTGAACACTACAACAAGACTGGCGGGCTGCGCAGTGAGCTGCAGGAGCAACTCTCCCAGATATTAACCGCCACCCAACTGGAGGAGATGGAATCTCTGCGTGGTAGCCGTGGCTTCAAGCGGGGCATGATGGGAGGTGGCCCTTACGGGCCTGGACATGGATATGGACCGGGCCGTCACCATGGATGGTGGTAAGCCGTTCCCCTGCACTCCCCCCTGACTCAAAGGGGGGGAGTATTTTAACTTTCTCCCCAACGGGGCAATAACTGCTGCTCAATCCCGATCTGATCCAGAATACGGGCGACCACAAAGTCAACCAGGTCGTCGATGGACTGCGGTTGCTGGTACAGTCCGGGGTTTGCCGGCAGTATCGTTACACCGATCTGTGACAGTTTCAGCATATTCTCCAGGTGGATGGTCGAATAGGGGGTCTCTCGCGGCACCAGAATCAACTGCCTGCGTTCCTTGATCATCACATCGGCCGCACGTTCAATCAGATTGTCACTGCTGCCATGGGTGATGGCAGAGAGGCTCCCCATGGAGCAGGGGCAGACCACCATGGCGCGAGGTCCGCCACTGCCACTCGCGACCGGCGCCAACCACTCCTCCTTTCCGAATAGTGCAAGCTGGCCTTCCAGTGCGCCCATGTGGCTCTCCAGTTGTATCCGGGCTGCTTCCGGCGATGGATCGAGCTTCAGACCAACCTCCATCTCCAGCACCACCCGCGCAGCATCGGAAAGCATCAGCCAGACCCGTTGCTCTGCAGCCAGTAGCTGTTGCAGCAGTCGCAGTGCGTAGGCCGCACCCGAGGCACCCGTCACCGCCAATGCAATGGTGTTGTTTCGACTCCAGCTCATTCGCCCAACCGCTCCAGCAGTCGTTGATGGATACCGCCAAAGCCACCATTGCTCATTACCAGCAGATGATCACCGGAGTGGCTTAAGCGGGTGGCCGCCCTGACGATCTCATCGACAGCCGAAAAGGTCTCCACCGGAATGGATGCTCCAGCCATCACCGAAGTCAAATCCCAGTCCAGTCCCTGGTCCAGCATCAGCAGATGGTCTGCATCGACAAATGCCTGCGCCAGCGTCTCACGGTGAACCCCCATGCGCATGGTATTGGAGCGCGGCTCCACGATGGCCACGATACGCGCATCCCCGACCTTCTGGCGAAGCCCCTGCAAGGTCAGCCGGATTGCGGTCGGGTGGTGTGCAAAATCATCATAGACGGTAATACCCCTGACCGTACCACGCACCTCCATTCTTCTGCGTACATTCTGAAACTCACCCAGTGCTCCGATCGCATGGTGAACCGGTACCCCTGCATGACGCGCAGCCGCAATGGCCGCCAGCCCGTTGTCACGATTATGGGCTCCACTCAGCTGCCAGCGCACCTCTCCGACAGGTTCACCACTCACTTTAATCTCAAAACCGGACCAGGCCACTTCCGTCTGACGGGCTTGCCACTGCCCATGGATCGTCTCGGTCGGTGTCCAGCACCCCATCTCCAGAACCTGCTCAACCGTCGCCTCTTCGGCCCCATGAATGAGCAGCCCATTGGCAGGCACGGTCCGCAGCAGATGGTGAAATTGCCGCTGAATCGCCGCAAGGTCATCAAAGATATCGGCATGATCGAACTCCAGGTTATTGATCACCAGAGTCCGGGGGCGGTAGTGGACAAACTTTGAACGCTTGTCGAAAAAGGCGGTGTCATACTCATCGGCTTCCACCACAAAGAAGGGATCATCCCCCAGCCGTGCGGAAACCCCGAAATTCTGCGGCACACCACCAATCAGGAAGCCGGGATTGAGTCCGGCATACTCCAGAATCCAGGCCAGCATGCTGGCCGTCGTAGTCTTGCCATGGGTACCGGAGACCGCCAGCACCCAACGCCCCTGCAATACATGTTCAGCCAACCACTGCGGGCCGGAGGTGTAGGGGAGCCCCTGGGACAGCACATGCTCTACCGCCGGATTGCCCCGACTCAATGCATTGCCGACCACCACCTGATCCGGTACCGGGTCAAGGTGAGATGGATCATACCCCTCCTGCAGGGTGACCCCGGCCTGCTCCAACTGGGTGCTCATCGGCGGATAGACGTTGGCATCGGAGCCGGAAACGGTATGACCGGCCGCCTTGGCCAGCAGTGCGATCCCACCCATGAAGGTGCCGCAGATACCGAGAATATGGATATGCATCGCAATATGGTATCGTATACGCAATGAATATTCTCTACGGAATCCCCAACTGTGACACCATCCGCAAGGCGCGCAAATGGCTTGCAGAGAGCGGCATTGACTTCCAGTTTCATGACTTTCGCAAGGATGGACTGGAGCAGAAACAGCTCAAAAACTGGGTGAAGCAGGTTGGCTGGGAAAAGCTGCTGAACAAACGCGGCACGACCTGGCACCAGATCCCTGCCGAACAGAAAGAGGAGCTGGACGAGGCCGCCGCCATTGCACTGCTGATCGAACACCCGGCGATGATCAAGCGCCCGGTCCTGGAGAGCGAGCAGCTGGAGCGGATTGAGGTCGGTTTCAGTACAGAGCGTTACCAGGAGATCTTCGGATAATCCATGCGGCTGCTATTGATACTCCTGCTGCTGCCATCCGTGCTTCAGGCAGCGCCGCTGAAGGTTTTTGTATCGATTCTCCCGCTACAGACCTTTGTTGAAAGGGTCGGAGGACCGCATGTAACCGTCCATGCCATCATTGGTCCAGGACAGGACCCGCACAACTACTCCCCCTCTCCCAAACAGATCCAGTCCCTCTCCTCTGCCGCACTCTATATTCATGGTGGTGGGGCATTCGAACAGGGCTGGTCTACACGGATACGCCAGGCCAACCCATCCATGGCCGTAATCAACGCCTTTGAACACGTGGAACTGCGCCCATTCAGTGAACCTCACCAGCACCACCATGATGAGGCTCACCACAATGAACAGGGTGATCACCACCCGCACCACGCAGTGAGCATCGACCCCCATGCCTGGACCAGCCCACTGCTGGCACAGCAGATGGTGCGCACCATTGAGCAGGGGATGAGCCGACTCAATCCGGCCCATCAGGATGCATACCGCAAAGGTGCTGCAGCACTGATCTCGGAACTTGAACAGCTCCATCAGGAGATTGAACAACTGCTTGAGTCTACAGAGCAACGGGCCTTCATGGTGTTTCATCCGGTCTGGGGATACTTTGCCCACACCTATGGACTGCAGCAGATCGCCATTGAGGATGAGGGGAAGGCCCCCAGTGCACAGCGCCTTGTCCAGTTGATCTCCGAGGCCAGGACACTGGGAGTGAAGACCATATTTGTTCAACCGCAGATGAGTCGTCGTGCTGCCCGGCAGATTGCCAATGCCATTGATGGTGAGGTTGTTGTTCTCGACCCGCTCGCAGCAGACTATCTCGAAAACCTGCGTCATGTTTCACAACAGTTGATCCGTTAGAAGGCACTCTGAAGTGAACCCGACACCCGTCGTCGATCTGCAGCAGCTCTCGTTCAGCTACGCCTCACAACCGGTGCTGGAGCGGGTTGACCTGCAGGTTGATAGCGGTGAATTCATCGGCATTGTCGGTCCCAATGCCGGTGGGAAAACAACCTTGCTGAAGTTGATGCTGGGTATCCTCAAACCGCAACAGGGCAAACTGCAGGTACTCGGCAGCAGCCCAAGACGGGCACGCTACCGTATCGGGTATGTACCCCAGTATCCCGCCTTTTCACGAGACTTTCCGATCACCGTTTCCCAACTGGTACTGATGGGACGGCTGGGGCACAACAACCACAACCGGGGCTGGCTGGGCCATCTGTGGCCGGGTGGCTATCATGATGCCGACCACGATGCGGTCAGGGTGGCGCTACAGGAGGTCGAGGCACTGAATCTGCAGGAGCGACAGATTGGAAGTCTGTCGGGAGGACAGTTGCAGCGTGTACTACTGGCACGTGCCCTGGTGAGCGAGCCGGAGATCCTGATGCTGGATGAACCCACCGCCAATATCGATCAGCGTCTGGAGAACGAACTGTTTGATCTGCTGAAGACGCTCAACGACCGAATGACCATCATGGTGGTTTCACACGACATCGGCTTTATCTCCAGCTATGTCAGCCGGGTCGCATGTATCAACCGTACACTGATCTGCCACCACACCCAGAATATTGATGGCACGGTGATTCAGGAACTCTACGGTGAAGCAGTCAAAATGGTCCACCACCATTAAGGTACCTTGCAATTGCTATGAGTGACTTCTTCCAGGCCCTGCTGCAGTACCCTTTTCTACAGCATGCACTGATTGCCGGGCTGTTGGCCAGCATCGGCTGCGGGGTGATCGGCACCTATGTGGTGGTCAAGCGGATTGCCTTTATCGCCGGTGGTATTGCCCACTCGGTACTGGGCGGGATGGGAGCGGCGCTCTACTACGGCTATGACCCGCTCGCTGGTGCGCTCGCCGCCGCAGTGGTATCCGCACTGCTGATCGGCTGGGTCCGTATTGAGTGGAAGACCCGTGAAGACACCTTGATCAGTGCACTGTGGGCCATCGGCATGGCGATTGGAATCCTCTTCATCGCCAAGACTCCGGGTTACCAGAGCGACCTGATGAGCTTTCTCTTTGGTGACATTCTGCTGGTTGCGGAGGAGAGCCTCTGGTTCATGGTGTTGCTTGACGGATTATTGCTACTGGTTGTTGCGGCCTACCATCGACAATTTCTCGCAGTGGTATTCGATGAAGAGTTCGCCGAACTACGCGGGGTACCGGTACGGTTCTTCTATCTGTTGCTGCTGTTGCTGGTTGCCGTCACGGTCGTACTGCTGATTCAGGTGGTGGGGCTGATCCTGGTACTGGCACTGTTGACCCTGCCCGCAGCCATCGCCAGCCATCATGTCCACTCACTGGGCAAGATGATGCTGGTTGCAACCATTGTCGGCTGCCTGATCAGCATCAGCGGCTTGGCGCTCTCCTACAGCCCCGACCTCCCTCCCGGACCGGTGATCATCCTGCTGGCGGGCGCTGCCTATGTGATATCAGCCCTGTGGAGCCGCAACCGGTTGCGCAAACGTGTACTGCATGGCTGACAGTCATAACCTCACATGACTGTAGAAATCCGGATTCAATCTCACAGGTAGTGTCAGGCATCTACCAGCACATTCCGGGCATTAGTGTAGTATGCCGTTCTGTTTGGAACCTATAAATACACTATAAAACAGCAAGATATAATATCTGTGGATGGATATTATTTACCTCATAAGTTCTCTCAAGAGCCATGCACCACATGAGGTTGCATAGCACTATGCATCTGATTTAATTAGACTTACCAATAATGTATGGTGTTTGGTCTGACGTAGACTAAAATCCTATAAACTTTTCGAGTGGCTGATGAGCGCATTCAGCACAAAACAGATGAAATGGAGTTTTTGTGAATATGGCTACACTGACCAGACTGGAAACCAACAATACTATTGTTCGGTCAATACTGAGTCTGATTTTGCTGACTTTTATCGCTCCGGTGTGCGCTGAACAAGGAAAGCCCGTTTTTCTGGTTACAGCAGAATTTCCCCCTTACAACTATCTTCAGAACAACAAACTCATCGGCTCATCGACAGAAATCATTAAAAAGGTATTCGAACGGATGAATATGGAGCTGGAGATTAGCTTGCTACCCCCCAAAAGAGCCATGTCTATGGCCGCTAAAGGGCAAGCAGCTGGATACTTTACCTTTACAAAAAATCCTCAACGCCTCAAGGATCATTACTACTCTCTACCGTTATCAACAATCAGTGATGTCTTTTTTAAAAAAAGAGATATTGCTGTTGACTGGAAAACATTGTCAGATTTGAAGAGTTACAAAATTGGTGCAACAGCGGGATACAACTACGCTCCTGAATTTCTGGATGCAATGAACCAGAAAGTCATTAATGTGGATTTGATTACCACCGGCAATCCGGAGTTTATGCATCTAAAGAGACTCAATGCAGACAGAGTCGATTTGATTATCTGTGAAGTTACCCTCTGCTCCCACATTGTGCGTAGCAATCCTGATCAGTTCAAAGATATTGACTTTGTGGATCACCCAATCGGCCCTGTACGTACTTTCCATCTAGGAATTTCCAAAAAATGGCCCAATGCAGCGTGGATTGCAAAAAGGTTCAACGAGACATTTCTTCAGCTACTTGAAGAGGGTGTAATCGACAAGATACATCAAAAACATGGATCACGACGAGATCTCTCATGATTGAACTGTGCATGGATTTAATGCCTCTATCGACCACCGCATATGGTGTAATTTTGTTTTAATCTCTGAGCGCTCAATTCCCAGCTGCTTGCGGCGGTGATGCTTGCTTATTAAACCCGCCTTATTCACCAAATAACCCATAAAACAAGGAGGCGCGCCCTCTATT
>CAYFOR010000104.1:0-9983 GCA_964344785.1 uncultured Piscirickettsiaceae bacterium
AGTGTTTTATGCAGTCAAATGAGTTTTTGGCCTGTAACGTTGGGACACCAGTGGGTCTGTCTATGTGAGTTGAAACGATGATAACCACGAGACTTTTTCTACTGGTATTCGTATTTGCACTCTCTTTCAGTGGTATTGCACTGCTGGTCTGGATGGGGAACAACCACCATATCCATGAGCACGAACAGGAAGATCAGTTTCAGCTTCAACTGATTCAGGATGCCTACCTACTCAGAGATCTGACCCGCAGTTATCAGAATCAGCCAACGGCTCACCATGCAGCGCAGTGGAAAGAGGTGCATCAGAGGGTTCTGACAGGTCATATCCACCGTATCGTCGCTTCAGGGGTTCTGGAAGATCAGATGGAGCAGGAGTTGCTGGATGGGCTGATCGAAATCGCCAACATCTTCGAAGAGCTTGAGCAGATGGTGCGCCCCGACAACAGCAATAGAGACCATCCTGATCCCTACCAGAATCGTCTGTTCAATAATATAGGGGATCATCTGTCGAAGTTGTTACTGGGCGTCGAGGCCTACTGGAAAGGCAA
Source organism: uncultured Piscirickettsiaceae bacterium (assembly GCA_964344785.1). Lineage (GTDB taxonomy): Bacteria > Pseudomonadota > Gammaproteobacteria > Thiopontia. The sequence goes on from CAYFOR010000104.1 coordinate 548, forward strand.
TCAGAAGAGGATGATGGATGATCTGAATTTCCGTACCAGGATGATGATGGTATTGATGGTTGGACTCATCATACTGGTCTTGCTCTACTCCATACTGACCAGCCGGAAGATCAAGCGGTTACTGACCGAGGTTTCGGTCCGGCTCTCCTCAGCCAGCAGTCAGGTGCATGCTGCATCGGATGCACATCAACAGTTGTTGATCGAACAACTGGAGGCCTCTACCGAGGTTGGTTCCACCATGGATCAGGTCAACACATCGGCAAAAGAGACACAGGAATATGCGGAGCAGGCCTATACCAGCACGGAAGGAGTTCTCCGGGCATCGGCAAACTCCAGAGAACAGATTGAGGCGATGCAGAAGGCGATGCAGATGCTGCAAGAGAAGATGTCTGCGATTGCCGGTCAGATCCAGCAGTTGAGTGAACACTCCGGCCAGATACAGGGAGTCACGGAGACCATGGCTGACATTGCAGCGGAGACCAACATGCTGGCACTCAATGCAGCCGTGGAGGCATCGCGGGCCGGTGAGTACGGCAAGGGATTTTCGGTGGTCTCCCAGGAGGTGCGCAAGCTGGCCAACCAGAGCAAGATGGAGGCACAGAGAATTCATACCCTGATCGAGGAGGTCCAGCATGTCACCAGCTCCACGGTGATGGCGGCGGATGAGGGAGGGCAGGCACTGCTGTCCACCAGTGAGCGGGTTCATCAGTCAGGTGATGCCTTTCTCTCGATGTCGGATGGGGTGGAGTCCATCGTCGATGGGATTCAGATGATCTCTTTCAACGCCAGACAGCAGGCGAGTGCCTTCAAGCAGGTCTCCCAGGCGATGCGGATGATCCATGGCGGAGCAGAGCAGGCCAATGCAGGTGTGGCCCAGACCCAGCAGGCAATCGATGATGTGATTCACGTTGCCGATGAGTTGGCGCGGATGGTGTGATGTCCACTGTCGTTACCGTGTTGCTGTTTGAACTGAGCGGTGTGCGTTATGCAGTCAAGGCGGAACTGGTCAGTCAGGTGGTCTGGCTGCCCCAGTTGACACCGGTGGATGAAATGGCACATTACCATCGCGGCATCTTTAATCTGCAGGGGCAGGTGGTGGAGGTGGTTGATCTCAACCTCCGTCTGGGGCACCCGTCCGAACCTTGCAGCAGCAGTCACTGTGTCGTCATCCTCTCTCTACAACAGGGGCTGGTCGGGGTGATTGCAAATGATGTGGCAGAGGTTGTGGAACTGGAACTGCTTGAACAGCCCACCGATGAATCGGGACCACAGCAGCATGTGATCACTGCCAGAGCGGAATATCGGCAACAGATGGTCATGCTGCTGGATGAAGAGCAGCTTCTACCCCGATTCAACCATGTCACCGATCAGCTGATCGAGCGGCAGCCGTTTTGTCCCGACCTGGAGGCGGCGGAACAGAGCGTTCTCCAGCAGCGGGCTGACCACTATCGGCTGCAGGAAGAGAAGAGGGCGCACCTGCAGCGTCATGAGGTTGTTATTGCGACGATTGGCGGAGAGTATTTCGGACTCATGATGGGCAACGGCATTCAGGAGTTTGCAGAGATGGACGAAATAGAGCCGATCCCCTGCACGCCTCCTCATGTAATCGGCAATATGAATCTGCGGGGAGAACTGGTCACCCTGTTTGACATCAGCACCTTCATCGGACTGCCTGCCACTGATCATGACACTCCGCAAAATCTGATCGTCTATCCGGTTGAAGGGCTGCTGCTTGGCGTGCTGGTTGATGAAATTCACAATGTAATCTCTCTCACTGCCGATCAGGTTCACCCGGTCCCCATCGCGCTTGAAGAGGGGGAGCGGGGGTTCAGTCGGGGAGAATTCAGTTACAGACAGCAGATGACCACACTGCTGGATCTGATACAGATGATTGAACAGGGGGAGCTTGAGGTCAACGAGGTGGTCCAATGATCGAGGATCACGAACTTCGTCAGCTTTTCGAGGCCGAGAGCGGAGAGCACCTTGCTGCACTGGAGGAAGGCTTTCTTCAGTTGGAACAGGCTCCAGAGAGTGGCGAATTGAGGCAACAACTGCTCCGGGAGGCCCACAGCCTCAAGGGTGCGGCAAGGATGTTGGGGCTCAGTGAGATCGAACTGCTCTCTCACCGTCTGGAGGAGTTGTTGCGTGATGATGGTCGGACTACTTCACCGTCTTCCTTGCAGATCAATCCACTCTTTACCGCAGTGGATGCGCTCAAAGCACTCTCGGCCGAGGCGGTTGACGGTGTACCCGCCAACATTCAGGTCTCGACCCTGATCAAGGAGCTGGAACCGCCGGTCAATCATGAGACAGAACAGACCGTACGGACTGATGAACCGACGCCATCCTCCATCCTGCAGTCCGGTCTGGAAGAGAAGCCACTCCTCTCTTCTGAAAATACCGACAGAGAGAAGATCAGTGCATCCGATTTGGCGGATAGTGTCTCTACAGAGGCGGAGGCCATTGCCCGGGCAAGCGACTACCGGATTGAGACGATTCGGATTGAGGCAGCCAAGCTGGACGGATTGATGACCCACGTTGGTGAGTTGCTGGTTACCCGCCGACGTTTTGATGCGAGGCTGGATGAAGTCACCGATCTGTTGAGCCACTGGAAAGGGGTGAAGCGACAACTGCAGCAGGATGGAAAATCCGATCTGCAGCTCAAGCGCACGGTTGCAGCCATGGAGTCCATTGGCAGTGGACTGCAGCGATTGGAAGGGGCGCTGCGGAGTGATAATGCACGGCTCGATATGGTGAGTGAACGGCTGGATGACGGTATTCGTGAATCCAGGATGATTCCGTTGTCGACACTGTTCCAGCAATTCAAACGGATGGTCAGAGATATCAGTGCGGCACTCGGCAAGGAGATTCGTCTGGTGGTCGAGGGGGGGGAGACGCTTGCCGACAAACGCATTGTGGAGGAGATGAAAGATCCGTTGATGCATCTGTTGCGCAATGCGATACACCACGGTATAGAGCCTGTAGACACGCGGGAAACCATCGGTAAACCGGCAGTCGGAACGATCCATCTGCGAGGGTTGCTGCAAGGTTCAAATATCGTGCTGGAGGTTGATGATGATGGCTGTGGTCTTGATCTGGAGAAGATCGCCGCCAGAGCGGTCCACCTGAAACTCTATAGTGAAGAGGAAGTCAGGGGGATGTCGCCCCAGAAGATTCAGTCTCTGATCTTTCATACCGGGTTTTCGACACAGGAGGTGATTACCGATATCTCCGGAAGAGGGGTGGGCATGGATGTGGTTCACCATAACATCGAGGCAATGAAGGGGCGAATGAAGGTTGAAAATCGCCCGGGTAGCGGTGTCTGCTTCTCCTGTGAGCTGCCGCAGACCTTTGCCACCTCCAGGGTCATACTGGTCAGGGTCAACGAACGGGTGTTTGGTGTTCCGATCGAGTATGTGCACAGTTCATTCTGGGTGCTGCCTGAAGAGATCTATCCGCTTGAGGGGCATCCGACCATCACCAGCAATGATGAGCCGCTGTCGGTTGTGACGGCGGCAGAACTACTGGAGCTTGAACTTCCCGAACGTCGACAGCCAACAGACCGGCTCTCCTGTATCGTTTTGTGGAACGGGGAGAGTCGGCTTGGCATGATTGTGGATGAGATCGTTGATGAACAGGAGCTGGTCCTGAAACCGGTTGGAGCAATGATGAAACGGGTCCGCAACGTATCGGGGTGCGGCATTCTGGACACCGGCAAGGTCTGCATGATCCTGAATCCACAGGATTTGATCCGAACGCTTTATCAACGTAGTGATGCGGTTGGAAAGGTGGTTGTCGAAGAGGGAACGACATCACCACCGGTGGTACTGCTGGTAGAGGATTCGCTGGTCACACGTGCCCAGGAAAAACGGATTCTGGAAGGGGATGGCTATCAGGTTCTCGCTTCCGTGAACGGAGCAGAGGCGTGGCAGCAGCTGCAGCAGCGTTCCGATATCGATGCGGTTGTCAGTGATATCATGATGCCCGAGATGGATGGTTTTGAACTGACCGAGTCGATTCGTGCGGATGAACGTTATCGTGACCTCCCCATCGTACTGGTCACTACCCGCTCGGCCGATGAAGATCGCATGCGTGGCATGGAGTGTGGCGCCAATGCCTACATCACCAAGGCGGGCTTCAAACAGACGGAGCTGCTGGAGTCGCTACGGTTGTTGATTGGTCGGTCATGATTTGGGAGAGAGTACTTGTGATGCGAGGTTGCCGTTATGGGGGGTAAACACAACAGAGTTCGTGTTGTGTTGGCTGATGACAGCCTGCTTGCGCTCACCATGATTCAACGCATTCTGACGGCCAATGATACGGTTGAAGTGGTTGGTACGGCCACCGATGGAGTGGCTGCGCTTGAGCTGGTTGAAAAAGAGCGGCCTGATGTGATCTGTACGGATCTCCATATGCCGAGAATGGATGGGCTGGAGTTGACGCGACGGGTGATGAGGCATTATCCAACCCCCATCCTGGTGGTCAGCGTATCCGTGCATGATCGCACCAGCATCAATGTATTCAACCTTTTCGAGGCCGGAGCAGTAGAGGTTTGCGGCAAACCCGAGCGTGGATTTGCTGTCGATAGCGCGGCGGCACAGGAGCTGTATCGAAAGGTGATGATCCTCTCCAGAGTTCGGGTCTTTCGTCACAGTGGCCAAGGGGCATCCAGAAAGATGGCAGAGGCTGTTTCAACAGTGAAGGACGATTTGCCAGGTGACGAGGAGACTGAGGTAACGGCAGAGCACAGAAAAACCGGGGCCAAGGCTGAACAGCACGCTACAGCCCGTCTGGTTGCAATCGGCGGATCAACCGGTGCACCCAATGTCTTCAAACGGATCTTTTCGATGCTACCGCAATCCTTTCCGCTCCCTCTGCTCTGTGTACAACATATCAGCAGGGGATTCACCCGGTCGATGGTGGAGTGGTTGGATGATGACACGCCACTACGGGTCAAAGTGGCCAGTCAGGGGGAGCTGGTGGAATCGGGTGTAGCCTATTTTCCTCCCGACCGTACCCATCTGATGGTCGAGAATGGCAGGATCAGGCTGATGGGGGAAGAGAGAGATGATGAGAGCGGGCACCGTCCCTCTGTGGATCGTCTTTTATCATCGGTGGCTGAAGAATATGGCAGGCATGCAATTGCCATCCTGTTGACAGGCATGGGCAGGGATGGTGCAGACGGTATTGCCCGGGTCCACGCTGCAGGCGGATATACCATCACGCAGGATGAGAGGAGTTCCGTGATCTATGGAATGCCTCGAGAGGCAGCAAAGTTGACCGCCGTCGATCAGGTGCTTTCAGATCGTGAAATTGCACCTGCGCTGATTCAGTACCTGCATGAGATACGGACCAGGATGTTGATAACATGAACAGACCAGCAGATTCCGACACGACAGCAAGACGCATCCTGATCGTTGAAGACAGCCAGATTCAGGCACAGATGATGCGAAGGATGCTGGAGCGTGCAGGCTACGATGTAAGGCTTGCCGAAAACGGTATTCAGGCACTTCAGCGGTTACGGGAAAAGCCGGTGGATCTGGTGATTACCGATATCAATATGCCATTGATAGATGGAATTACCCTCTGTGCCGAGATTCGCAAGGACCCGGAAATCAACAAGCTGCGGGTTATCATTGTAACCACCCTCTCTGCACCAAGCGATGTGCTCTCTTCAGTCAGTGCAGGGGCCGATCAGTATATTGTCAAACCCTATACGGATGAGTATCTGCTCCGTGTGGTCTCCGCAGAACTCAACCATACCGGAAAGACAAACGGTAAAGAGACGCCGGTCGATATCGAGGTTGAGTTTGCAAGTGAGGTTTATCGGGTCAATGCGCCTGCGGAGCAACTGGTCAAGCTCTTGATTTCGACCTACGAGAATGCCCGCCAACACAACCGGGAGTTGATGGAAGCGCAGGTCGGGATCAAGGAACTCAATCAGGAGTTGCGACAGAACCTGCAGGAGATAGAGCGTTCCCGTTCCGAATTGTCATTGAGTGAGGAACGTTTTCGGTCCATTCTGTCGATGGTTCAGGACATCATCTACCTGGTCAGTCCGGATGGTACGATTGAGTACATCAACCCTGCAGTTGCATCCCTGGGATGGGAGCCGACCGAGTTGATCGGACAGCACTTCAGCCTGTTGCTGGCGCCGGACAGCATACAGCATGTCAGTCGCGAACAGGTTTTGAGTCGCTTTGCCGGTTACCCAACCGGGGAGGGTGAAGCGCCGAAACTGTTTGATGAACGCCGAACACAGGAGCGCTCTACCACAGGCCTGGAGGTTGAACTGCAAAGGAAGGGGGGCAGTCGACATAGCCAGCCCCGGGATCACGCACCGACGCCGTTGATCGGTGAGGTCAGCAGTGTTGGTTTCTATCATGCCGAGGATACCGGCACCTTGATAGGTTCCATTGGTGTGATTCGTGATATCACCGAACGTAAGGAACAGGAGCGGTTGGCAAACCGCTTCACTGAAGAGCTGGAGGAGAAGGTAGAGAAACGGACCCGGGAACTCTTTCTCTCCAATCAGCGGCTGGAGCAGACCCTGAACGAGGTGGAGCAGTATCGAAGTCATCTAGAGCAGGAGGTGGCATCACGCACCGCGGAGCTGGTGCAGGCACGGGACCAGGCGGAGGAGGCCGCAAAGGCAAAATCCGATTTTCTTGCCAGCATGAGCCATGAGATACGCACACCGCTCAACGCCATTATCGGGATGACCTATCTGCTGAAGCAGGATGAAACCTCTTCCACAAAGATAGAGCAGCTCGGCAAGATCGAGACTGCCGGCAGTCACCTGCTGGAACTGGTGAACGATGTCCTCGACCTCTCCAAGATCGAGGCGGGCAAGATTGCACTGGAGTGGCGACCGATCGAGATCGATACCGTTGTGGCCGAGGTGGCCAGTTTTGTGCAGCAGTTGGCAGAAGAGCGTCAGCTTGCACTGGTTGTGGAGTGTGAAACCGGATTAACGGTATTGGGAGATCAGACCAGGATCAAGCAGGCGCTGCTGAATCTCTCATCCAATGCGGTCAAATTCACCGAAGAGGGGTCCATTACCATCCGTTGTGGGGTAGTCGGCAATGATGGGCAACAGGCAACGATACAGTTTGATGTGATCGATACCGGCATCGGCATATCGGAAGAGGGAAAGAAACAACTGTTCGAGGCATTTCAACAGGCGGACAGCTCGATCACACGCCGTTTTGGTGGAACCGGTCTGGGATTGGCGGTCACCAAGAATATCGTGGACAGCATGGGAGGCACGCTTGAGGTTGAGAGCATCCTGGGGAAGGGGAGCCGTTTCTGGTTGCAGATTACACTACCGCTTGCGACGAAGCTGGATGCGGGTTCCCAGCAGCAGATCACGCTCCAGGCAGATCAGGTTGAACGGTTGTTGAGGGCACAATATGGGGAGAGCCGCATTTTGCTGGTGGATGATGATGAGATCAATCGAGAGGTCTCTGCAGGTCTGCTGGAGGCAGTCGGCTTGACAACCGAGACCGCAGTCAACGGGGCAGAGGCGGTAGAGCGTGTGGTGGACCGGAAAGAACCCTATGACCTGTTGCTGATGGATGTACAGATGCCGGTAATGTCCGGCCTGGAGGCTGCCCGACAGATCCGGGCACAGCCGGGCTTACGATCGCTTCCGATTCTGGCGATGACGGCCAATGCATTCAGTGAAGATCGGGAACGTTGCCTGAAGGCCGGGATGGATGACTTTGTAGCCAAGCCGGTTGATCCCGAGCAGTTCTACCGTTCACTGCTGACCTGGTTGTCGAAAAGGGATGATCCCGATCAGGAAACAGCGGTCTCAGATGCGTCTGGTGACAAGGAGCCATCTGTCGATGAACAGCCGGCTGCCGGGCAGGTATCTGAAGCGTGGTATCTGCATCAGTTGGAAAAGATCGATGGGATCGATCTGCAACAGGGGCTGACCGTACTGCGTGGAAATGGCAAGCGACTGATGCAGTTGCTGGTGCAATTCGTACACCTGCATCGAGAGGATATCAACGAGATTCGCACACTCTGCCTGAAAGGTGAGGTGGGAACTGCTGCACGCATGCTCCACACCTTGAAGGGAGGTGGGAGCACACTGGGTCTGACCGACTTCGTACAAGAGGCCATTGAGATTGAAAGTGATCTCAAAAATGACCATAGTTGGCTGACGATTGAGCCAAAGGTTGATCGTCTGGATCGCCGTTTTGAGCAGGTTGCGCAGGTCATCGAAGGGTTCGCCGAAAATGAACAGTCACAAGCAGAGGAGTACTCTTCCAGAGTGCCGGATAAGCGTGCCCAGCATCTGGTGCTGAATACGCTGCGGCAATCGCTGGAATCCGGAGATGCCACAGCACTGAAGCTTGCAGAACAGCATCGGGCGACACTGCAGCAGAGATTGGGGGTAGAGCGTGCCAGAAGTTTTGAACAGATCATTCAGAACTATGACTTCGATCAGGCACTGGAGATGCTGGAAGACCGCGCTCAAGGTGACGGTGACAAAGCGTAATGAGTAAGCTCAAAACGATGATGACCGATGATGGTTCGATCAACCTGAAGGTACTGACCGGTTGATGGAAGAGACTAACCTGAATATCCTGTTGCTGGATGAGCACTCGGATGATGTAGAGCGCATTCACCAGACACTGTCAGAACAACTGGTCTCGTTCCATCTCTCTCGAGCCAGGTCGGCTTCCGAGCTTGAAATGGTACTGCAACACGGCCCGCCGGATCTGGTGCTTTCCGAATATCTGATCGGCTCCTGGCAGGGGGGCGAAGCACTGGCGCAGGTCAGGGCGTTTGACCGCTGGCTGCCGTTCATTATCGTCAGCGACACCATCAGCGATGACCAGGCTGTTGCCCTGCTCAGAGCGGGTGCAACCGACTATCTCTGCAAGCATCAGTTGGCACTCCTTGGCTATATGGTTGAACGTGCCTTGGGGGAGCGGCAGCAGCGGCAGCTCCTGACAGATGCAGAGAATGCCAGATGGCGCAGTGAAAAACACTACAACACCGTGCTCAACAATATTCGTGATGCCTTTGTCATGATTGATGCACAGGGAACGATCCTGGAATGGAATCAGGCGGCAGAGACACTCTTCGGTTACCACTATTACCAGGCAGTGGGGCAGAAAGTACATGATCTGCTGACGACAGGGAAAGAGTCGGACGAGATGATAGAGGGTCTCAAACGTTTCAGCTATAGCGGGGAAGGGCCGTTGATCGGGAATACCTTTGAGGTCAATGCCCGCCATAAGGATGGACATACCATTGCGGTGGAACTCTCTCTTTCAGCGCTCTTTGTGGATGATCACTGGCACGGGATCGGTCTGGCTCGTGACATCCGGACACGAAAGCAGCATGAGGCCAGCCTGCAATACAGTTATCCCGCCTTATTCACCAAATAACCCATAAAACAAGGAGGCGCGCCCTCTAT
>CAYFOR010000105.1:0-9964 GCA_964344785.1 uncultured Piscirickettsiaceae bacterium
AACGACTCTGATATACAGCTCCCTTCGGTTACCTTTTTCTATGAGTCAACGCGTGCCACCCGGAATGGGCGGTAACAGAAAGATTATTTTGGTTGAGATTGTCAAATGGGTATAAACAGGAATTTTCAAAAGGTAATCCCGCTGCTATTGGACCCAAGCTGTTGAAAAGCGGCTTCAGCCTTGTTGTGGCTGATAAAATATCCAGCCATTGTGGGACCAGCTTTAAATATTACAGTATCGTGTTGATTCGCTGACGGTTATTCAATGTGCTTTATTGGGTACGATGTTTGACAATGTTTGTATGTCTGGATAGTCTATAGGTTATCCCTATTCGTAAAGGAGATCGCTATGCATATCTCATTAACCTCGGAACTGGAAGCACGTGTCAAGTCTAAGGTGGAGAGTGGTCTTTATAACAATGCCAGTGAAGTCATTCGCGAGGCGTTGCGTTTTATGGATACTCATGAAGAATGGATTCAGGAGGTCAAGCTAGCTCACCTGCGTGAGCAGCTCCAGATCGGTGTTGATCAGCTTGACCATGGCCAGGGGATTATGATCAAGTCCAGGAAGGGGCTGGATAGTCTGTTTGCATCTATTCAAGATGACCCTCAGGCATGATCGATCCTGTGCTGGTTATCTCGCCTGCCGCGCGGGGTGACTTGTCTGAGATTTACAGTTTTGGATTGCGCAACTGGGGCAAAGCGCGGTCGATAAAATACCTTGGTCACCTCAAAGAGCAGTTCTGGTTGTTGACGTTGCAGCCTCTCATTGGGGCTGAACGTACGGAACTCCTGTCGGGAGTTCGAAGCCTTCCTGTAGAAAGTCATATCGTCTTTTACCGGGTATCTGCTGGTTATATTGAGATCATTCGTATCCTGCATGGCAGGCAAGACCCAAACCGACATATCAAATAGTTTCATTTGCAGGAGGGTCTGTTTGAAGTACTAACACTTACCATGATTCCTCTGATTCAAGATTTCAGATAACCAGTTTTGTTGCACATCACTTCAGCAATGTAATCATTCAGCAGGGAAGAAGACAGTTTTGCTGCTTTGGGCTGCTCATGAAGTTAAAGTATCCAGCCCTGATCAGAGAGAGGTACTAATCATCAAGGATCGAAAGATAGGCGAGGAGGTTGTGTATCTCTTCCGGTTGATAGTCACGGAAGATCGACTCCTCCGTTGGTTCATTGTCGTGAATCCGTCCACCTTCGATATAGTTGTTGATCTGTTTCAGCAGATAGTTGCTGTATTGGCCGGCCAACATCGGAATCTGTTTCTCCGACTTGCCGCGCCCATCACGACCATGGCAGCTGGCGCACTCCTGCCTGTAGATCTTCTCTCCGGCATCGTAGTCCCCCTCCAGTCGTCGTACATTCATCAACCGCTTGCTCTGTAGCAGTCGCTCATAGGCATTGAAGTTCTTTTCATCGATTGGGGGCAGGCTGGAGTAGAGTTCGATGGTCTCCAGAAAGGCAGAGACATCGACAAGGTCTTCCTCCGGCAATTCACGCTCCTTGGTGTAGGGGACCATCGGGTGGTTGAGGCGTGCCTTGCTTTTGAACAGGCGTAGTTCACGTTCGATGTACTTGGCCGGCAGTCCGGCCAGACGGGGGTACTCTCCCTCCTTTCCTCCCTCAGCAAACTCACCGTGGCAACCGGCACACACCTCGTTGATCTCCTCACCAATCTCCAGATTGGCGGACAGAACCGGAAAAGGGATCAGTAGCAGGAACAGGTATCGTGAGGGGTTCATAGTTGGTCACCTTTGCGGAAAAGCTGGAAACCGATCATGGCCATCAGGGTGCCGAACAGCAGTGGATAACCGATTGCCCAGAGTAGATATCCGATCTCGCCAAAATGGTCGAGGATCAGGTAGGCCGAAGGGCCGAGTAGTACCAGTTGAGGATCAAACAGCAGCATGGATGCCGTACGGAAGGATTGAAGCGGGTTGAGTAGCGCGATGGTCACCACGATATCCGAGGAAACCTGTTGCTGGATCAGTATGCCGAGCAGAATCAGATCGAGAAAGAGAAGTAGGAACAGCCAGACCATGAAGGCACTGCCTTGAGCGACATCCGCACTGCGGGCAAGTGTTGAGATCAGCATGCCGATTCCCAGAAAACACCAGGAGAGGGAGAACAGAAAGAGGGTATAGTAGAGAAACTGCTTCCATGGTATCTCCATCCCCTGGCCGATCCCCCATAGGGTCGCTCCGGCCATTGCCAGAAATACAGGCAGGAAAACCACGACAAAGCGCCCCCCCATCTTTCCCCAATACCAGGCGGAGAGCGGAATTGGCAGTGAGAGCAGATATTCAAAGATGCCTGCATCGCGGTCACCGGCAACGGAGCGGACAGTGGTGATCAGAATGAAGATGGGCAGGATTGCCATTGAGAGCTGAATATAAGTGACCAGCAGCCGGGAGAGACCGACAAAACCCATGATGCGTGATTCGGTCAGTCCAAAGGCAAAGAGCAGGGCGATAATCCCTCCAAAGACCAAGCTGTAGACCAGGAACCATCTGCTGCGTAGTGATTCGGAGATATCGGCCCTGGCCGTTAACCAGAGGTGTTTCATCGTAGTGTTCCGACCAGATAATGATTGCAGATGTAGCAAGCCGGCAAGCGGTTACCTGCCTGGAGGTGCCTTGTCTTGAACAATGGGAAGAAGTGCTGCATTCGTGATCGTTACCTGGCTGGGGTGTATGCCTCATGATGGCGGTGTTTCAGCCGCGCCTTTACGGAGGCATCGTAGTCGGCCTCCTGCTGAAAGACGGCTATTTTCATGGTATCGAAATTGACTGATCCGGGTGCGGCGTCAGGTTGTGCGCTGAAGCCGTAGTTCATCGGGGTGTGGGTAATCCGTACATAGTGGGCCTGGCGCGCGTCGATCCAGTCGCCATTCCGGTGGTCATTGACCCAGATCTCGACAGCTGGCTGCTCTTTCCATGGTTGATCCTCAAGCCAGAGTACGGCACAGCCGATATCGTCAAAGGTGTAGGATTTGTGCTGTTCGCCACCTCGAATCTGGGCTGCATGATGGCGGTCGCTGAGTGCCATCATGCAGCGCTCACAGTGGTCTCTATCCCAGGTCACCTCGACCGGTCCGGTTTCTGGTGTTCCACAGGCAGTCAGCAGCAGAAACAGGGGTACTAGAAGAAGATTTGCTCTCATGTCATCTCCTTGATCTCAATGGATGAGAGTAGCGCTGCATAGCGTGAGAGCATGCCCAGAAAGCGCAGGCGATCAGGGCCTGGAATGGTTCCGTGCCACTGCTGTTCACTCTCTTGTGAAGTAAATCCCCATGCGGATATGGCACGGGAGAATGCGGGTTCAAGTCGGGTGGTGGCAATTCGGCAGTCAAGCAGGCTGGATAGATCGGTGCAGTCATCGACCCGGTCATCCAGCACCACTTCGCCTCGGTCCAGTTCAATGACCCGGTTGACCAGTGCTGCCACCTCATCCAGACGATGGCTGGTGATCAGCATGGCGGTGTGGTGCCGCTTCTTCTCCAGCAAGGCAAAGAGGGTATGGCGCGCATCGGGGTCCAGATTTGCGGCAGGCTCATCAAGGATCAGCAGTCGTGTTGGTCGACCCATGGCAATGGCGATCAGCAGCTTCTGTTTCTGTCCACCAGAGAGTTTCTCGAATGGATGCCGGTAGTGTTGTTCCAGCTCCAGCCCAAGCTGATGAGCCACTTCGATCATCTCCTGAGTGTCACAGTGGCAAACGCTGGCCGAGAAGTCGAGCAGTTGCTGAACCGGCATCTTCAATGGGGGAGGCAACTGGGGAACAAAACCAATTTGTGAGAGGACAGCTTCACGTGACTGGCGCGGCTCTGCACCATTGATGGCAATGCTACCTTGATAGCCATACTCACCCAGCAGGCAACGGATCAGAGTGGTTTTGCCTGCACCATTTGAACCGATCAGGGCAACCCGGTCCCCATCATCAATCTCCAGGTTGAGTTGGTTCAGTACTGCCGCTTGACGAAAGGTCTTGGTGACCCCTTCGAGTTGGATCATGGTTTCTTGCTCAACCCCTTGAAGTGGAATTTCAGTGAATCGGTCGGGCAGACATCAACACACATGCCGCAGCGGGTACAGTCTGGTCCCAGTTCCACGTTCAGGTTTGGTGAACGGCCCTTGATCGTCCACTCCAGTACATGTGGAACCAGGCAGACCTTGCGGCAGTCTCCCTCATGATGGCAGGCGGTTGCGTTGTAATTGACCTTGAGTGGAGAGAAAACACCCACAAAACCATAGGTGAGTCCGATTGGGCAGACATAGCGGCACCAGGCGCGGCGTGAGTAGAAGATCTCTATGGTGAGCAGAAAGACGACCCAGAGCAGTGCAACCGTCGGCCCGTAGATCAGGGCACGGCTCAGAATACCGGTTGGTGAGATCGCTTCGAAGATGGTATAGCCGGTGGTCAGAGCCAGTACTGCGAAGATCAGATAGAAGCCGACACGCGCCTTGCGGTTGAAAGGATGGTTTTTGATGATCCTTTTCTCTACCAGACGAATATGGACCATTTCGGCAAATTCGGAGAGGAGATGGTAGGGACAGACCCATGAACAGAAGCTGCGACCACCTAGCAGAAACCAGAAGATGAGTACGGTTACAAAACCGATCAGCAGGTTGATCAGCACGGTCTTGAAGGCAAGTACAACCTGCAGCGCAGAGTTGAGGTCTGCCATGTGAAAACCAAGAAAGCGTGAGGCAGTGAGTGCTCCTTCCAGTAGCTGGATGTCCAGTGCATAGGAGAAGACAAACAGCAGATTGACGAAGATCAGGGTGGTCCAGCGGCGTCTGCGCCATTTCTTGCTATGGGTTTCCCGATAGACCTCGTGTGCTGCCCTTGCCTTGACCTTGTCCAGTTCGCCGCTCTCCTTCTTCTTGTTGTGCAGGTTTTGGGCCTCATCGGAGATTGCACTGGGTGGTGTTTTGGTTGGCCGTTTTCCAAGCATCACCTGGGTACAGTAGCTTCCAAGGTTCATACGGTTTCCTCCTGCCACTGTTTGCGGATATCAATAACGATAGCGGGTTCCTCTGGTGGGCAGACCATTTCACAGACTCCACAGCCCACACATCCCTCCAGCACGACCGGTTTGTAGCGTACCTTCCCATCTTCACCTTCATCGTTGACCGGTTCCAGCGCGATGGCCGGTTTGGGAGGGCACTGGTTGACATCGCCGGACGGGGGTTTGCCTGAAGCGCACTGGTTACGACGTATCTCGATCGGACAGAGGCGTACACAGAGATCACAGATCTCCAGGTCGAATGGGTGTTGATTGATCGGAATCGGATTCCAGCGGTCGATCTCTTCAAAACGGAGCTTTCCCTGGTATGCCTCACCACGGGTCAGACCGAAGAATCCCTCGCCCTTGAGGGCAAGACATTTTTTTGGTTTCGCCAGTCGGGCAAGTCCCATGCGGGTTTCGTGAGAGTAGTTGATCTCATGGGTCAAGGCACCGGTCGGGCAGGCAAGGACACACTGAAGGCCGTCACAGGAGAAGTCGCACGCCTGCTCCCGGGCATCGATATAGGCGGCCCCCTGACCTTGACCATCAAAGATGTCAGCCAGCGCAATCGCCTCTACCGGACAGACCTGAACGCACTGTCCGCATTTGATGCAGGAGGCGAGGTACTGTTGTTCATCCAGTGCCCCCGGTGGGCGCAGGCGAGGTGCAGAGCCGCTTACCGTAGGGATCAGCTGCAACAGAGAAAAGCCGGTAACACCGGCGACCAGGGCAGTTGTTCGCAGAAACTCCCTGCGTTCACGCTCCTTCCTGGTAAGGCGTGGGGTGGTGGTTTTGGTTGACTCACTCATTGCTGTAGACTCTTTTCCAACAGGCGGAGCGACGAGCCCCAGTCTTTTTCATCAGTGGAGTCGTTTGCAGGGTGACTCTCCTGCAGCGGCTCGGTATCTGCTTGGTTGTGTGCTTCTGCTGCTGTACGTGTGGCTGCAATCATTAGCGGTTGTTCATCTCTCAATAGTAGCATTGGTTCCGAAAACGGGGCCAGCCGCTCAAGAAAATCGAGGGTCTCCAGCAGCGGGGTACCCATGAAGAAACGGGCCTCCGGCCGATCCATCCAGATGCGGTCGGCATAGGCGTATAACTCATATGGTGTATCACCAATGCCGTCCCGATCCTGATCAAAACCCTGATAGTCATCCCAGTGGTTACCCTCCCAGACATTGCGGGTTGCACCTCCATTGCCATCGACCACGATCTGTGTGATGTTATCCTTGAATGTGTTGTTGCGTGCGATGTTTCCCCACCATGGGGTGTGGAACAGTATGCCGATGCCGTTGAAAGCGATCAGATTATCTGCCATCAGGTTGGTCGTATCCGGCTGATAAGGGGAGACATCGCTGTAGATTCCGGTTGCGCAGTAGAGTATCTGGTTGTTCGTGATGGTGACATCGCTGGTCTCTTTCAGGCCGATGCCCATACCGGTGGTACCCTGAGAGTGTGTAATCATGTTATCGCGCACGACAGCACCATCACTATACATCAGAAAGATACCGACAGAGTTCTCGCTATAGTGATTCCCCTCGACCAGATTGCCCTGGGAGTACATGAAGTGCAGCGCATAGCGGCCGCCGGATGAGCGGTTGCGGGCAATGGTGTTGTCACTGGAGTACCACACCACCATGTCGCGACTTCCCTGGATGACATTGTCAGTGATCTGGTTGTTGAAGCTGTACCAGAGCCTGACCGAGTCACCACGCAGCCCCAACTCCCGATCACTTTTTGAGCGGATCGTATTGCGTCGGATAATATTGTTTTCGGCCTGACCAAGATCGATGCCGAACAGGCACTCCTCAATCGTATTGTCCTTGATGACATTGAAATTGCCCCGTACCTGGATACCGGCATCGATATCGTTGTGGGAGTAGCCGGTGTTGACCAGTCGAAGATGTTGCAGTGTCGCACCATCGGTATCGAGATAGATCACGCTGCCTTTGCCATTGGCGTCGATGGTGACACCATTACTTCCATCCAGGGTGATCGGTTTCTCGATGAGCAGCGGCCCCTGGTAGACTCCGGCAGGGGGGACCAGGACCCCACCTTTGGGTGTGTTGTCTACCATCTCCTGTAGTGATTGGGTGGCAGCCATGGTCTGACTGCCGATCAGTAACAGAACAACTATCCAGATCGCCTCATGCAAAGCGCCCGGATTGCACCGGGCAGCTTCTCTGTATCGTTGTGATATCGCGCCCTGACAGGAGGCCAAAGGGTGATTGTGCCGCACAGCTTATTCGGATGACCTCAGGTGAATCAGTGCCGCTGTCGCCAGGACAACCGAGTTGAGCATGATCAGCCCAAAGCCGTAGTATGGGTAGGAGTAGGTAGAAAATTGCGCCACTTTACCGACCCCAAAGACCGTTGGCATGAACGGTTTGACGGTAAAGGCACCCATCTCGCTCAAGTGGTGGCCAAACCACCAGAGCCACCCGGCATAATCGATGATAAAGAAGAGGGGTAGTGCCATCGGCACCAGAATCAGTACACACTTGAAGATGCGTTCCATTTTCCAGAGGCCCACCACCAGTAGCAGCATGGCACCCAGCAGGCCGACGAAGACGATATTGGTGATGGTCATCATCATGGAGGTACGTGTCACATCGGTCATGCCGATATTCTTCGACATCAGCTCACAGCGCTGCAGAAAGCCTTGTTGCTGTTGCTCCATGCTCATATCCGGGTCCGCCTGGATCTTCTTGTACATCTCATGAAATACCGACATCACGGCAGAGGTTGCCCCGGCATTGGCGAGGAGGTCATTCAGCTCTTCAAAAGGGCGATCCTGGGAGGCGTAGAGATCGACATAGGTCATCTTGCTGGCAAAGCCGGGACAATCAACGGCAATGGTCGGAAAGTAGCGGGCCAGCGCCTCTTCATAACTGGTCTGGATTGCATGAACACCGCTCCAGTCCGCAATCTCGTCCGGGGTGAGTTCCATGGTGCTCATCAAGTCGGCACGATAGGGGCTGGACTGATACTTCATGCCACCCTCGGTATAGAGTGTGGTGTAGCCCCAACCGGCAATCAACAGGGAGCCTGTTGCCATCAACAGGATGCGTTGCCGGTTGTTGGGAATGGCAAAGGCGATCACCATCAGCCCCAGAAGGGCAAAGACAAATGGAGAGATGGCGCGCTCTACCGGAGCACCGGCTGCAATCGGGTACATGCCGACATAGTGGTTGATTGCATCCATCTCATGTTTGCAGTTGAGCGCCTCTTCCTCGTATTTCTCTTCCGTCTCGACCTTCTCACAGCCGTTGAAGACACCGTTCACATGGAAGTGAATACGGATGCCCTGTGGAAAGGCCGCATCAGGATATTGTGGTGCCTTCAGCGAGACCCACCAGATCGGGCTGTAGAATATGGACAGCATCAGACCGAGTGCCGCCAGCGACAGCGCACCAATCAGCAGAGTACGATTTGAATTTGAGAGGCTCATGCGAGGAGTCCTGGTTTTTGGAGTGACTATATTGTCGATAACTTCCCCCAATACCGGTTAGCCGGGTATTGGGGGAAGAGGACGATCAGCAGAGGTTGAGGATCAATCGTAGTCCGGGTTGATCCAGCCAACAGGTGCAAGATGCTCTTTCGCTACCGGAATTCGGGAGACATAGTCGATGACTGCAGCCATGTCTTCATTACTGAAACCGGCAATCTGTTTCACCATATCCGGGTTGGCATTACGCCGTTTTCCATCTCGAATCCACTCAAACTGGCGAAGCATATAGGCGTAGTGCTGCCCCTGAATCTTGGGGTAGAATTTCTCCTGGCTGCCTTCACCATGCTCGCCGTGGCAGCTGACACAGTTGATTTCATAGAGCTTTTTGCCATGTTCTAGGTTGTCACCCGCTCCCTTGCCGTTATCAGGATTCATCGGCAACTTGGCAATATAGTCCGTTACATCGGCAATGGCCTGTTCGTCACCAATCGCTTCCGGTAGTGCAAACGGATACATGGTCGGATTGTCACGATTCTGTGCCCGAATATCGGCAAGCTGTTTGATCAATACGTTTTTGTGCTGACCGGCCAGTTGCGGGAAGGTACCGTTCTTCATGCCCCAGCCTTCAAGCATGTGACATGCCGAGCAGACCTCATAGACCTCGATCCCGTTTTCCCGATCCGGTTTCAGGGTCATGGCGATATCTTGTTCACCGCCCCCCTCATTCCATGCGAGGGCTGAGGTGCTGATGGCGGTCGCAGCGATCGCCGCTACTGTCATTGCGGAATATTTTTTCATTCGCTCTTTCTCATTCAAGGTGGATTTAGACGTTGGTTAGGGTAGTGGAGGCCTGATTGAGTTACATTGACATATATCAATAGCTTCACTATCCCGTCAACAGGATAAGGTTATTGGCTACTTCAGCGTGGCGAGCCACTCTGCAATCTCTCTCATCTCCGCTTCATTCACCAGCCCCATGACTCCCTGCATGGCAACGGATTGGCCATTGGCGCGCTTGCCGGATTTGATATCCATCATCTGGTTGAAGGCGTAATCCGCATTCTGACCCGCCAACTTGGGGTAGATCGGCAATAGTGGGGTTTTTGCATCCTTGCCATGGCAGGAGAAGCAGGTCTTGGTCTGGTAGAGGGTTGCACCATCTGCGGATACGGTTGTGGTAAAGCTGCCGAGTAAGGCAATGGAGGAGATGAGGAGTAACATTTTTTTCATCATGAATTTTCCTTTTACAGTTTTCAGAAGTTATTCGTTGATTGTTTCTGCATGATTACAGACGACAGAGTATGGGATCAAAAAAGGGGGAGAGTCTGAACTCTCCCCCCTCATGGTGGGTGGTTGCAGTGAGGTTACTTCTTCACTACCGCACCATTTTGCTCCAGGTAGGTCTTGGCACGCAGACCGATATCGGCAGCCTTGACCTGGTACTGCCACCACTGACCAGCCTGCAGGGTTGCATTCTGGTAGTCGTTGG
>CAYFOR010000106.1:0-9783 GCA_964344785.1 uncultured Piscirickettsiaceae bacterium
AGTGTTTTATGCAGTCAAATGAGTTTTTGGCCTGTAACGTTGGGACACCAGTGTATCTTGATATTTTTCTTCATACGCACCTACTCCCCGGCTGCGGGAAGCCGATAGAGTGTACCGCTTACCTGCCTGACCGGGACATCCAGACCACTGAGTGTCTCCGAATGCCCCATCACAAGGTAACCGCCAGGCACCATGTGCTGCGCAATCTTGCGAATCACCTGCTCCTGTACCTGCTTCTGGAAGTAGATCAGCATGTTTCTGCAGAAAACGACATGGAACCGCTCTTTAACCGGATACGTTTCATCCATGAAGTTCATCTGCTGGAAGGTGACACGGTCACGCAAGGGCTTGATCACCTTGACCACATCATCCCCATGATCCTTGCCCCGCAGCAGATAGCGTTTACGCAGCGGCATCGGTACCGGAACAATCGCCTCGTGCGGGTAGACTGCCCGTCGGGCCACCTCAAGCACTTGTGAGGAGAGGTCACTGCCCAATACCCAGAAGTCGAGCGGCGGATGATCCAGTGCATACTCGGCCACCACCATGGCCAGCGTATAGGGCTCGTGTCCACGCGAACAGGGAGCACTCCAGAACCTGAGTCGATTACCATAGCGTTCTACCAGCTCCGCCAGCAACTGCTGTGAGAGGAGATCAAAGTGTTTTTTCTCACGGAAGAAATCCGTCTTGTTGGTCGTCACCGCATCAATCAGAAACCCCAACTCCTGACGGCTTCCCTGTGGGCTGAAGACGTAGTCGTAATACTCCTGGAAGGTTGGAATCTGCAATCCACGCATTCTGCGCATCAACCGCCCCGCAAGCATGGTCCGTTTCTGTGGCGGCATCTTGATCCCGGTCGTCTCTTCCACGTAGAGACCAAACTGCATGAACAGAGGTTCGCTCAACTCATCCTGAATGATCATGGGAGCAGTTGCTCTTATTGGACCATTGATTGACTGACATCCAGATCCTCTGCAGAGAACAGATGATCCACATTCAGGATAACGATGAACTCTCCCTCTTTCTGACCCACTCCATCAATAAAGGCGTTGTCCCAGGCCTGACCGATACGTGGTGCACGTTCCACCACATCCTGCTCCAATTCGGTTACCTCGACCACGGCATCGGCCAGTGCACCAATTGCAACACGTTCCCCTTCCGGATCATGCACTTCCAGAATGACAATACGGGTATCCAGTGTCTGCTCTGTCTGACTCATCCCGAAACGAACTCTCACATCAAGCACCGGAACACTGTATCCACGCACATTGATCATTCCGCGAATACTGGATGGTGTATTAGGAATCGGCGTAATATCGATCAGATCAAGTACTTCATGAATACGCGAGATCCCGACTGCAAAGACCTCATCGCCAATCCGGAATGTCAGGTATTGACGTGCTGCTGCACTCTCGATGCTCTGATCATCGGTAGTCATTGCGGCTCTACTCCTCTTTGGGTCCTGCAGCCCCCGCCACCGAATGGTCCGCCGAAAAGACCTCGTCGATATTGAGTATCACGATAAAGTCATCACCCCGTTTCCCTACACCTTGCAGGTAATCACTATTCCAGCGCATACCGATTCTGGGCGCCGCTTCCACCTTGTCCTGTTCCAGCTCGGTCACTTCATGCACCTTGTCGGCCAGCGCACCGACCACGACCGGATCTCCTTCCTCGTCATCGGCACAGCTCTCCATCACGATAATCCGGGTATCCAGCGTCACTTCCACCGGCTCCATCCCGAACTTGGAGCGGAGATCCATCACCGGCACGACATTACCGCGCACATTGATCATTCCCCGCATATAGCGAGGTGAACGGGGAACACGGGTGATATCGGCCACATCGAGTACCTCACGCACCCGGAAAACATCTACCGCAAAAATCTCCTGTCCCAGACGAAAAGTCAGATATTGTTCAGTATCGGTATCCAGCAGCAGCTCTTCATTGGCATCGAGGTACCCCCCTTTTCTACCTGTACTCTCAGTCATATCCCCATTTCCATTTTCTCTCACCAAACTCATCAGGAGTCCGGTCAAAGGACATTGAATCCGATCTTATCGAGAAGACCGTGCATACCGACAATGGTCAACTCAGTAGCGCTCAAAGTCCCCGTCATCGTCTCCCATATCGAGAGAAAAACCGCCAGACTGATTCGCTGCAGGAGCACTCGCTGCCGATGTCTTTTTTCCGGCACCGCTGGCTGCAGGTTTCGATTCGGCCACTTCCACTGAATGCTCCGATGTGCTGTCACCACCACTGTTGGCAACTGCTTTCTTCGAAACCTGGCTTCTATCCACATGGAAGAAGGCCACGGTAGCCTGCAACTGCTCTGCCTGGGCATTCATCTCCTCGGAGGTTGAGGACATCTCTTCAGCCGCTGCAGCATTCTGCTGGGTGATCTGGTCGAGCTGCTGGATCGCCTTGTTGACCTGCTCAGCTCCCTGAGTCTGTTCATTGCTGGCTGCATTGATCTCCTGCACCAGCTCCGCAGTACGCTGGATATCAGGCAGCAGTTCATCCAGCATGCCGCCGGCACGCTCAGCTACCGCCACGCTGGAGTTGGAGAGCTCGTTGATCTCGGTTGCCGCACTCTGGCTACGCTCTGCCAGCTTGCGCACCTCGGAGGCAACCACGGCAAAACCACGGCCATGCTCGCCAGCACGTGCCGCTTCAATCGCCGCATTCAGTGCCAGCAGGTCGGTCTGGCGGGCGATCTCCTGCACCACTTCGATCTTCTCGGCGATGGTCTTCATCGCATCCATCGCTTCGCTGACCGCCTCGCCACTCTTCTGTGCACTGGCTGCCGACTTGGTTGCAATCTGGTCGGTCTGCTGCGCATTATCGGCATTCTGCTTGATGTTGGCCGCCATCTCTTCCATCGAGGAACTCTGCTCCTCGGAAGAGCTGGCCTGCTCATTGGCACCCTGCGCCATCTCTTCGGCACTGGAACTCAACTCCTCGGCTCCCGAGGCCACATTCTCCGATGCGGTGGTAATCTGACCCACGATATCACGCAGCTTGATCACCATATCATTGAGGCTGTCGGCCAATATCCCGATCTCATCCTTGCGATCCAGTTTCAGTGTGCTTGTGAGATCACCACCGGCTACTGCCTCCGCCAGGTCCACGGCCTGTTTTACCGGAGTGGTAATGGAACGGGTAATCAGTATCGCCACCACCACGATGATGGCAATGGCGGCCAGAACCACGACTGCCACAATCCACTGGATCGTACCCACCGCCTCAAAGGCCTCCGCCTCATCCATTTCGGCCAGCAACCCCCAATTGACCGAGTCGGAGACCTTGACCGGGGCATAGGCAGAAAGCACCGGATTACCGTTGTAATCGATGATGATTTGGGCGTCGGTCTGACCAGCCACTACCGCATGTGCCGCTTCCGTATCTACATTGCCTTTCTCGGGATTGGCAAATGAGGCCTCTACCGTATGGTTGACCTGATCCAGGTAGGAGTCGGAACGCATCAACAGATCATGACCGATCAGATAGGTCTCACCACTCTCTCCCATGCCGGAGCGCTCGGTCATGATGGCGTTGATGGCATCCAGAGAGATCTGTAGTGCCACCACCATCTCCACCTCGTCATTGACGATCACTGGCCGTGCGATAAAGGCTGCTGGCACACCATTGGACGGCGCATAGGGTGCGAAGTCTGCAACCCCGTAGCGCTTGCTCTCCAGTGCATCCCGTACCAACTGTCCCAGATTGGATGAGGCATACTTGCCGTCCACCATATTGGTCTGATAGTCGGCCTCACGGGTTACCGTGTAGAAGACATAGCCATCGGGGTTGATCAGAAACAGATCGTAGTAGCCATATTCATCAATATACTTGGCGTAGTAATCCTTTTCTTCTCCCTCTTCATGCGGGACAAAGGCCTCTGCAATATCCATCTTTGCATTGAGTGAGTAGCGGATACCCGGTGCCACCTCAACCGGCACCCACGAGATCAGGGTACGCTCACCCCGATAGTCTGTCACCACTGCAGTACCAGGCTGCCCCTTCTCGATTGCAGTACGGGTGGCACGCGTGTCGACCTTACCCTTGTCCGGGTTGGCAAATGAGGTTTTCACTGTATGGTACTGCTTCTCCAACCGGGCATCGGAACGCATCAGATAGTCCGGACCCACCAGAATGGTCTCGCCGGTCTCTCCCAGTCCGGAGGTCGTCCCCATTACAGTGATAATACGATCCAGCGGCATCTGGAAGATCAACACACCGATACGATTTCCCTGGTCAAAAATGGGGGCCGCGATAAAGCTGGCCGGGGCATCGTAACTGGGTTTGTATTTGGCGTAGTCAATCTGGACGAACTCGCCAGCATTGAGTTCCATCGCCTGGCGCCAGGCCTCACCAATACCGCTATCGGCGTAGGGGCCATCCTTGAGCGAGGTGGCGTAGTCGAGTTCCTTGAAGACGGAATAGATGATGTCTCCGCTCTCGGCATCGGCAAGGAATATGTCGTAGTAGCCAAACTTCTCCAGATAGTCGCGGAAAATCGGGTGGGTCGCGGCGTGCTTCTGGCTGTAGAGGGTCTGATCATCTGCCGCATCGAGCAGGTGCTTGCTGCCCAGTGGGTGGGTATTATTACTGATGTAGCGCGCCTGCTGGATCAAGGCATTCCGGCTCAACGCATTGAACATGGCATCGGCACCGGCATCAACCCCGTTCTGGTTGCGATACTCCACTCCGAACTGTCTCTGGTAGTAGCTGCGCAGTGAACGCTTCATCTCCTGCAGCGATGCATCCGGCACATCCTTGACCGCCATCCTGTAGGCAGCGCCAAGTTCATTCATCGCATCGATTACCATCCGGTTCTGCGAGAAAGTGGTTACCTGCCCCTGAATGGTCTGGAAATAGGCCTCCACCTGGTCCCGCTTGGTGTCACGAATACCTGCCAGCCGTTTGAATGCCTCGGCACGCAGGGTTCCGGCAGTCTCCATCAGTACTCCCATATCTCCTTCACGTTCCGCGAAGAAGCGTTCGATCTGCCCTTTCTTGATATCACGTACAGCAATCAACTGGTTATAACTCTGCCTCTCCAGTGCGGATTGTGTATTGTTCAGCACAATCAGGGATGCGCCCAGCAACGGGAGAATTCCTACAAGTAAAAAGACCACCAACAGTTTGGTTCCCAGCTTCATTTCTGCACCCCCTTAAAAAAAAACCTATCCATTCTGACCTTGTCGTGCCATGCCCACTTCAAATGAGAGAACGGCACCACCATCTTCTGAAACGCATCCGAAGGACTCTTTCCGGATTCCAGTACCGGCATCGACATCTCCTTCCCAATACCCAATCGAATCTTCACGCCATGATCTCCTCCAGCCACAGACCTGCTATACCACGACATGCGCCTTCTCCTCTTTCTCTGCAGCGCGCAGCAGTTCCGGCACATCCAGAATCAACGCAACACTGCCATCACCCAAAATGGTGGAACCGGAGAGATTGCCAACCCCCTCATACATCTTGCTCAATCCCTTGATCACCGTCTGATGCTGTCCTACCACCCGATCTACCACCAGCCCGGTCCGTTCCCCTCCATTGGAGACAATCACTACCCGTTCAATTTCATCGGTTGTCCCATCAATCTCGAACAGCTCACGCAGATAAATAAAGGGGACAATATGGTCGCGGATGTTAAGGATATTGCGCCCGGTTGAACTCTCACCACGCGCCTGCTGCAGCTCCACGACCTCTTCCACAAGACTCAGCGGAATGACAAAGAAACCTCCACCCACTTCAACCAGCAGGCCGTCAATGATTGCCAGCGTCAAGGGCAGGCACAGGCGAATCACCGAACCTTGCCCCGGCGTACTGTCAATCTCGATGGTACCGCGCAAGGACTCGATCGTACGCTTCACCACATCCATGCCGACACCGCGCCCGGACATATCGGAAACAGACTGGGCCGTCGAAAAGCCCGGCTCCATGATCTGGCTGTAGATCTCCCGGTCACTATATTCACCTTCAGGCTCCAACAGTCCATGAGACTCTGCCTTGGCCCGGATCACATCACGGTCCAGCCCCTTGCCATCATCACGGATGGTGATCGCCACATTGGCCCCCTCATGGGTGGCCTCCAGATAGATGGTCCCCTCCTCCGGTTTGCCGGCTCCCAGGCGCTCCTCCGGAGATTCGATGCCGTGGTCGGCACTGTTACGGATCAGGTGGACCAGTGGATCTCCCAACTGATCGATGACCGTCTTGTCCAGCTCTGTCTCATCCCCGATGGTCTCCAGGCGGATCTTCTTGTCGAGATGGCCCGAGAGGTCCCGCACCACTCGCTTGTAGCGGGCAAAAAGACTCCCTACCGGCAGCATTCTCAAATTCATCACGTTGTCACGCAGATCACTGGTGAGCCGTTCAATAATCTCGGCAATCGCATTCAGACGTGCATTGTCCTCCGATCCGGACAGTTGCGTCAGACTCGACTGTGCGATGACAAGCTCCCCAACCAGATCCAGTTGTCGATCAAGGCGCTCTGATGGAACCCGGATAAACTGCTTCTCCCCACCACTCTTCTTTTTCACGGCAGCAGTGCGCTTTCCTCCGGATGCCGAGGCAGCAGTATCTGACTTCTCCGCCGCAGCAGTGGCGTCCCCCTGCTGTGGCATCAAGAGATTGCTGCCACGCAGATCCTCCAGCAGCAGTACCTTGGCGGTCTCCTTGAGGCTGTCAATCGGCAGATTGAGATCCGCATCCAGCAACGGATAGAGGCGTCCAACCAGCTCTTCCGCTTCCTGTCGGGTTATTTCATAGACCAGTTGGTCAACGGTAATCTCGCTGTCCTCAATGACAAACATGAAGACATCCTCGATAACCTCCTCCGGCTCTATCGTGGCCAATAGCACCCGCCACCCGACATGCACCTCCAGCGCCTGGAGTTGATCAAGTACAGGGACCTTCCTGGTATCGGCAACGATTCGACAGACTCCCAGCTCTTCCAGCTCTTCCAGCAAGCCAATCAGGTTGGTCCCACGGAGCATCAGCTCCTTTTCCGGAACAAAGCCGACATGGTACAAGGTGTACTCTTCACCCTGTTCCCTTTCGTCAGTTTGTTCCGGTGGCTGATCACTGACTGAGGCCTCCGAGGATATTGCCTCCTCCTCTACACCCATCAGCGTAGCAATCCGTTGATGCAGCGATGCGGCCAATGCCTCATCGGTCTGGCTCGCATCATCCTGTGCATCAATCAATTGCCGCACATAGTCAAGCGACTTCAGTGCCACATCGACCAGTTCCGCATCAACCGTCAGCTCTCCATCGCGTGCCCGATCATAGGCATCCTCCAGCTTATGCACAAAGGCGGCGACATTTACAACGCCATTCATTGCACTGGAGCCTTTGATGGTATGAAGATCGCGGAATACCGCATTGATCAGCTCGGCATCGCCGGGGTTGCTTTCCAGTTGCAGCAGCCCCTCCTCTGCACTCTCCAAGCTCTCCTGCACCTCTACCTGATAGATGGCAAAGGCCTGTGCCTTGAGTTCCTGAAAAGCCTCATCATCCATTGTGCTTCATCCCCAGGCACTTCTTGATAACCTTGAGCAGCATTTCACCATCGAACGGTTTGACGATCCAGGCAGTTGCGCCTGCCTTGCGCCCTTCCTGCTTGCGTTCCGCCTGCGCCTCTGTGGTCAACATGACGATGGGTGTGAAGCGGTTGGGCGACTCTTCGGAGCGCACCTTGCGGATGACCGCCATTCCATCGATGTAGGGCATATGAAGATCCGTCACAATCAGGTCTACCGTGTTTCGCATCAGATAATCGACGGCCTGCTTCCCATCTTCACACTCGACCATCTGGTATCCACCCGACTGCAGTATGCCCTTCACAATGACACGCACACTCGGAGAATCATCTGCAAACAGTACTGTTGCACTCACCGCACTGTTCCCATTCTCTCGGAGTTGATGACTGTCTCATCCGGTTGCAGTAATCCGACAACTCTCAGTGAGTGCTCAAGTTGTTCCGGCATCGGTGAGCGAATCTGCAGCTTCAGCCCAGCTTCATGCGCGGTACGATAGGCGGCAACCAATAGCTGAATCAGTGACAGATCCAGTGTAGCCTCCCCATCAACAACCACCTCATAGGTTGCCTGCAGGTCAGGTTCATCCTCAAGAAAACGGGACAACTTCTCTTGCACCGATTCTGCATTCAGAATCGTCAGATCCCCGTCCAGCATAAGATCGCGAGCGCTCAACTTACCTCCTCCCCCATTGAAGTATGCCCGGATTGTAAACAACAATAACAGTGTTTTCTATACCCGATTAACAATAATTTGCGATAACCTCCCCTTCATGAATTTAACCCTTTTTTTATCCATGGATAATGGATCTGTCGTGTCAGATACCAGCACCTCTCTTGAGTCGATCTCCACCATGAAACCCTTATGTTTTAGATAAATCCATTAGAAATTTTCATGCCGTAAACGACCTGTTTTCTGGCGGTTTAACAGCAATCGGCGTATCGTTCGCAGACGGAAATTTTCCGCCTGTGAATGCACTGACAGGTCATTTCAAAATCCCTGTCTAAATGAACGGAGAACATCAATGACGGATGCAATTGCAACCAACGAGACCATCGTGGTCGTAGGTGGCGGCATTAGCGGCATCTCCGCAGCCATTGAAGCTGCCGAGTGTGGCAAGCAGGTCATCCTGCTTGAGAAGAACCCATCCCTGGGAGGCCGCGTCAGCCAACTCTACAAATACTTCCCCAAGATGTGCCACCCAACCTGTGGCCTCGAAATCAACTATCGCCGTATCAAGGCCAACAAGAACCTGAAGGTCTATACCATGGCCGAGGTCAACAAGATCGACGGCGAATCCGGCAACTACACACTGGATGTCACCCTCAAGCCACGCTATGTCAATGATAGCTGCACCGCCTGTGGTGCCTGTTCGGATGCGGTTGAGGCGGAGTATGATGATGAGTTCAACTACGGCCTGAAGAAGCGCAAGGGAGCCTATCTGGTCTCTACCATGGCCTATCCGCAGCGTTATGTCATTGATCCCGCCATGATTGGAACCGATGATGCCGAGAAGGCCAAGGCTGCCTGTACTGCCGGCGCCATCGATCTCGACATGCAGGAAGAGAACATCACGATCAATGCCGGTGCAGTGATCTGGGCAACCGGCTGGCAGCCGTTTGATGCCAACAAGATTCAGCCTTACGGCTATGACCGCTACGACAATGTGATCACCAATGTCGAGTTTGAGCGCATGTCCGACCCATTCGGCCCTACGGGTGGCAAGATCCTGCGCAAGGATGGCACCGAGGCACGCAATGTCGCCTTCATCCAGTGTGCAGGTTCACGTGACCGCAACTACATGAAGCACTGCTCCCGCATCTGCTGCATGGCAACACTGAAGCATGCCAAGCTGCTGCGTGAAAACTACGGTGAAGATGAGAACTGGAAGGCCTCGATCTACTACATCGACATCCGTGCGATCGATCGTATTGATGACTTCTACCAGCAGGTCAAGGCAGACCCCAACGTCACCTTCATCAAGTCCAAGGTGGCCAACATCGTCAAGTCACGCGAGAACGGAAATCCGGTTCTGAAGGGTGTAAACACCGAGGGTTACCACCGCTACGAGAACGAGCACGATCTGGTGGTACTGGCGGTTGGCATGGAGCCAAGCGTCAAGGCCGACCAGCTCCCTGCAAGCGTAGTGGGCGATGGTAATGGCTTCATCCAACTGGATGAGAGCAATGGCGGTATCTTCGCAGCCGGTGTGGCTGGCGAGGCACTGGAC
>CAYFOR010000107.1:0-9672 GCA_964344785.1 uncultured Piscirickettsiaceae bacterium
GGAACTCACTCTTACCCTCTCTGTTCAGGGCCATTTATGGATTGGAATAGACTTCGGTGAGCGAAACTTGATTGAATGCCGGTCAGAGTTGTTGTCTACCGGTGGAGTCGTCAGTGTATTGTCATATGCACCAATAATCTCACCATTTCTGGCATTGGGCCAGATGTGTAGACGGAGTAGCGGGCGGTTTTCCTGTCGCTGACAGTGGTGCATCCAGTCAACCGTTCAATAGTAGGGCACTGATATCCTTCAGCGGGGCAATAATGATAAATTCAGCCATCTTGAGTACCAGCAGGGCAATGATGGGCGAGAGGTCAAGGCCCCCGGTGGGCGGGATAACCTGTCGAATCGGCTGCATCAACGGTGCGGTCAGTTGTTCAAGCAGCGCGATACCGGGGTGGTAACTGCTGGGCTGGAACCAGCTCAGTATGGCCAGAATCAGGATGGCCCAGAAGAGAATGCTTGTGATCAGGCCAAGGATTTCGGCACTGGAGAGCAACAACAGACCGGTTGGGTCGGCACTGAGCCCTTGCATGCCCGCAATCAGAAACAGGTGGGTATACTGCAGCAGAAAGAGTGCAACGAATGAAGCACCATCAATTTTTCGACTGGATGGTATGAAATTTCGTAGTGGCCGCAGAACCGGATCACTGAAACGTGTCACCATTTGAGAAATCGGGTTGTAAAAGTCGACCCGCATCAGCTGGAATAGAAAGCGCAACAGCATCAGTAAAATAGCGAGGCTGAAGACCATCTGCAACAGGATCAGGCCGGCATTGGATGTATTAGACATGGTTGGATTCCGTTAAATGCCGTCCTTGCCGAACTCATCTGCAAGTTCAATAGATCGGGCATGAGCTGCAGAGAGTGCATCAGCGACTAATTTTTCAAGCCCCATTTTCTGAAAGACCTGAATGGCCTGTTCGGTTGTACCTCCCGGAGAGGTGACCTTGTGGCGTAACTCGGCACTGGATTCAGGACGCTCCAGTGCCATTTTGGCTGCACCAAAGGCGGTATGGAGGGTGAGTGACCTTGCCGTTTCAGGCTCCAGTCCCAACTGCTGGGCGGCCTGTTCCATTGCCTCCATGAAGAGAAAGAAGTAGGCCGGGCCACTACCGGATAGAGCAGTCACTACATCGATCTGATCCTCGCTCTTCAACCAGACGGTTGTGCCAACCGCACGCAGGATTGATTCAGCTAGGTTTCTCTGCTCTTTCGAGACATGCTCATTGGCAAAAAGCCCTGTAGCCCCGCTCTGTAGCAAAGCAGGGGTGTTGGGCATCGTACGAACGATTGCCAAGTCACCGTTCAGCCAGCGTGCGATATCCGATGAGCGAATTCCGGCAGCAATCGAGATAAAGAGTGGCGTACTGTCGGATGAGGCTTGAATGGTCTCTGCCAGTTCACGGGTCACGGCAAACATCGCCTGTGGTTTGACCGCGAGTACAACCGCATCAGCCCCTTCAATGGCTGCCCGGTTGTCATTGACGAACGGTACAATGCCGAACTGTCGCTGCATTGCCAGCACAGGTTCTGGAACAGGGTCCGAGACCGAGATATTGGGGCCAGGGCAGTTGCCGGCAATCAGTCCGCCGACCAGACTGTAGGCCATATTACCGCCACCGATAAAGGCAATTTTCTTGTTATCCATAATGCCCAATTTTAGCGGTTGAATCTTGAGATGACCAGATAAGGTGATCAGAAGTGTGTCCTATACCACACTAAAATAGTCAACAAAAATGGGTGGCAGTGTGCTATCATTACGCTACACGGAATGTGATTATGGAAAACTTCGAGGATAAATAGCGATGGCAACTGCGATTACAAATGAGTTCAAGGTTTCCAGTGATGCCCAACAGCAGTTGGCAGCGCTGGTTCGTTCAGAAGAGAATGATGAGATTAAGGGCGTACGGATCTACGTGGCCGGTAGCGGCTGTAGTGGGATTCAGTGGGGGATGACCTTTGCTGATTCAATTGCTGAAGGTGATGCGGTGATGGAGTCCAGTGATCTCAATATCTATGTTGATCCGCAGTGTCTGGCGACTCTGGATGGTGTGGAAATCGACTATGTCAATGGGCCTCAAGGACCAAGCTTTGTCTTTAATAATACCAAGGCATCAGCGGGTGGCGGATGTGGTACCTGCGGTTCAGCGGGTGGTTGTGCCTGATAGAGCTCTCTCTCTGTTTTATAAAAAAGCCGGGCCATGAGCCCGGTTTTTTTTATTGTTCTATCTGCACCGGGTCTTCGGGTAGCAGTCCCATTGAGTCAATATCCGATATTTGATGGTCGCTGGAGGATTCCTTCTCGTTTGTGTCGACCTTGAACTGTTGGGTGCTCATATCCAGGCGTTTCGCCTCCTCAAGTAGCTCTATGCTTTTTTCCGAAGTGGAATTTACAAAGGCACTGTTCTGCTGACCAATCTGGTCGATATGGCTGATTGCTCCGGTCACCTGCTCGACACCGATTTTCTGTTCTTGGCTTGCGTGGTTGATTTCACTGATCAAACTGCTGACACGCAGTACCATGGATCGAATCTGTGCGACGGTAATACCGGCATTCTCTACCTGTTCATTACCATCAACCACCCGCTCCACATTTTCTCCAATTAACGCCTTGATCTCTGCTGCAGCGTCTGAACTGCGGTTTGACAGATTGCGCACTTCACGGGCGACAACAGAAAACTCCTGCCCATGTTCACCGGCACGGGCTGCCTCGATGGCTGCATTGAGTGCCAGTAACTCGGTCTGTGAGGCAATTTCATCAATCATGTTGATGATCTCCTCCATTCGATGGCTGGAGTGGCTGATCTGGCTCATTGCATGTTCAGCCTGTCTGATCACACTGTCGGCCTTGGAGGTCAGTTCCAGTGAGTCCTGTGATAGTTGGTCTGCGATAGCTGTATTATTGGCGATGTGTTCAATGGCACTGGCCATCTCTTCCATGGTGGCGGAAGTCT
This sequence comes from uncultured Piscirickettsiaceae bacterium, assembly GCA_964344785.1. Classification (GTDB taxonomy): domain Bacteria; phylum Pseudomonadota; class Gammaproteobacteria; genus Thiopontia. The sequence continues at coordinate 2,958 of CAYFOR010000107.1, forward strand.
CCTCAATGGATGCTGCCTGCACTGAGGTCCGGTCAGAGAGATCGGATGTGGCTTCACTGATGCTGGAGAGACCATTGGTTACATGGCTGCTGAGGTCGATCACCTGGCCAAACATCTGCTGAAGGTTTTCGAGGGCACGATTCAGGGATTTCGCCAGATGGCCCCGGTGGCCGCTATAGGCATCATCGATCTTCAGTGTGAGATCACCGCTCTCCAGTGCCATTGCAATGGAGGTAAGGTCATCGAAGGCATTTCCCAGGGTAAGGATCGAGTGGTTGATGTTCTGCTTGAGTTGTCCCAGTTTGCCGCTCATTTCCGTATCAACCTGGATATCGAAGTTCCCTGCCGAGACCTGGTTCATTACATCGTTGATACTGTGGATGGCAAGGTCGAGATTGCTGATGGATTCTTCTGCAAGTTGAATGATGGATCGGTACTCTCCATCCAGACGGCTACCATCGAAATCAACCTCAAACTCACCGGCAGCGATCTTTTTCATCGCGCTCTGAATCATGCCCATATTGGAGGTGATGTTATCGGCTGAGCGGTTGACCTCATCCTTCAGTATTGACAGGTCACCCTCAAAGCTTTGGGTCACTCTCTTGGAGAAGTCACCGGAGGCGATTGCAGCAGTGACCGATTTGACCTCGTGGATCGCACTGGATAGCTCATGGATGGATCGGTCTGCCAGCTCTACCATGGAACGGTATTCTCCCTCAAGGGCACTGCTGTTGAGTACCACTTCAAAATTCCCCTTGGAGATCGATAGCATCGCCTGTTGAATGGTGCTCATATTGATGGCGATATTTTCAGCGGAGCGGTTGACGCCGGACTTGAGTCTGAGAAGGTCACCGGAACACTCTTGATTGACGCGCTTGGAAAAATCACCGGAGGCGATCGCAGCCGTGACCATTCCCACTTCCCGCAGTGCACTGGAAAGTTCTTGAAGATGGTGATTGATGGCATCTCCGGCAATATCCAGTTCGCTGTTCATCGGTTTGATTCGGGCGGAGAAGTCACCATTGCTACTGATGTTGATCAGGTGGTCCGAGATGGTGTGAACATTTCGCATTATGCTCCGACTGCTAAAGAAGTAATCGATTATCCCGGACAACAGGCTGACCAGTACCAGCAATAGAATCCACTGTTCCGTGCTGTTTGCAGAGTCGGCGCTTCCTTCAACCAGGCTCTGTGAATTCCCTTGCAACCGTTCGGCGATGCCGTCAGCAATGGTATAAAGGTCGGCAATCTTCAGCTTGCGTTTCTGAATCAGGGTTTCCGTATTATTGAACTCCTGAAGATAGTGGTCGGCTACGGTTTCCAGATCCTGTTTGGCGCGATCTTCGATTTCATACTGTTCTGACTCTTCAGTCTCCTCCAATGTGATGTTGGCGCCCTCTACTGAGTGGTAGGCGGATAGTGAAGGGGTTGCTCTGATTTCATCGATCTTTTCTGCAAGGCGAAGAAGTGCCGCTTCCAGGCTGTCATAGGATGGTGAGGATGGGGACAGGAAGTAGGATTGTCGGGACTCTCCGAGATGGTATAACAGCACCATTGCCTCATTGGTCAGGCGCATCATGGTGGAAGAGGGTGGATGCTGCTTGGCGTTGTCGGCGTACTCGGACAGGGTGGAAAGTGCCCCCAACATCTCTCGTTCAGCATTTCGTAGCAGCCCTTGTGGGTCACCGGAGAGCTTGCCGATATCTCGTACCTCAATCAGCTCCTCATTAAACTGGTTGAGTTTGGCACGAATCTGTTTGCCCAGCAGGTCCGGCAGGGACTGGCTTGCCTGTTTCATAAGAGGGATGTTCTCTTCCAGAGCCTGAAGAGCGGTTGCATCACCATTGGTGAGGTAGTTCTGCAGTGGCCGTTCCATCAATTGACGATAGTCCGACTGTACGGCTGAGTAATCGGCCAGGGAGAAGAGTGATTCGGAGGTGGAGCGTAGCACCATAATGGCAACGCTGCTGATAATCAGAGTGATCAGGAACTGTATGGAGGATGAGATAAGAATGTTGGTCTTGATACGCATAAGTGGTACTTCCTACAGTGATGCGACCTGGGAGAGGCCTAATTGCCCAAACTCTCCTCTCTTCCAGTGTTGTAGATGTTTCGAATGTGCCTCTTTTCCGACAAGATGAACCGCATGTCGAAGTGCTTGCGGGATGGTGTTCAGGTGGCAGCTTAGTTCAGAGGCGTGGAGTTCGTCAGCAGCCTTGGGCATACCGTATACCACGCAGCTCTCTTCATTCTGGGTGATGGTGCGTGCATGTTTTTGCCTCATTTTCAAAAGCCCCATGGCGCCATCGCTCCCCATGCCGGTCAGAAGCACTCCGATCGCATGAAAACCGGCAGCCTTGCCGGCAGAAACAAAGAGCTGGTCGATCGATGGGGTGAAGCGGTCCTCTTTTCCGGGTTTACTCAGAGTGACGGCGTAACGGTTGTCATCTTCTTTGTGGATCAAAATGTTGAGATGTCCGGGACAGATCAAAACTTTCCCCTCGGAAACAGTATCTCCGTTGGATGCCTCTGTGACCTCCATGGTGCACTGTTGGTTGAGGCGTTCGGCGAAGCTGCCGCTGTACTCGTTGGGCATATGGATCGCTGCAACAATTCCTGCCGTGTTGGCTGGTAGTGGCTGGAGTATCCTTTTCAGTGCGTCCACTGCTCCGGTGGAGCCACCGATTACAATCAGTGGTGAAGATTGATCTGTGGTTGGGCTCTCAATAGTGGGGCGGTAGATGTTATAGCGCCTTTTGCTGAAGAGTTTTGTCGGTAGATGGAATGATTCGGCAATTCCCAGTGCGAGGTGCCCCTCCCTCTTGAGCAGTGCATGCAGCCGAAGCAGCAGGGGAGGGATCAGTGGCAGGTCGAAGTACAGGGTGACGTTACGACATAAAATGAGGTTAAAGGTGGTCTTGATCAGGCTGTACTGACTATCGTGCAGATTGATCTGACGGAACTGCACCATCTTCCGGATCGAGGGGGCAACCTGGAAAAAGCCTGGACGTTCATCAAGTGGAATGAGATACCTCTCTCTTATCTCTCCAGGAATTGCGGAAACGGCATCAGCGGAATAGATTCCTCGAGAGGCTTGTGCAAGGACATGGGTGTTCACGTCTGAGGCGAGGATACTGATATCCCAGCCCTCACCAAAAAAGTCATTGAGCACCATCGCCAGGGTATAGGGTTCTTCGCCACTGGAGCATGCAGCACTCCAGATTCTGACCTTTTGTTCATGGGATGCGTTCAGTTCGATTTCGGGCAACAGGGTATCGCGGATGTAGCCCAACTGGATCTTTTCCCGGAAAAAGTGGGTCTTGTTGTTGGTCGTGAGATTGATAACCAGCTGTCTCTCTCTCTCACTGTTTGACAGAACCCGCTCATAGTAGCTGGAGAAGTCCTCAAGGCGATGTGCTGCGATGCGCTGCTTGAGATGGGAATAGATCAGGCCACTGTGATTGTCCTGCAGGACAATGCCGAGTTCCTGCTTGAGGTGATGGGCAATCAGCTCAAGCTCGCTGGTTGTGAATGGTATCGCTTCACCCTTCGACATGGTTGTTGTCTACTTGAAGTCATCATGCAGGGTGCTTATGGCCGGTGGCTCTTCATCCTCTACCCGGTCTGTGTCAGGCGGTGGAGCGTCTGCCTCTTCTTCAGTAACGGTTTCGTCCGCTTCACCGGAATCGGCTTTGACGTCTCCTTCATTGAGCTCAATGCCGTCTTGTTGTGGCTGTACAGAGATGGTGAACTGTGAAATCTGGTCCTGTATCTTGCCTGTGTGATCACTCATGATGGAGGTGGTTTCAACCAGTTCATCCACAAAGTCACGGTTCTGGTTGTTGAGTTTATCCAGCTCCGCCATGGCTTCATTGACCTCCTTGATCCCCAGCGCCTGCTCGGATGAAGCGGAGTCGATATCATCGACCATATCGCCAATCCTGACTACCATTTCAATGATCTGCTGCAGATCCTGATGTACCTGTTGATTGAGCTGGTCAAGCCCTGTTTCAGAGTCTTCACGGATACGTTCCAATAGCTCGATATTCTTCTTCTGCCTCTTCTGTATGATGGCCATTGACTCTGAAGTGGTCTTCGAGGCGGCAGAGGCATGCGTCATGCTGTCTTCAGCCAGTACTCCAATTTCCTTGGCCGCCTTGGCAGAGCGATGGGATAGCTTTCTGACCTCGGAAGCAACGACGGCAAAACCTTTGCCATCTTCGCCTGCTCGAGCAGCCTCGATCGATGCGTTGAGTGCCAAAAGGGTGATCTTCGAGGAGATGTCGTTAATAACGGATATGATGCCGGAAATTCTTTTGGAGGACTGTGTGATGCCGGACATCACCTGTGAGATCTTGTCGTTCTGCTCATGTACGTTATCGAACAGAGCACGGTTGGCGTCGGTCACCTCCTTGATCATGCCCTGGTTGTTGTTGGAGGTGATGACCAGTTCGTCACCAACCTTGGTGGCGGCCTGCTCCACTGCCTGACGCACTTGCCAGGAGAACTGACTCGCCTTGGCGGCATTGATTGCGTTATGAGAGACGGTGGATGAGAGCTGGTCGGATGCAGATGCGGTCTGTTGCAGTGACGCTGCCTGGTTGATGGTGCGCATGGAGAGATCTTTGGTGCTCTGGCTGATATTGGCAGAGATCTGCTGCATGCGCTCGACAGAGCCAAGAAGCAGTTCGACCATTGCAGCAATATCTCTCTGGGATTTGTTGGAGGCGCCCTGCAGCACACCAAATAACCCATTGTGATTGCCCTCGATTTCGGTTGTCAGATCCCCTCTGGATTGGGCAACCGTTACCTTGACAGCCTCATTCAGTATGCTGCTTATTGCATTGAGGCTGTTATTCAGATTGATCTTCAGTGCTTCGAGGTCACCAAAAAGAGGAATTTCGATTCGTTGATCCAACTGCCCCTGAGAAAGCGTGTTCATCACTTCACCAATTCGGGTGATGGTCTCATGCAGTGATGAGAGTGTGGAGTTGATGTTCTGCTTCAGGTGGCTCAACTCTCCCTTGGCTTCGATTGTCACTTGCTGATCAAAGCGCCCCTCCGACATTCGCCTCATCACATCGTTGATATCACTCACCATTCCGGCCATTTGACTCACGGAGCTGTTGATCTTCTCCTTCAGTACTCGCAGGTCGCCCTTTAATTCAGTTTCCATGCGTGCAGCCAGATTGCCGTCGGCAATCTCGGACATGGTCATCTGGATACCATTGAATCCCTGCTGGATATTGTTGAGCAGGTCATCGAATGAGCGACCGATATCTCCAAACTCATCCTTGCGGTTGACGTTGCAACGGAGGCTGAAGTCACCACTGGTCATAATCTCCTTCATCTTGCTGCGCAGGCTGTTTGCCGGTTTTCGAATGGAGTGGGAGAGTACAAACCCGATTACGGTAACTAGGATGAGTGCCAGAATCAGGATGATGATCATGGCCTGAAAGGCGCTCTCCGCTGTTTCGTAGAAAGCGGTTCGAACTTTTTCGATGCTCTTCTCTTGTAGTTTGACCAGGTTCAATAGCTGTTTGATCAAGCGATCTTGGAAGGCGGTGGCTTGCCCAAGATCTTCAATTGAGTCATCCGCAAAGCCATCAATACTGTTCTGGATAATGGCATAGACAATCGGGTAGTTTTCGGCCGATATCTGCAGAATGTTCTCGATAACCTGCTGCTCTTGCTGTTTGGTCGGATGGTCAGGCTGGCTGTTGATCATCTCTTGCAGTGCTTCAAAACCGGCGCTATAAACCTGTACGCTCTCAATGAACTGCTGTTTGATGGCCTCCATCTCACCCATGTCCTCAGTCAAGACGATACTTCGGACATGGAGCAGTCGTTTGTAGGAGGTCTCCCTGATGTCATAGACCAGGTTGAGCTTGCGGTGGTGGACTTCTAGTATCTGTTCCATCTCATTCTGCATCTTCTGGATGCTCAAGCCGACGATGATGGCTCCGATCGTAACCAGTATCAGAATCAGGGTGAAGCCGCCAGCGATTCGCTTTCCGATGGATAGGTCTCTGATGAAGTTCATGGGTGGTCCGGTCTGTTATCGATTGGAAGAGGTATGGCCTCTCCCTTTTTCTATACCACGGTAGATGGAGCTGAGCTGATCCTTCTGCAGCAGGGCTTCAAGATCAAGCAGCATCAGGATCTCGCCGTCCAGGTCGATCACGCCCTCAATGAACCGAGCATCAATTACACTCATGTTACCGGTCAGCGTGGCAATCTGATGGTGGGGCACGAAAATGACTTCGGACACATGGTCCACGATGATGCCAACCAGCTTGTTGTAGAGGCTGAGAATGATGATGACATCATCAATATTGGTTTGCTGTTCGGGAATGGAAAGACAGATGCGCAGATCCATCACGGGTATGATGTCTCCCCTCAGATTGATCACCCCTTTGATATAGCCAGAGGTGTTGGGGATGAGTCGTATCGAAAAATCATCAATGATTTCACTGGTGTTGAGAATATTGACTACATAGCGGTCGTTTCCCAAAAGAAACGTGATGAGCTGCTGACCATGTTTCGGGTCATAAACCGCATGTTCGCTGTCGTCGTAGTCATCGAGGTTGTCCCAGGATTTGATCCACTCGTCGATCTCAGGGTCAATCTCCATCGGCTGCTGTGCTGTAGTTGTCATGGTCGCTGCATTCATTACCTGCTCTGCTGCATCCGAAATGGTTTTGAGGGTTAAGAT
>CAYFOR010000108.1:0-9654 GCA_964344785.1 uncultured Piscirickettsiaceae bacterium
TCACGTTGGAATGACGGCCTCGCTTCAGGGCCATTTCATATTGGACAAGACTACCACTGTTGCTTTCCACACTATTCGTATACAATCGCCTGCGAAGAAGGAGGAAATCTTGCAACGGACGGCAAGGTCTTCGAAGGACAAGGCTATATGGTGACCATGAAGGGAATCCAGTAGCCTTTTTTATTGCAATTTCCCAATATCAGGACAACCCTTGCTGCAGCGGTTTTTCTTAAGCACATACCGACTTACACTGCTGACCATTCACATTCTGTCTGGCGCAATACTGCTGGCAATCCGTGTGCCCGGAAGGCCATTTGGCTGGATCGGTCACTACCCACTCATACAGTGGTGGCATAACAGACTACTCTCCATCCTCGGGATTACGGTAACAATCCGAGGAGACACCAATCTGGATGGATCAGCGGTACTGGTATGCAACCATGTATCCTGGGTCGACATTCCCCTGCTGGGCGGTCTTGCACCATTGAGTTTTATCTCAAAGGCTGAAGTGAAAGGGTGGCCGCTGATCGGCTGGATGGCCGCAAGAAGCGGGACACTCTTCATGGAAAGGGGAAAGGTCTCTGCCGCAACCGCAATCGTCCGCTCTTCGGCCGAGGTAATACGGCAGGGCGCACACATTCTGTTCTTCCCGGAAGGCATGACTACCGATGGACATGAGGTTGCGAAGTTCTACCCGACCCTCTTTCGTAGTGCGCTTGAGGCCGATGTTGATGTGATCCCGATTGCCATCCGTTATCTTCACGCGGATACCGGTTCACCTCACGAGACAGTACCCTATTTCGGTGATGACGTTCTGATATTGAATCTACTCCAGCTTGTTGGAGTAACCGACGTAGTGGCTGAAATTACCATTCTGGAACCGCTGGAACAGGCCAAGGACAACAACGCAAGAGTGCTGTCCGAGCTGGCCCGGTCCCATATATCAGACATCGTCAGCACCATGGATCGATAAGAGACCGGCAATCCTCCTCACTACGGTTCCTGACCGACCGTGTATTGGATTCAGGCAACCGACAGCCTCTTCGTTATGGTATGTACCACACCCTACGACAACAGGAAATATTGATCTACAATACTGTCCGGGGGCGTGGTTTTCGATGAAAGCCCATGCAAAACAGTTGGCTATCATAATTGTCGGAATATCAGGAGAGAGGACAATGATTATCCAGAATGTGGGGAAATTGATCGACAGGAAAAAGAATGCCGTCATCGACCAGAATGAAAGCGCCAGAGCTGCTGCACTGGTCATGTGTTCAGAAAACGTACGCGCGCTCACGGTTGTTGACGGGGAGCGCATTGTCGGTGTACTCAGTGAAAGTGATATCGTACGCAGATGTGTTTGTGAGGGGCTGGAGGCAACTGCCACAAAGGTCTTCGAGATCATGACCAGACCACCAAAGACCATCCAGAGTACGGGCAGTCTGGCCGAGGCACTGCAGATCATGACAGCCGGCGGCTTTCACCACATCCCCGTTCTCGATGACGATGACAACCCTGTCGGCATGATTTCGATCGATGACATACCGGATGAGTACCGGATGCTGCTGGAACATTACAGGGAGATGAGAAGCTTCAAGGTTGCCTATTAAACAAGGCGCAGACTGCAACCATCCATCATGGGTTACGGAATAACCGGCCCCTTCGGCCGGAAATGATATCCATACAGTGCAATGCGTCTGAAACATCATCCTATGAAAGATGTGATATAAGAGAACCGTGCTACTGCTAGTTACCTACATCCTTTTTGCCTTGCTGATCTCCTTCCTCTGCTCTGTGGCCGAGGCGGTTATCCTGAGTGTGACCCCCTCTCACATCGCACTGATGGAAAAAGAGCAGCAGGCTGCCGCACCACTACTGCAGCAGCTCAAAAAGGATATCAACCAGCCACTGGCAGCGATCCTCACACTGAATACCATTGCCCACACCATGGGCGCTGCCGGTGCCGGTGCACAGGCCGCCAAGGTCTTCGGCAGCACCTCTGTCGGGATCGTATCGGCCATTCTAACCCTGCTCATCCTGATCTTTTCCGAGATCATTCCGAAGACGCTTGGTGCCTACTACTGGCGCCAACTTGCACCCACAGTCACCTATCTGCTGCGCTCACTGGTGTGGCTCCTCTATCCCTTCGTCGTGATGTCGGAAAAGCTGACTGATCGCCTCTCCGGCGGTGATCCCATCATCGGTATGAGTCGCAATGAATACCGCGCCATTTCCAGAATCAGCGAAGAAGAGGGCCAACTCTCCAAACACGAAACCACCATTCTCAATAATCTGATGCGCCTGCATGAAGGGCAGGTCAGCGACGCAATGACACCGCGTACGGTGATCTTCAGTCTGCCGGAAAAACTCACGGTTGAAGCGTTCTTCCAGCAGTTCAACCGGAAACCGTTCTCACGGATACCGATCTATGAAAATGACACCGATCAGATCAACGGTTTTGTCTTCCGTAGTGAAATACTGCTGGCACAGGCACAGGGAGAGGGGAACAGGCCGCTCAGCGATTTCCGCCACGACATGGTCGTGGTGGATGAGGTGACAACCCTGTGGGATGCATTCGATCAGTTCCTGCGTCTGCGAACCCACATCACCCTGGTGATCGATGAATACGGTACGGTTACCGGTATTCTGACCCTGGAAGATCTGTTGGAGACACTGTTGGGCCTGGAAATCGTCGACGAGAGTGATCAGACAGTGGATATGCAGCAGCTTGCCCGTACACTCTGGAAAAAACGGGCCGGGACGATGGGACTGGAAACCAACGGCAGATAACGACACAGTGAAGGTCAACCGCTTACACAACCTGACCACGCAGCAGATCGGATGGTTTCTGATCGTCGCCCTGGTGCCATTGATCATCATGGGCAGTGTTGCCCTGATCCTTGCAAAAGAGGCGATCACCGAAGAGATTCTGAACGATCTCACCTATGTCAGCGACATTCGAAAGCATCAGGTCAAGAACTTCTTCGCAGAGCGGCGCTACCACCTGCTCAATATCGCACAATCCGGGCAGCTGATTTCACTGTTTCGGCAACACCAGCAGGACCGCCTGGAACATGACCGACTACTCAAGGACAACCCCGCCCTGACCACACTGATCCAGCAGTGGGGCATGAAAAACCTGGTGCTGATCTCGCTTGAGGGCAAGATCATCTCTGACCTGAACCAGCCCAATGCGGTCGGCCTCTGGCTACACGACGAGTTCTACAGCAACTCGGTACTCAGCCGCAGTTATGACGAGGCCCTTGAAAGGGAGACCATCTCCAGCCCGCATCATGCCTATTTCGAACCCTATGATCGCTTCTCCACCTTCATCACCTCTCCTGTGCGCGACTATGACAAGATCATCGGCATGGTTGCCGCCGAAGTGGACATGAAGCGGCTGAATCTGGTTCTCAACCCAACCGGACAGATCAACAGTCTGGCCCGTAGCGGACTGCTGCTTGCAAGCAGCAACGATAACGGCGTGTCACTCCTCCATCTCGACTGGGAACTTCCACAGCCCTCCGAGAGCTGCATCGAGTACCGCAGAAATCACCTCGACGAACTGCCGATGATCCGTGCACTCAATGGTGAGCATGGTGCCGGCTGGAGCATCGACACCGCCTGTGAGCCCATCCTGGTCACCTGGCTCCCCATGCCGGATCTCAATCTGGGGATGACACTTTTCAAGACCGAGGATGATGCACTGGCAACGGTCGAGCACCTTCGAATCATCCTCTTTCGTACCGGCAGTGTTGCCGTACTGTTTGCACTGATCCTCGCCTTCTTCGTATCCCTGCCCCTGATCCGCCCGCTGCTCCAGCTCACCTTGATCACCCGCAAGGTCTCCAAGGGGGAGTCACTCAATCAGGCACTGGCCGAACTGCCCGGTGACATCCGGATCAATGAGATCCGGGAGCTTTCCGAATCGATCGGCAAGATGCTGGTCACCATTGAAAACCATACCCATGATCTCGAAGAGTATCAGGAGAACCTGGAGCACCACGTCTATTACCGAACCTCGGCACTGAAGAAGAGCCAGTTTGCCGCTGAGGAGGCCAATCGCAGCAAGAGTGAATTTCTGGCCCGTATGAGCCATGAGATCCGCACCCCGCTGAATGCCATAGTCGGCCTTTCAGAACTGCTCTCCGAGTCCGACCTGAACAAAAAACAACGGCGCTATGCTGAAGCACTCTCCACATCCAGCCGCCATCTGACCGAGCTGTTGAACAACATTCTGGACTTTTCAAAGATCGAGGCCAACGAATTCACCCTGCATGCGACCCCCTTTTCGCTCTCGGAAATCATTCAGCAGGTCAGCACCATCGTTCAGATGGATGCCGAACAGAAAGGATTACAGTACAACTACCTGATTCAACCCTCCATCCCGGACCGACTCGTTGGCGATACCAAGGTATTCCGGCAGGTGCTGCTCAACCTGCTCAGCAATGCCGTCAAGTATACCGACCAGGGCAGAATCGATCTGGTGCTCACGCTGGAGATTGAAGGGACCTATGAAATCACCCTGCGCGTTCGGGTCAGTGACACCGGAAGAGGTATCCCGCTCGATGCCCAGCAAAATCTGTTCACCGCATTCACACGCCTGGATGATGAGGCCGAGGATGCACCGGTCGGCACCGGTCTTGGGCTCACCATTACCCAGTCCCTGGTGGTACAGATGGGTGGCGAGATCTGGTTTCAGAGCAGTGAGGATCAGGGCAGTGAATTCTTTATCCTGCTCCCACTGAAGGTCGCCCAGGATGAACCTACGCTCCCTGCGCCGATCATTCTCCCGTCTTTGAGAGAACAGCAGCACTACACCATCCTGCTGGCTGACGACTCACCGGTCAACCGCATGGTCATTGAAGATTACCTTGCCGACTCGAATTTTCTCATCATCAGTGCCAACAATGGTGAGGAGGCGGTCCAGTACTATATTGAACACACTGTGGATCTGGTATTGATGGATATCCGCATGCCTAAAATGAACGGACTGGAGGCGACCCGACAGATCCGCAGCTATGAACATCAGCATCAGATTCCGGCCACGCCAATCATTGCCATGAGTGCCGATGTACTGCAAGAGACCATCGACAAGGCGATCGAGTCCGGCTGCACCGAATGGCTGCCCAAGCCGACTACAAAAGACAAGGTGGTGGCACTCATCAAGAACCTGCTCAACCCCGATCTGACACCAGACGAACCGCCCTCTCTCACCACTGTCCCACAACCATCTCGGGACACCACATCCATGGATCCGTTGACAGTGATGTATTTGCAGGATAGCCTCGAAAAACTGGACGGGATGAACCGGGACCTGCAGCGCGGAAAACTGGAACACCTCTCCGAAACCGCCCACGCAATCAAGGGGAACGCACTGATTCTGGGCTTTGATCGAATGGGTAAATTGATGAAGGAAGTGCAGGAACAGGCGCAGCTTGGAGAGCTTGAGACCATTCCACATCTTCTGGATCAATTCAGACAACAACTTGATGAAATTGAGGGAGCCTGATGGTCAAAGTTCTACTGGTCGATGACCAACCACTGATCCGCGAGGCGTTGCGCACCTTCCTCTCCGAATCTGAGGAGATTGAAATCGTCGGCACCGCAGAGAGTGGAATGCAGGCGATGCAGATGATCAGTGAGTGCGCACCGGAGGTGGTGGTCATTGATGTTCGAATGCCCGATATGGACGGTATTGAAAGCACCCTCAAGATTCACAAGCAATACCCCGAACTGATCGTAATCGGATTGAGCAGCATCTCGGACAAGCATCGTGCCACCGAACTGTTACAGGCCGGGGCCAGTGGCTTTCTGACCAAGGAGACACCGCCGAAGGAGATCGCCGAGAGTATCCTGAAGGCTGTTGCGGGAGAGATGGTGGTCAGCCCAACCATCTTTGCCGAGGAGCTGAAGTGCGGAAAATCGATTGAAAAGGCGATGGAAGAGCTCTCATCCGGTCTGCTGACACAACGGGAGAAGGATATTCTCCGCGCGCTGGCCAGCGGCCTGACCAACAGTGGCATCGCCGAAAAGCTCTATGTCAGCCCCCGCACGGTGGAAAAACATCGCCAGAACATCATGCACAAGCTCAATCTGCAAAATGGCGTTGAACTGGTCGCCTATGCCTATCGGGTCGGCATCATCGACGAGTAGCGTTAACTGGTCCAGCTTACCCCTGGAATCTGAATCAGTTAATAATAGCTCTGAATAGTATCGGTAACTCAATCATTCCACCCTCTGCTGGTATTCTGGTGCCTCTAAAGCCAACCATCCCCGCATTCAGCCAGGAAAACTGACACTGATCTTCTTAACCTCTTCCAGGTCTTCCATAAAGGCACCAATCAAGCGAGGATCAAAGTGCTTCCCTTGTTGCTCATTCAAATAATCGACAGCCTTGTCAAAAGACCAGGCCGGCTTGTAGGCGCGTCGAGTGTGGAGTGCATCAAAGACATCGGCGATTGCAGTGATACGCCCGTAGAGGTGGATTTTCTCCCCCGCCAGCCCCTGAGGGTAACCACTCCCATCCCAGCGCTCATGATGTTGGTGAGCAATCACCGCTGCTGCCTGCAGTAGCGGACGCCTTGATCCCTTGAGAATATCGTAACCCAGCTGAGTATGGGCCTTCATGCTCTCAAACTCCTCCTCGGTCAACCTTCCGGTTTTCATCAAGATCTGATCCATGATCCCCACCTTGCCGATATCATGCATCGGAGAGGCATTGCGTATCAGGGTGAGCTCATGCTCATCCAGACCAAGTCTGCGGCCAATCAGTTCCGCATACATCGCCATACGAACCATATGCTGGTGTACCTCACCGGAGCGGGACTCCGCCACATCACCCAGCATGTAGATCACTTCACTCTGGGTCTGCTCAATCTCCTGCTCAAGTGAGACATTGGCATAGGCAATCGAAATATCCTTACAAAACATCTCCAGAAGTTGGCGATCCGGCTCCTCCATTGCACCACAACCGCAGCCGGACAGGTATGCAATCCCCCAATTGCCACTGTTGTCATGGAAATAGATGGTACAGTGCTGCTCCTCAAACACACTGTTCTGTTCACGAATGGCGCGATTGATCTGTTCAATCACCCGCTCATCTGCCACATGGTTGATCGGCTTTCCGATTTCACTGCGATAGTTTCCGGTCGCAGCCACAATAACCCCCTCGCCATTGAACTCCTTTTCATTTCTATAGTCGACGATCAATCCAGAGCGGCGTCCAAAGAAGGCATCACGACCCAATGCCAGAATGGATAGCAGCTGAATCAGCAGACCCGACGCAAACTCATCCATGGAGTGAATCTGAAAGAGTGATTCCGAGGCGTGGATAATACGCTCCAGCCCTTCACGGGTATGTTCCAGCCGCATGATGTCACGGTAGGAGCGCAGCGAGGCGTAGATGGTCGAGAAGAGCTTCTTGGTGGTCAGCTCGGTCTTCTCTTTATAGTCATTGATATCATAATCCTGAAACACACGCTCTTCCGGAGCCTGTCCCGGATGGCCGGTTCTCAATACAATGCGAACAAAGGGGTTTTTCAGCTCCTGACGCACATACTTCACAAAGTGGAGACCGGCATGCTCCTCTTCCATCACCACATCAAGCAGAATCAGCGCAATATCACTCTCACGCCTCATCACCTCCCTGGCCTCTCTGGCGGAGTAGGCATGGAAGTACTGCAACGGCCTGTCATAAAAGAGGAATCGCTTCAATGCTACCTTGGTGACATCATGTACGGACTGATCATCATCGACAATCAAGACCTTCCAGGGGCTGCTCTCTGACAGCCCAATAATCTCTTCACCCTCTTCACTGTCAGCAAACTGCATCAGCTGATCCTGATCCTCCATTCTGTCTGCTTCACTCATGACTGATTGAACTCCTGTGGTTAATGGGAAGCCGAATAGTGAAGGTTGTCCCCCTCCCCTCTTCACTCTCACACCGAATCTCTCCTGCAAGCTTTTGAACAACCAGATTGTAGACAGCATGTAGCCCCAGTCCGGTGTTTCCCTGACTCCTCCCGGTAGTAAAAAAGGGGTCAAAAATCTGTTTCAGATGTTCCGCCGCAATCCCTTTCCCATCATCTGAAACAATCAGATTGAACTGCCTCTCTCTACCTCCATGCGCATCCACTTCAGCCCGAATAGTCAGCAATCCCGGAGAGTTCCGGGTAAATCCATGGTCCAGCGCATTAATGGCCAGGTTGGTGATAATCTGGAAAAAGGCCCCTGGATAACTCTCCAGCTCCAGCTTCTCATCACACTCCACGTTGAAACGGTGGGGCGTTCTCTTGAACCGGGGCCACAGACTCATCATCACATCATCCAGTATCTGCTTGAGGAAAAAATGCCGCTGCTCTTCACTACTTTGGTCCGTTGCAACCTGTTTGAAGCTGCTGATCAATTCAGACGCGCGTGAGAGGTTCATCTCGAGGATCTTTACACTCTCATCGGCCGTATCCAGAAAGTCATTGAAATCCCGTTTACGCAGTTTCTGCTGCTCATATAGCGTGGAAAAATGGCGCAACTCTGATTGCAGATGGGAAACTGCAGTAACGCCCACCCCCAGTGGAGTATTGATCTCATGTGCAACACCGGCCACCAGTCCCCCCAGAGCCGCCATTTTTTCCGACTCCACCAATTGGAATTGGGCCTGCTTGAGCTGTTGAAGCGACGTCTCCAACCGGTCACGGCTGACCCGCAGCCGGGTTTCCGACTGCATGGAGAAACGCAGTACCATCGCTCCTCCAACCACCACAATCATCACCAAGGAGAGCAGAATCCGTTGTCCACGCTCAGTCGCCAGCAGACGGTTGGCAAACCTGGAGGCACGTTCTATCGGTAGCAACACCGCTACCCCCCAGTGGACCTCGGCAGAGCCATAGTCATGAAAGGCTGATCCGGCCACCATGTAGTCTTCTTTCAGTTCCTCCAAAGAGACCCCCGGTGCAATTTTCGGGTCCGGTGAATTGCTTGCAACAACCCGCAAGGTGGGCGAACCAATACCCATGGCTACGGTCAGTGAATCCCCTCCTCCATACGGGTAGATCAACTGCATCAACTCATTATCAACCTTGCGCAGCATCAGCAGATAGACACTGTTATCCTCATTTTCCGAAGAGCTCTGCAACGACTGAACCAACGGTGCGCTGACCGCCAACCAGAGCGCACCATCCTCTTCAAAGAAAATCACCTGATTCAGCGTTTTGATCCGCAATATGGAGAGATGCTTCCGTATCCCCTCAGTGGGCTGCAGACGGGCAGGTGAAAAGTACCGCATCAGCTCACCCCGGTTATCCAGAAGAAAGAAGAAGCTGGGAAAAATATCGCGCCAGTATCTGATGGGAGGCAGCCATTCCGGTGGTTGAAAAGGATATTTTGTTTCTGCCACTTCGGGTGGGGAACGATACCCTTGATTCAGGTGAAGGGAGTCTGCCAGAAGCAGTGAAAGCCGTTTGAATCGGGTACGGTAGGCATCAATATGGGCGCGCACTTCACGAATACTGTATCCCAGCTCCAGCCCCAACTCATCCGAGGCCAGTTTCCTGAACTGGCGAGACTGGAAGGCATCGAGGGTAAACCAGATAATACTACTGACCACTGGTGTCCCAACGTTTAATCGAATAAATTCAATTGGTTATTGATGACGTC
>CAYFOR010000109.1:0-9645 GCA_964344785.1 uncultured Piscirickettsiaceae bacterium
TTCAATCTGTTCGTGATGGACAAGGGATATATCGGCAAGGCGGAGGAACTCACCCTGCCCAAGCTGGCGATCAAGACCGAGGAGTGGCGTGCCGGTGGCATGGATGCACCGGTCGAGATCGACATGGGGATGGAGAAGCTGGAGTGCAGCTTCACCCTCGGTGAATACGATGCCGATCTGCTGAAGCTTTTCGGCCTTTCCGATGCCAATGCGATCCGCCTGAAGTTTACCGGGTCCATTGAGGATGAGATGGGGGGTGCGGTAACCCCGGTGGAGGTGTTGATCAATGGTCGTCTCCGCGAACTCGACCCCGGTAGCTGGAAGGCAGGGGATAACGCTACCCTGAAAGCGACCGTGGCCACTGCCTACTACAAGCTCTCCATCGACAATCAGGAGATCCATGAGATCGACGTGCCCAACATGGTGCGCAAGATCGATGGTGTTGACCTGCTGGAAGGGCGTCGCAAGGCCCTGCAAATCAACTGATGAGAGAGGGTTGAGTCGTGTTGTTTGCTTCCGCTGAACGAAATGTTTCGTGAAGCGGGAGCAGACTTCAATTGAGTGTCGATATACAACAGAAAGTGAGAAGAAGTGATGAGCGAAACGGTAACACTGAAATATGCGGTAACGGTAGATGGTTCAGAGGTCACTGAACTTGCATTGCGTCGCCCAACGGTGAGCGACATGCTGATGGCAGACAAGGCCAAGGGGTCTGATGCCGAGAAGGAGGTGAAGATGTTCTCCAACCTGGCAGAGGTCTCCCCGGAGGCGATCAGCGCGCTGGATCTGGCTGACTATGCACAGTTGCAGGAGGTCTATCGCGGTTTTTTGTCCTGAAGCCCGCGGATGCACGGCTCGCCTGCATGACCATCGCCTCGGTTGCTGGTGGTGGGGTCACTGAACTATTGATACTCGATGGAGAGGAACTGATGCAGTGGCTGGAGGCGGCACAAACGGTATCGGGGATACCGAGGAGAGAGCAGATCGATGAGTGATGATGGCATATCTGCCGGCAGCAGCTCGATAGCAGACGGATGAATCCTGTTTTCCAGGTACAGAACATGAGTACTTCACAACTAATAATCAACGCATCCAAGCTGGGTAATACGGTCGTCAAGACGGGAGAGTTTGTCGGAAACGCCTATTCAGAGGTCACGGACAAGCTTTCAAGGGCGATGGATCTCTTCGGTATCGATGCGAGTTCCAAAACCGCAGTGAATAACGCGGAGGCCCGCAGCAAGCTGCAGGCCCAGATCACCATGCTGATCGGGAGCAAGGATCAGGAGGCGGTAGCAGAGATTGAGCGCCGTTCGCGGGGCGATTCCACGAACAGCCTGGCTTCGGAAATCGAGATGCTGGGCATCCATCGCCAGCTGCTCGGTGCCGGGCTGGACAAGCATGCCACACTTGCCGGTAGTGAGGTGGTCCACCGTGTATCCGTGGTCAATGATGGCAGTGCGGCACAGGTCGGTGCGGTCATCAGCGACACCTTCAGCAGGATGGATGCCGTGATCAAGGGCAGCACCATTGAGGAGAAGATGACCCGAATAGGGAATGTGCTGACCAAAGTCAATTTACACTACGGTATCGACAACTTTGAACAGTTGGGAGCGTCGATGAAACGGACGACTCTGGCGGCATCCGAAAACCAACTCTCGCTACTGCAGGCAGCCACTGCGGTGGGTACGCTCAATGCGGCAGGTCTGGAAGGAGAGAGTGGAGGAGATGCCCTGGCTGAACTGCTGGGCAATATGGAGGGCGCGGCTGGAGAATTGAAGTTTGATGTGGTTCGTGACTCCGAGGGTGGTATGGACCTGGGGGCAACGCTGGAGAATATCAAACAGGCGCTCTCGGGTTACAAGGATGACGACCAACGGAAACAGGATCTGGAAAAGATCTTTGGCAAGGAGGGTAGCGCAGGGTTGGAGGCCCTGTTGAAAAATCAGGATCAATATCAATCCGGGCTTGCCACAGTAGACAACTCTACCGGACTGGTGGGGAACAGTTACAAGACGCTCAAAGAGAGTCAATATGGCCAACTGACCATGGCGAAACAGAATGCAGAAACGATTTCCACAGACATGGGGGCGGGTCTGTTGAAGCAGACATTGCCAGCCATGGTCAGTGCAACCTCGGAACTGGGAGAGTTCCTCAAGAACAACACAGAGGCTACATCGGTACTGGCCACGGCGCTGGCTGCCGGATCGTTGCTGACGGGTGACGAGGAATCGTTGCCTGCAGACATCGCCTGCTGCGATCAACCGATGCCGGTGGTGATCAACAGTGGACGTGACGACAAGGAGAGCGGCAGAAAAAAGAGTGGTCGAAAGAGAGGCCGGAAGAACAGTCGTGTTGAAGGCAAAGGTGTGGGTGATTTCTTCAGAAAGATGATGACACAGTTCAGCACAAAACTTCCAAAAGCACCTGGGTGGCTTGGAAAGGGATTTTCAACCGTCAAGGAGAAGTTCCCCAGCAAGGCCCCAGGGATAAGGATGCTCGGCATGGGAGCACGCACTCTTGGAAGGATGGCGTTGGGGCCACTGGGAATGGGGCTTGCTGCGGCTGAAGGTATTCATCTTCTGTACAAGAACTGGGAGTCGATTGGAAACTGGGTGGGGGATCTGTCGTCTTCCGAAGAACCTTCTTCCGACAAGAAGAGCACGGGCAGTAATACCACCAGGCAGGCGGCGGCAACCACGATGGCGACTGCAGTCGCGATGACCCCGGTTGCTGCTGGAGGCCAACCACTGGAGGCATCTGCACCGTATATTGGTACACAAAACAATCATATCCAGATCACTGTCCATCAACAGCAGATGGGAGAGAACAGTGAGGCGCTTGCCCTTCAGATACGGGAGGAGGTCGAGAGGGCTTTGCAGCAGCTATATGTAGGCAACAACACCATGCAGGATACGATCATGCATGAAGGAGGGAACCGGCAATGAGTGAGGTACTGATGGCATTGGGTAATTTCCGCTTTTCGGTTGATCAGGCTGCTTATGAACAGCTATCCCGTACCACCGCCTACCGCTGGGCAAGCCAGGAGAGAATTGACCAACTTCCGGCAATGCAGTATATCGGTTCCGGCACAGATACTATCGAACTGGATGGCACCATCTACCCCTTCTACAAGGGCGGAGTGGGCCAGCTTGATGCGATGCGTGCCGAGGCAGAAAAGGGCACACCGATGTCATGGGTGGCTGCCACGGATGGTGTCGGCAAGCCGATGGGCAAGTGGTGTATCACCCGCATTCAGGAGACCCAGAGCAACTTCTCGGTAGGGGGGATTCCACAAAAGGTGAAGTTCCAGCTCTCACTCAGCCGCTATGGGGAGGAGAAGAATGGCACAGTATAGAACCGTAGCGGGTGACATGGTGGACCAGATCTGCTGGCGACATTACGGCAACCACCATTCGCAAACTGTCGCGGCGTTGCTTGAAGCCAACCATGGACTGGCCGACTACGGCCCACTGTTGCCGGCAGGGGTGGTCATCGAACTGCCCGATCTGCCGGAGCCCACCACGATCAGCGGAACAGAGAGGCTCTGGAGTTGATGAAACCCGATTTCAAGATATTGGCCAATGATGAGAACGTAACGGAAACGATCCGTTCCCGTCTGTTATCACTAACCGTAACCGACGAGGCCGGCACTCTTTCGGATACCTGCACCATCACCCTCGATGATCGTGCTGGTTTGATTGAACTGCCCCGCCGTGGGGTGGTGCTGAGTGTGGCGATGGGTTATCAAAATGCACTCGATGAGATGGGCAAGTATACGGTGGATGCGGTGGAGCGATCCGGCCCACCCGACACCATGACCATTCGTGGCAGAGCGGCCGATATGCGTCAGTCGCTGAAGTCCTGCAAGGCTCGTCAGTGGGAAGGTGTGTTTATTGATGAGATAGTTTCTCAAATTGCGGAAGAACATGGTCTACAACCAATGATAGGAGAGTCATTTCTTGATATATCGATTCCCTATATTGCCCAGACTTGGGAAAGTGACATGCACTTTCTTACCCGTCTGGCTATCACCTATGATGCCATCGCCAAGCCAGCCAATGGCAATCTGCTCTTTGTCAAACGAGGGGAGGCAAAGAGCGTCAGTGGAAAGGGTATGCCAGAAATCGCACTGACCAAAAAAGATGTCAGCCGCTGGCGGGTTACTCATGCCGACCGTAATCAGTTTGCAACGGTGCGGGCTCATTATCGTAACCTTGAAAATCCACAGGATGGGCATGTAGAAGCAGGTAGTGGAGAACCAGTCTTCTGCTTGCGTGATCCTTTTCTGGATAAGAAACAAGCAAAAGATGCAGCCGACGCTCAGTTGAAGAGATTTACCCGCAGACGGGACGACATGAGTTTGACCCTGCCAGGCAACAGCGCTATTGTGGCTGAGTGTGCATTACTACTGGCTGGGTTTTGTCAGGGGATGAATGGCCGGTGGTTGGTTAATCGTGCTACTCATACGCTTGACAGTAGTGGTTATGTCTCCTCGCTGGAGGCGTCTCAGGTAGAAGGTGAAGATACTTCCTCTGGTAATTGAACCGGGGGGGTATTACATATTACAAGAGGTGAATCGTTATTTTAGCTCTTTTCCCTTGCAATGGAGCGTTTCAATTATTTCCTCTGTCTCATAGAGAACCACGTGCATGGTTGTCTCAGTATAAGGCTGTGACTTCTCTGTTATCGAACACCCTCTTTTTGCTACTCTCCTTGCTCTCTTCAGTGTCATTTTCATATCGATCTTGTCAGTGGATTCCTGACTGTACCCAAGGAGATCATCTGGTGGGTTGTGATTGATCGAGTGGTCGATCACCGTGAAGATCTTTGCATTTTCATCCAGTATTTTTTTCTGTGATGAGACTGAGTCCTTATTTGTAGCCGTTTCAGTGGCTACGTTATCGGCCAATACGTGGCCAGTTGAGTGGGTTTCGGCGTTGGCAATTGGGGCAAAGGTCAGTGCTAACAGCAGGGTAATCGGTCTTTTCATGGGGGTGTCTCCTCAAAGTTCATAGGGCAGAGCAGATTATGGCACCTGCTTTTTGTAATGTGCGGTAACATTTGTCGCATTCATGATCCATATCTAATTCAACTATATGATTTGTAGTGTGAAAAACATATCTGAAATATAGTGAATATTGTCAACTGATCTGCCTATTCAGTTGACAGTTTCCTCTGAAATACTGCTTCCCATGAACAGAGAGCAATCCAGTAATAATATCAATCAGCAGTATCAGCGTTTTCTTGGTTGCACTGTTGGGACTACTGTATGGGGAAACAAGCATGGATCAAATTATGAAGCGGTGGGCGGATGATGAATGATGTAATACAGGATTTGCTCTACGACGTTGCAGAGCTCAAGCGCAAGATTGGCAACATTGTCCGTCAGGGAACCGTAACAAAGGTGGACCACGAGAAAGCACGTGTCAAGGTTGAAAGCGGTGGCATGATTACCGACTGGATACCGTGGCTAACGGCACGTGCGGGAAATGATCGAAACTGGCACCCGCCAGAGGAAAAGGAGCAGGTTGTACTGCTCTCGGCTACTGGTGCTGCGGATCAGTATGTTGCGATTCCGGCCATCTATCAAGAGGCATTTAAACCACCCAGTACGGATGAGCATGTATCGGTAACGCAATACCAGGATGGGGCAATGGTCAGCTATGACCGCAAGGCCCACAAAATGAAGATCAACCTTCCCGATGAGAAGGCTGAAATTCGCATCATTGCCAAGGGGAATATACATGTGGAAGGTGATGTTATTGCCGATGGCATCAGCCTGATTCACCACACCCATCCACAGAACGGTGGTGACCACTATGGTGGCGGTACCAATACAGGAAAGCCAAGCTGATGAAACAGGGCATGTATAGGGTCTGGTAGCTTCACTACTGCACTCATTTCTGCTTCAGGGTCCCAAAGAAACTCTCGATTACTGTAATTGGCACAGAGAGCCTCAAAATCTGAGTAGTAGATCAGCCGCTCTTTGGAGTGACGTCTCTAGGCCGCCACTTTCAATACATCACAGACCAGTGCTGACTTCATCATTGAACTCATACTCCAATCCTCCAAAGAGTGAAAGAATAGATCAATAAATGCCGAAATGGCACAGCCAGCTTCGGCGCGGGTTGCCGGCATCATCGCCCGCTCCGACAACGAACGCGGCTTCTGGTGGTCACCCTCCAACCAGAAGATCTACGGCATCAGCGGTAGCAGTCGTGCGATTGACTTTACACTGGGGGACTCCAATGCACGGGCCAATCTGCTCAACGAGAGCGAGGTGGTGACCATCATCCACCAGGACGGCTACCGTCTCTGGGGCAACCGCACCTGTTCCAGTGATCCGAAATGGGCTTTCCTCTCGGTACGGCGTACCGCAGAGCCAGACCCGCCTCTCCAAACAATACGATGCCATTGCCGATATCTCTCTGCTCTTTGTCAAAAATGGCAAATGAAGAGCATCAGACGAAATAGACTACCGAAGATTTCATTGACTAAGCTGCGAATACATTTGATACGATGAGAAACTTCAGATGTTCTGAGATCACCTGGCAACAAACTAGAGCTGTTGGAAGGCAATAGACGTGGTGAATGGAGCATTCGGATCAATAGGCAGTGGAGAATCTGTTTCTGGTTTGAAGAAGGCAAAGCGTCTGGTGTTGAAATTATTGTGGACTACCACCAGGAGGTGAATAATGATTAAAAACGGCATGAGAGCCATACACCCTGGTGAAATTCTCAGAGAGGAGTACCTGATCCCTCTTGGGATGAGTGCCAATGCTCTTTCCAAAGCTTTACACGTTCCACCAGCAAGGATTAACGACATTGTTCGTGAACGCAGAGGGGTAACCCCTGATACTGCGATGAGGCTTGTACGCTACTTTGGTGGTGACGCAAAATCCTGGCTGAATCTTCAAATAGAGTATGATCTCAAAATAGCTGAAGCGCAGAACCTGGATGAAATCAATCGCTCAATTTCACCTATGGCTGCTTGAGGACAACTTGAACCTGATTGGAAACATCCTGATGTGAATGATGCCGACCATTGTGAGGGATGAATGGTCGACGGCTGATTCAATGCACCAGCCACAAGTTTGTCAGCGGTAGCTGCACCGGCAAGATAATCTGCTCCAGACCATTTTCTTGATGGTTACATCGGTCAATTCTGTTTCTTCGAAAAAATAAAACTTGTCAACTGGCCTGCCTATTCAGTTGACAGTTTCCTGCGCAATACTGCTCCCCATGAACAGAGAGCAGCCCAATATCGTCAAACGCAAGCATGGGAAAGTGATCGGTGTTGTTACACCCGTCTGGCAATCGGCTGTGACTGATGATGTTGGCGGCAAGATGGAGGTCTAGATGGTGAGCAGTGATCTGGAACAGCGGGTGCGCGATCTGGAGAAAGGGCAGGAGCGGCTCAGCACCGAGATCCGTCATATCGACAATCGGCTGAATAGCATGGACTCCACGCTAACCGATCTCGACAATAAACTCGATACGACCAACTTTCATCTGGCGACTCTCACGACAACCGGTGAACTGGCCAAACAGCACTCCAGCGGTAATGAGAAGCTGATCTGGGGGCTGATCATGTTTGCTGGAGCGGCACTCTCTTTTGTGGTGGGCAAATGGATATGATGCCGCACGACTTGCTTATTGAAGCGATGAACGCCGGAATCATCGGGGTCAATGGTGGTGTGCTGCTCTATATGGTCTGCCGCTACTCGATCTATAGCTGGAGGGATTTCGGAATTGTAGGTCTGATCCTGGTTTCAGTGATATTACGCACAGTGGTCGATGGCATGCCTCCACCCTCGCATCTGCTCGGCTTCACTCTGCTTAATGTGATCTTCGTTGCAGTTTTGGCAATGGTCTGGTCCAGACCTTCCAGGCTGCCACCGATTGACCGAAGAAGGCTATGCAGGTTAAGAACAATCTGGGTGTATTTAACAGGAAGATCGAGGCGAGAATTGTGATTCAAACACCATACTCAGTATTAATTGGAGGAACACCATGAGTACCCTATCCGCAGTCATCACAGCACTTTTCCCAAGACGGGTGGTTTACAGGCTATTGTTGAAGCTTTCTGAATATGCCGCCAGACAGACCGACAACACTCTGGATGATGAAATGGTGAAGATTATCAAAGGGAACTTTCGAGACAACCAGATCATAAAGTAAGACTTTTATCTGTATTCAGGTATCCCACAAAAATCAACCATCATTAATATATGTGATCGGTTATCGACGTATTGTTGTGTAATGATTATTTTCATAATGTTACAAAATATTTCTCTGGAGGAGTACTGTTAATCCATATCCAAGCTGCTAGCCTACTGCGAGCTGATGTTGTACGCAAAAACAATATAATCATATCTATAAGGCTAGAGACGGCTATGAGTAAAATTAACAAGATTTCCCGTATATCCTTAATGGGTGGCCTTCTTGGGGCTCTGTTTACAAACCCAAGAAAAGCGTTGGAAGATGAAATAAATACTGCAAACCAAAATGGTTGGCATGCGACCCATATTGAATCTCATAGTACAACAAACCTTTTTGTTGCTATTCTTCAAATGATGGTTCTTGTAATAACATTGGGCCTGTTTACATGGGGCGGCGGGTATCTGATTCTGTTCGAGAAAGAAACGTAGCAGCAGGCAATTTCTCAAGCTGGATATACAGCTTATTTACAGATTTCCTTAAAGAATAAAATCAATTATTACAACGTATATGTTACGAATCTCTCTGCTTGTACCGAACTTGCCGGATTAAAATAATAGATATACTGCCTAGCAGCGCGCCAAGGAAAACTTTGTCCTTGTTT
Organism: uncultured Piscirickettsiaceae bacterium; assembly: GCA_964344785.1. Lineage (GTDB taxonomy): Bacteria > Pseudomonadota > Gammaproteobacteria > Thiopontia. Next base: position 8,825 of record CAYFOR010000109.1, read on the forward strand.
GTTGGTGCCGAATCTCAGTCTGTTGATACCGGGAAAAAATGGTTTTCCTTTGTAATACTTCGTAACATAAAAATCATTGAATCACCGGATGAGGTCTGTGAGAATCAACTTCAGGTGGAGTATCTTAATTCTGATGGGGAGATCAGGTTCAAATGTGCATGTTAAATCCCTGACATAAATAATGAAGGGTTTATTCTGGAACAGCCAAGTGTTTTACGCTGTGTTGTTTGACGTTGTGCCTGGGGGTATGGAAAGAACGTATATCAATACTGGCGTCAGCATTCATGATAGTTGTTGTTTGGGACAAATAGCCAGCAAGCAATAGAAAGCAGCCAATTACAGAATGATCGACAGCACAGTAAAGATGCACTTTTCTCTATTAACTCAAGGTACACCTTTTCAGTATTGAGTTTGCTGAAGAGTTAATAAGCGATCCACCCTGTCTGATTCAGATGCAGGTGTAACCGATATTTTTACATGGGTCAAGGGATCATGACGAGCAAACAATTTATATGTAAATGGAGAAAAAGATGAGAAAAAAATTCTTGTCAGTTGCCATGACCATGGTGATATCTGGCAGTACACTGTTAGCGGCGAATGCCGGTGCAACTGAAACAGTTTCACTGAACCAAATGGCAAATGTACAAATTGTTCCATCAACTGATGCAATAGACGAATGGATTGGAAATGTTCGAAAGTCATTCAATATCCCTCATTTTGGAGAATCAGGGGGGCGTTACTTCTTTAGTGCAACCCAGGCGACATCTGTAAACCCGCCTTATTCACCAAATAACCCATAAAACAAGGAGGCGCGCCCTCTA
>CAYFOR010000110.1:0-9643 GCA_964344785.1 uncultured Piscirickettsiaceae bacterium
AGAGGGCGCGCCTCCTTGTTTTATGGGTTATTTGGTGAATAAGGCGGGTTCACTGTTGTCGGCCCTGCAGTCACTATCAAATCCCGGTTGGAACGAGATGGGGTCCTTACCGCACGACTGATTGCACCCCATAGTGTTTGTGTCGAATCCATCTCCCAAAGTAGTCGGGCATTGGGTTGGATCTCTGTGCCCGTAAAGTCATTTCGTTCGAATTTACTTCCCAGGGTCAGTTTGAGATCTTTCTCAAGGGTGATCTCATTCTGTATAAATGCATTCAGCACTTCCTGGTCAAAGCTGCTCGGGTCAAATGAAACGGAGCTCACTCCACTGATTCCATCCTTGATCTTGCGGTAACCCCCACCAAATGTGAGTTCATTGGCCGGGTTTACACGGAGTTGGTGTTGGTACTCCACGTCTATTGTTTCGACACGAAGATGTGAGAGCGCTGCATCTTTTCTTTCAGCGATGTCATGAAAACCCTGCAGCTCCCAACTGGCATCCTGGGCATACTGCTGTTTGAATCGCACCAATAGGTTGCTTCCTTCATTTTTCCCAGCGGTGGTTCCATCTTGTTGATCCATTCTGTACAGGTCCCCCTGAACAGTCAGCGTCTTTTGGTCACCTAGGTCCCAGTCAGTTCTGAACCCTATTTGAGAGCTATCCCACTGGTCATTCTTGTCGCCGCCATTGCTCAATGTAAAGCCATCATTATCTCGATGGTTGAGATAGAAACGTCCGGTGCCATTCTTGGTAACCTGTTTGCCTGCACGTACTGTGACCTCGTTTTGGTGGTCTCCACCACGAACGGTTACGAAACTGCCTTTGGTGTTCCTGCTGCTTTTTGTAATGATGTTGACAACACCATTAACCGCATTGGCTCCCCACAGGGTACCTCCGGGTCCGCGAATAACCTCAATTCGTTCAATATCTTCTAGAGGAGTATGCTGTACATCCCAATAAACTCCTGAATAGACAGGCGTGTAGACAGAGCGACCATCCATCAGTACCAGAAGTTTGTTGGTTTTACCGTTCGTATGAAATCCGCGTGATGAAACGCCCCAGGTATGACTATCAATCTGCGATACCTGAATGCCGGGTACCATTCTCAGTAGTTCAGGAATAGTAGTCATTCCCGAACGCCGAATTTCATCTGCTGTGATCACATGAACAGCGGCAGCGGCATGCAGGATCGACTGGCTTTTCTTGGATACAGAGGTAACCTTGACAGACATCAACTCTTCAAGCGAAAGGCTCAGCAGGTTTCGTTTTGCAATTGCAGGAGAAGAAAATAGAAGCGGAACAGTAATGATCATTACCGCTCCAAGCCCACCTTTGGTTGAGTTCCTGTTATAAAGCATGATTACCTCCCATATGGTTCATGAAACAGGGGAATGTCAATAATATAGCAATTCTCAATCTGTGTTCAGATCTTCAAATTGGCCTTTCCATTGGCGTGGCGGTCATTGGTGGGCTTGTCTGAAGATGCTTGGTTCAGTAGCTACGGCTGGGGTTAGAGGGGTTTTCCTTGAGTCTTAATCAAGAGGATCATCAAGGTGCAGAAGAGGCGTGCGTTGCCCGGGCAGGCTGCCAATAGATGGAGTTGTGAGCCGCTTTGCAACAGCAGTGGAAGCAGGAGGTGTCCTGGTGTGAATGTGCCCTAATGCTTCGGCATCATTTTCATCGGTTTTGAAATCTGATACATCCGGAAGTTCATGCGGGCGGTGGCCTGGTTGATACGGTCCATTTTCAGGTTCATTGCATGGACCGTCTCTCTGGCAGTGGTACCGAGTTGGTTGAGTTGGTCCAGGCTGACGGTCATCTCTCCAACCTGATGCTCCATCCCGGCAACATGCTGGTTCATGGTCTTCATATTGTTGAGGATCGCATGCATATGGGCTACATGGTCGTTCATTCTGGAGACATCGGCTGTCATTGCACTCATGTATTGCGAAATGGTTTCGGCACGGGTGTTCATCCGTTCGATACTGTCAACAATCTGGATGAACTGATTGGTCAGTTGGGTCATGTAGACCCCGATTACGACGGTAAAGATCAACAGCAGGGTGCCAATGCTCTGTACCAGTATCGCTGTTTTCCGGGTCGACTTTTCGGAATTGACGCGGTGTTGTTCGGTCTCCTCATGAAAGTGGCACATCTGCGCATAGAGCGAGCGTGTCACCTCCATGCTGCCTTGAGGGTCTAACAAGGTCATGGCATGGGTACCATCTCATTGAACATGCGGAATGGGCGACCGACCCGATTGAGGTTGTGATCCATGCCATCCACAATAATGGAGACGGATTGCAGATTCTGGTCCATCCCCTGAACATCGGTGATGATCTGTCCAATGGTCTGATTGGCTGTGTTCATCTGCGACGAGATCGTGCCCATGTGGTTCGACATCAGGCCGACACGCTGCTCCATGGTAGAGATCTCTCCGACAATTGCCGGCATGGTGGAGACGCTTTTATCAATGGTGTTTACAAAGTGCTCCATCTTGCCGATGTCAGAGACGATCACATCCATCTGCTGATCCATGCGCCACATTACATCAGCGATCTGGTTCATCTGTTTGGCTACAATCACGACCAGCAGAAGAATGGAGAGGGCGATCAGCATCAGTCCAAGAATGCCGCTACGGATCACCCGGTTGGTCCAGCGGGCGGTGCGTGCTCCCATTTGGGCACGTTTTTCCAGGGAGTCATGGAAGTAGGCAATACTGTAGTGGAGCAACTCCTCCTGAGTCATTCCCTCTGTGCTCTTGTTGTACTCGCCATGATGATGGCGTAACAGGCACTGGTCACCTTCAACGAATTCAGCCATTTAGTACTCTGACCATGTGATAATTGCAAATGCAGAGCTTCTCCACAGCCTCCAAGACAAGGCGCAACCTTGCAGGCATAGCTGCTCTATGTCAAATGGTTGTAACGCAGTATTGGGCGCTGTGGAGAGCTCCCTGCGGGCAGGCCGAGAAATACTCATCTGCTTCGTTGTCCTCCTTTGAATTAGCTGCAGCCAGTCCTTCAGTCGTCCGCCTTGCAGCTAAGCACTTCTCGGCCTGCTGCATCCGTAATTATCACATGGTCAGAGTACTGGAAAAGGCTCCACCTCAACCCACTCCCCTGCCTGTACGCCGACGTTGTCAGCCGGCAGCACAATAAAGCAATCGGCCAGACTCATTGATCGGAGAATATGAGAGCCCTGATGGCCCGTCCCTCGAACAGTGGTCATACCGTCCTCATGGTGCTCTAGGATACCACGCTGGAACTCCAGGCGTCCCGGTCTCTTCTTCAATTCGTTGCTGCAACGAAGGGAGATCCTGAAGGGGATGACTCGATCCTTTCCGGCGAGATGGTTGATGGCAGGGCGTACAAACTGCAAAAAGGTGACCATCGCTGAAACCGGGTTTCCGGGTAGCCCGAAAAACCAGCTGTCTTTGAGCTTGCCGAAGGCGAGCGGTTTTCCCGGCTTCATTGCGATTCGCCAGAAATTGATCTCACCCAGCTTGTCCAGTGTCTCCTTGACAAAATCGGCTTCACCTACAGAGACTCCGCCGGAGGTGATGACGACGTCGGCCTGGGATGCGGCCTCGTTGAAGGCGGTCTCAATCTGCTCCCGGTCGTCGGGGATGATTCCGAGATCAACCGTATCCACACCCAGCTCACCCAACATTGCAAATACGGTGTAACGGTTACTGTCATAGATCTGTCCGGCACCGAGTGGCTCACCGGCAGCGCGCAGCTCATCACCGGTAGAGAAGAATGCGATCTTGAGTCTGCGTTTGACGACAATTTCACTGTAACCCAATGATGCGATCATGCCCAATTCGGCGGCACCGAGCCTCTGGCCCGGTTTCAGTACCACCTCACCACGGCTCATGTCCTCTCCAGCCTTGCGAACATTCTCTCCGGGCTTATGCTGGTCCTTGCTGAAAAAGGTGACCTGATCGCCCTCCCGGGTGGCCTTCTCCTGCATGATGACGGTATCGACACCATTGGGAATCATTGCGCCGGTCATGATGCGTACCGCTTGCCCCGGTGCAACGCTGCCCTCGAATGGTGTTCCGGCAAAGGAGGAGCCGACGACATCGAGGGTTGCGCTGTCCTGATCGGGCAGGTCGCTTCCTTTCAGGGCATAACCGTCCATCGCTGAGTTATCATAGGCGGGAACATTGATTGGGGAGACGATCTCTTCTCCAAGTGTGCGTCCAAAGGACGCTTTGAGTGGAACCGATTCGGTTTCAGTGACCGGTGTGATCTGCTGGAAAATCTGCTCCAGTGCGTCATTGAAAGGGAGTAGGGGCTGTGCTGTGGATGCCATGGTACTAATTACTGATCTGCTGTTGAATGAAGTCGGCAATCTCGTCAGGGTTGTCGAGATCAAGGCGTGTTATGGTGGGGGTAATGGTCTCATATCTGGGGAGTGCAATGGCAATGATATGCAGATCATCGGGATAGAGCAGGGGCTTTCCCAGGGCGGATCGATGCAGCTCAATACGGGGGATTGGCTCATGCTTGAATCCTTCGACCAGAACCAGATCGAGCGCAGCGTGGTCCAGTTTGGGTAGCAATGATGCGAGATCGGGTTCACTGCTCTCCTGTGGGTGCTCTGTGATCAACATCGAACGTTTGGCGGAGGCGACCAGTAACTGTTCGGCGCCAGCGTGACGCAGCTCATAACTATCCTTGCCGGGCTGGTCAAAATCGACCTGATGGTGGGTATGCTTGATCGCGGCAATATGGAGCCCCCGTCCGTTGAGTATTGTAATGATCTGCTTGATGAGAGTTGTCTTGCCGGTTCCGCTCCATGCGGCAAATCCGATCACCGGAGTTGGAGTCTGGATCATGCAGCAAGTACCTGCTCGATCTGTTGACGCTCTTGTGGAGTGTTGATATTGGTGAATGCGAGCGGGTCATCAAATCGGCAGATGGCAGGTGATTGAGATTCGATCCAGTCTCCTACCCTGGGCAGCTTCTGCTGAAGCCGCTGCTGGATGGATGGAAGAATGCCTCTTTCAGCCAGAAAGCAGAGATGCTGAAGGCGACTTCCATCATGTGCGACGGCAACGGCGGTATCGGAATGTGACAGGGTATTGTAGAGCCGCTCTACCAGATCGGTTGGCAGTAGTGGCGTGTCACAGGGGGTGATCAGTACCAGGGGCGCTGATGTCTGTTCGATTCCGCTGGCGATGCCGGCCAGAGGCCCCGGAAAGTCGGGTTCGTTGTCGCTGACCACCGGATAGCCAAAACGGCTGTACTGGTGATGGTTGCGATTCGCACTGATGACAAGAGTGGAGAGCTGTGGTTGTAGTCGATCGATCACATAGGTGATTAATGGCTGTCCCTGAATCAGGGAGAAAGCCTTGTCTTCCCCACCCATTCGACGTGATTTGCCACCCGCCAAAACAATACCGTTAATCTCGTCTCTGTTCATGAAAACGAGTATATCGTGCCTTGGTGTGGTGTGATAAGGTGCGAGTCAGTGATGGTGTAATAACAGAGGATTCTAATGATGGTGGGCCTGTTTTTTCGGTTACTTCTGCTGTTGCTGCTGATCTATGGAGCGATTCCCTACTATGCGCTCTACCGAATGGATCATGCGCTGGTGGTGAATGATCATCAGGTGATGCAACGATATATCGATCTGGAGCAGATTCAGCAGCATTACAAGGAGCGTTTGCGGATTGAACAAGGCCGGCAGGGGGATGTACTTTCCCGAATGTTTCGCAGTACTGCCAACAGCATGAGCGAGCTGACCGTCAATCAGGTGGTGACAATGGACTGGGTACGTTATCAGTTGAGCGGGGCGGAGTCGCAGCAGGTTGGGCAGTCACTTTTCCCTCGTCTGGATCATGCATTTTTCGAGGGGATCGATACATTTGTTGTTCGGGTTGGGAAGCTGGGACATGATCCGCTGCATCTGAAGATGACCCGGGAGGGGGTTGTATGGCGTTTGAGTGCAATATATCACTGAGTCGCCATTGAATTTCCATTAGGTGATTGATGGAAAAAAACATACCATTTTGCTGGTATGTTTTTTCCGGCAATCGTCTTGTTGGTGCTGGTCATGACTGGGAGTGTGCAGTAAGGGGGGGGCGATGAAACGATATGTAAACAGGGAACATGCCGAGAGGCTCAAGAGGATAGAAGATTATCTCGCGCAGGTGAATGAGCTGCTTGAAGGTACGGACATCACGTTTGAGGATCTCTATCTGCTCTATATTGATCATAAAAAATCAAACAGGGTGGTTGATGTTCATCATGATGATTTGTGAATGACATGAGCGTATTGCAAACAGGATAGTCGTCGCAGCCGAGCCCGGATGTTCCAACCGCTTCACTGGGATTGTGGTAGCATATGAAATTGTTCTCATTAAGATATGGAAACGGTCTAATAATTTAATGGAAGGGGGACTTTCAGGAACGGTACTGGTTGTTGAAGACACTCCTGCAATGCAGGTTTTGCTCGCTCGTATGCTGGAAAAAATAGGGCTGGATGTAGTGACTGCCGATAATGGACAGGAGGCCGTAGGCAGTGTGCAGGCCAACTCTCCTGATCTGATTCTGATGGATATTCAGATGCCGGTGATGGACGGAATTGAGGCAACTGCTGCCATTCGGGAGCTGGGGTATACAATGCCGATTATTGCAGTGACCGCCAATGTGATGCAGAGCAGCAGAATCAATTTTGAGCAGGCAGGCGGTAATGATTATCTGAACAAACCGGTGAATGGGATGATGCTGCTCAGAACCTTGGGTCGCTATCTTGCCAAATCCTCCTCTCAGTAATTGGCGTACTCGCCGTGCAGCCTGTGTCGGCCGCTTAGCGTCGAAAGGAAAGATTCTGATGGGGTGCTGCCACACCCCATCAGAGAAAAGGACCTCTTGATCGTGGCAGAGTGTTGAGCCTCACGACTCTCAAGTAACCATAGTCAAAGGGAGGTGAAAGCTAGAACCTTTTCCTATGAAGCCTGTCTCCCCCGCCGTGTAGAGCGACTGGGGCCTACCGAGGATACATTGCCCTGGTTTTATTGTTGTTGTTTGAAATAAGGCAGATATCGTGCCAATCTTTGGTTGTGATGGCTGGCATGTAATATGCCTGTGTAATGGTAGATTGCGTGACCAGACTTCAAAGGAGTCCCAAGATGAACAAGAACAGCAACACTACCCAGCCTCAGCAGAAAATCACAACGAAACAGGGGAGTACCAACAGAACCGGTATGTTGAATATGTTGGGTCTGGCCGGAAACCTGGAGAAGGTTGCCATATCGCGTGATAATCCGATTCTTGTCGGTATTATTGACTTGGGGACGTTTCAGGGCGCTTAACCACCTGAATAAATTAAATAAAAAGGAGCTGCCGATTATTCGGCAGCTCCTTTTTTATGTGGAAAACAGAAAGCGTGATAAAACGCTTTACAGCTTTCCCTCTTTCTTCAGCTTCATTTTCAGCCAGAGTGGAAGTGTCTCCGGTTTGGAGAGGTCATACTCTGGGGTAGGTTCAGCCTTCTTGACGGCAGGTTTCGGTGTGTCGGCGGCGGTAGCCGTTGCCCCCTCGGTGGCAGTTGGTGCCGCTGCAGATGCCGCTACGGCAGTTTCCACTTTGCCGGTCCATACCGTTACACCGGTTTTTCTGGGATAGAGATAGCGCAGCATGGCTGCAGAGGCGACAGCCTGTGCATTGCCGACGATATCTTCAATTGAGGTGTCGCCACTCATGGAGTAGATTTTGTTCAGCATCTTGTCTGCTTTGAATTCATCGAACTGTTCAGGAGTCAGTTCATCCAGTAGCTCTTTCAGGGCGGTATTCATTGAATCTTCAGCCTCATCTTCGGTTGGTTAGTGGGGAAGAATTATGGAGATAGCCCCCAAAAGAATCAAGGGAACGGTTTTTATCCCCACCTACAGAACCGTTTATGACCGGTAACTGTTCAGCTTACCCCTGAAATCCGTCATTTCAGCGTTCGAAAATGGTCATGTATATGTATAACACTACGAGCAGTGCTCGCGGTCATCTCAGGATACACTCACATTTTCTGCCTTGAACTGACAAATTTCAGGGGCAATCTGAATCAGTTACGGGTATCGGTGAATAGTGACTATGACCGCTCCTCTTTTTCCAGTGCCTCCTTGGCCTCGTAGCGCTGTCTTCGTTCATCAATGGTGGAGAAGAGGATAAAGTCTGCCCCCTCTTTTCTTGCGGCTCGTTCAGCAAAATCGAGCTGCTGCAGGGCGGTTTCAGTCTCACCCCTCAGAAAGTGATACTGTGCCAGTGCCAGGTGGGACTGTGCCTGCTTCCCGGCAAGACCATGGGTTTTGGCAAGCATCTGGTAGAGTTGAGTCGATTGTGAGTGGTGGTTCAAGCCCTGCTGTATCACATCGATCGCTCGTGCGTACTGCTCGTGTTGCTGAAGCAGTTCTGCCAGCGTCAGTATCAGAGCGGAATGAGATGGATAGAGGCGGACAACCCGCTCTAGTTTCTGAATGGCGTTCGCCATTGCTCCAGTCTGAGACTCCGCCTGGGCTGCCAGGATGGTGAGTGTGGGTGCATCAGGTTCCTGGCGCAGCAGTCTTTCAAACTGCTGTAACGATTTTTCCGGTTTGCCTGCCTGCAGATAGGCGGTGGCGAATGCGAACCGCAGGCTGTGATCCGTGGATTGCTCCTTCAGAAGGCGCTGATAGTGCAGAACCGCTGCATGTGGATGGGTGAATTTTTTCAGCAACAGCAGCTGTCGAATGCGTTGGAACTCTCGATCATCCCGGTCGGACAGCGGTGCATACCGGTTGATCCTGTTCTCGGCATCGGCAATCCGTGAGAGGTTCAAGGGGTGGGTACGCAAATACTCGGGAAAGTGTCCGCCTTCATGTTTGGATGCCTGCTGTAGCCGTTTGAAAAAGGCGGGCATATATTTGGGGTCGAAATGGGCACCATGAAGGATGTCCATGCCAACTCTGTCGGCCTCCTGCTCATTGCTGCGCGTGAAGTTGATCTGTTGCTGCAGAGAGAGTCCGGTTGCTGTTGCGGCGACCGCTCCTCCAGCCTTTGGATTGCTGGATGCCGCAATAATGGTTGCAAGAATGGTGGCGGCATGCTGCAGTGAATGACTTTGGCGACTCTCCAGAGTTCTCATCAGGTGGTGCTGGGTGACGTGAGCGATCTCATGCGCCAGCACTGCCGCCAGTTCTCCCTCATTCTGTGCCTTTTCTATCAGACCGGTATGGATGCCGATTTTTCCGGATGGGCCTGCAAAGGCGTTGATGGTATCGTCCGCCACCACGAAAAACTCGAAGGGCAGGGTGGGATCGCCACTCTGCAGTGCGAGCTGAAGGCCGAGTGACTCGATATAGTGTTGTATGATGGGTTGCTCTACGATCTCCAGTTGCCCACGAAGGGAGCGCATGAATGCCTCACCCAGTAACTCCCGTTGCTGTGGAGAGAGTAAAGCGGTGCTGCTGTCTCCTCCCAGTGAGGGAAGGCGGATCTCTGTAGCCATCAGCAGCTGACCATGGAGTGCACCAAGTAGCAGAAGGCAAAAGATTACGCTAAACCTTGCCTTTAGTAATACTTTGTAATATAAGTTGCGGCCCATGCGCGTTGACTCATAGAAAAAGGTAACCGAAGGGAGCTGTATATCAGAGTCGTTG
>CAYFOR010000111.1:0-9534 GCA_964344785.1 uncultured Piscirickettsiaceae bacterium
GGAACTCACTCTTACCCTCTCTGTTCAGGGCCATTTATGGATTGGAATAGACTCGGCTGATCAACGCCATTGATGACAATACAGTCGAGCAGCTCACCAACAGCAATGTGATCGAGGTGAACAAACTGACCCAATCTCTCCAATCCGCCATGAAAAACCTGCAGCACGCGGTGGATGATGCGGACCGGGCAAACCATGCAAAGGATAACTTTCTGGCCGCAATGAGCCATGAACTTCGCACCCCGTTGACCTCCATTATCGGCAATGCAGAGATCATCAAGGAATCCACCGGAGACCAGAATATCCTGCAACTGGCAAATTCCATCGAAATGGCCGGAGTCGGCCAATTGGCGCTGGTCAACGACATCCTGGACATGTCCAAGATCAAATCCGGGAAATTCACAATCAATGAGGCTCCGTACAATCTCAATGCGCTGCTGGAAGATATCAAGCAGATGTTTACCATCCGTGCCCATGAGGCTGCACTGGAGTTAATGATTGAGCAGAAAAATGATGAGGTGTTTCTGCTCATTGGTGATGGACAACGGATCGGACAGATCCTGATCAACCTGCTCAGCAATGCCATCAAGTTTACAGCCGAAGGCACCATTGCACTGACCTCCGCTGTTGAGGACGGCAAGTTGATCTTTACCGTCAGAGATACCGGGATCGGCATGTCTCGGGAGGCACTCGGTCGGCTCTTCAGCCGGTTCGAGCAGGTCGATGGCTCCATCTCCCGCCGTTTTGGTGGTAGTGGTCTGGGCCTCTACATCTCGAAGAGTCTTGCCGAGATGATGGGTGGAACCATCGAGGTATCCAGCAAGGAGCATGAAGGGTCCACCTTCCGGCTTATTCTTCCATACCGGCGTAGTGAGATTCGTGAACAACAGGCCACCGATGCAAACAAGAAATCCGTGCTCGATGAAAAGCTGGATGGGCATGTACTGATTGCGGAAGATACGCTGCAGATACAGATATTGGAACGGCGTATGCTGGAGGGGATGGGGCTGACCGTAATGACCGCCGACAATGGTCGTGAGGCGGTTGAGCTGGCTGCAGCGCACTCTTTTGATCTCATCCTGATGGACATGCAGATGCCGGTAATGGACGGCATTGAGGCCTGTCATACCATCCGAAAGAGCGGCAACAGGGTTCCGATCATCGCGCTGACGGCGAATGTGATGCAGAGGCATCGTGATGCATTCGAAGCGGCCGGCTGCGATGATTTCATTGGCAAACCGATCGACAAGCAGGAGCTGAACAGGAAACTGAGCCAATTCCTCGGCCAGGAAAACAGGTCCATACCAGCAGAGGCCGAGGAGGAGGTTGATGACGAGCTGATGGAAATCTTCAGGGAGTCTGCAGGCAGCGACCGGTTGCAACTGGTCGTCGCGCTCGCCAACGAGGACTGGAAACAGGTCAAGGAGATCGCACATCCGATCAAGGGAAGCGGCACATCCTTTGGATTTCCCACACTGACCGAAAAGGCAAAGGACGTTTGTGACGCATATGATAATGGTCAAACGGACTTGATGCCGCCCCTGATCCGACAACTGATTGACGAGTTGAACTCGATACTCGATACCCGATAGGGTCAGCGGGCTTTATCCCATCAACACCATGTTGTTGGCGTACTAAAACTGCAAATCCACAGCGGAAAGAGGCGGCTGGCCGGACTGATCAAACTCATCCCAATGCTGGTCGATCCGTTTCCCGGTCTGTGGGTGACATTCCCGCCCGGCAAGCTCGGCCAGCGGCCCCAGCACAAAGGCATATTTCAGAATCTCATCCCTCGGGAGATCCACACCCTGGTCGTGCAGATCCAGATCGCCATAGAGCAGTAAATCGATATCAAGCGTCCGGGCACTGAATTTATGCTCACCACGCACCCTTCCAAAATCTTCTTCAATTCGACGAAGCTTTTGCTGAATCAGCTGCCACGCCTCCGTGGTATCGAACGCCACCACCAGATTGTAAAATGGCGCCCCCTCAAAGCCGACCGCCTCATTTTCATAGAGGGTCGAGAGGATCAGCTCCCCATACTGTTCATGCAACGCCCGAAGCGCCCCCCGGATGCTCCTTTCCCGCTCGATATTGCTGCCGATACTGAGGTAGACCCTTGGCATCAGAGTGGTTCACCACGTTCGATCACCACACCGACATCACGAGAACCGGTCACTGCACCCGGTTTACTCACCCGCAGGCGCAGACCGACCACTCCGAACTCCTGCCGGACAATCTCCGCAATTCGCTCTGCCATGGTCTCCACCAGATGGAACCGGCTCTCTTCCACAAACGCAATGATCCGCTTGGCCACCGCCTTGTAGTCCAGCGCATGTTCAATCGTGTCACTCACAGCCGCCTTGCGGATATCCGTTCCCATCTCCAGATCAATACTGACCGTCTGCTTGATCTCACGCTCCCAGTCGTAGATCCCGATGACCGTTTTGATCTGCAGATCCTTGATATAGACGACATCCATCTCCTTACCTCCAGATTTGTAACCCTGGTTTGATTATCCCATAATCGCCCCCCATGATGACATTGATCGATCTGTTGGTGGTTGGGTCTGCCTACCTGATGGGCTCTCTATCTGCCGCCATTGTAGTCTGCAAGCTGCTGCAACTTCCCGACCCCCGTACAGAAGGCTCGAAAAATCCGGGAACCACCAATGTACTCCGCCTGGGCGGGAAAAAGGCCGCACTACTGACCCTGATCGGCGATATGCTGAAAGGGCTGGTTCCGGTCGCCATTGCGGTGGCGATGAACCTCAGTGAAACGACCATTGCGCTGACCCTGCTCGCCACCTTTCTTGGGCACCTGTATCCGCTGTTCTTTGGTTTCAAAGGGGGCAAGGGCGTTGCTACTGCGCTGGGCGGACTGATCGGCCTTCACTGGAGTATCGGCCTGGCAACGATTGCCACCTGGCTGACCATGGCCGTTCTCTTTCGCTACTCCTCTCTCTCTGCACTGACCGCCATTTTGCTGGCACCGCTCTATGTCTGGCAGCTCTTCCCGACGACGGGCTCTATTACTCTGACCGCCGCCATGCTGCTGATTACCATCATGCTCTATTGGCGCCACCGCAGCAATATCCGTAATCTACTTGCCGGAGATGAAGACCGGATGAATTTCACCTCAAAGCGGTGAAAGCGCAGGTGCTTGCCCCGAGAACACCACCAGGAAATACGGAACACTTATTGCATCATTCAAATCACTGATCGATACAACCGCTTTTGATAGAGAGGGGACAGTGAGATGAAACAGATTTTGGTAACCATTCTGCATGATCTGGAGATGATCATGGCCGGTCTTTGCCACCAGTTCGACGGCGGTGGCCTGACCACCGAGGAGAAGATGGAGATGCTACGCGACTATCGTCCACCCTACGCACACTGACCCCCTCCACTATCAGGGTGCTGTCAACGTATCCAGCGGCCAGCGGGCACGGGCTTCAATCGAAAGCCCCTCATGCGCCCCGGACTCCAGACGTAGTGCACCCGCATAGGCGATCATCGCCCCATTATCGGTACAGAATGCCGGGCGGGGAAAATAGGCTGCCCCCCCTTCCCCCGCAGCAATCTCACTCAAACGGCTCCGAATGGCATGATTGGCACTCACTCCGCCTGCCACCACCAAACGATCCAATCCACACTGACGCAGCGCCCGACGACACTTGATGGCCAAGGTATCGGCCACCGCCATTTCGAAGGCACGGCTGATATCCGCAGCGATGGTGGGTTCGTCACGATGACGCTCCAGTGTATTGCGGGCAAAGGTCTTGAGTCCGCTGAAACTGAAGTCGAGCCCTGGGCGGTCCACCATCGGTCTGGGAAAGTGAAAGCGCTCGGGATCACCATCCCGGGCCAGCCTGGAGAGCGCCGGTCCACCAGGATATCCCAGCCCCAACAGTTTCGCTGTCTTGTCAAAGGCCTCTCCCGCTGCATCATCAATCGACTCACCCAGCAGTTGATAGCACCCGATACCATCGACCTGGACCAGCAGGGTATGCCCGCCGGAGACCAGCAACGCAACAAACGGGAATTCGGGTGCTTCATCCTCCAGCAACGGGGCCAGCAGATGCCCCTCCATATGGTGTACCGCCAGCGCAGGCACGCCCCAGGCGTAAGCCAGGCTGCGCCCGAAACTGGCACCCACCATCAACGCCCCCAACAGACCGGGACCCGCCGTATAGGCCACGCCCTCGACCTGATTCCGCCTGACTTCGCTCTCCTCGAACAACTGGTCCAGCAGCGGAATCATCCGCCGGATATGGTCACGCGAGGCCAACTCGGGAACCACACCACCGAACTGGGCATGCAGCTCTACCTGACTGTATAGCGTGTGCCCGAGAAGCCCGGCAGCAGAATCGTACAGTGCCACTCCGGTCTCATCACAGGAGCTCTCGATACCCAATACCATCATGGCCGCTGCTCCAACATCCCCACAGTCCGACAGATCCCCCATGCAGCCTGAAACAGAGCACAGCCGCTGCAGCACAGAGAGTACAACCGGAACAAAAGGATATCGGCGAAACAGCGGCCTCTTCGAGGCAGACGAACCATTGTCAAAATCATTGCACAGTCACCTTCATCTCCGTATAATGCCCCGCTCCATTTTCCAACTGTCCGAAGTCCAAGGATATAACAGAATATGCCCAATATACGAGTACGAGAGAACGAGAACTTCGATTACGCCCTGCGACGCTTCAAGCGTGCGGTAGAGAAGGCAGGAACCGTTGCCGAAGCACGTGAGCGTGAGTTCTACGAGAAGCCAACCCAGATCCGCAAGCGCAAGGCGGCAGCCGCCGTGAAGCGCACACAGAAGCGTGTTTCACGCGAACGCAGCACCATGCGCCGTAACCGCGGCATGCTCTCCCGCTAACTGTCACTACAAGATACCGATTGTCATGTCCACACTTGATCGTATCAACAACAGTGTCAAGGAGGCGATGCGCAACAAGGAGAAGGCGCGCGTCAAGGTGCTCCGCATGATCACCGCCACGGTCAAGCAGGTGGAGGTTGATGAGCGCATCGAGGTTGACGATACCCGCCTGCTCACCCTGCTGGACAAGATGGTCAAGCAGCGCCGGGATGCCATTGCCCAGTTCGAATCTGCAGGGCGTGATGACTTGGCCAGCAACGAGACAGCCGAGATCGACATCATCCAGGAGTTTATGCCGGAACAGCTCACCGATGAGGAGATCGAGCAGATGATCCGGGATGCGATCGAAGCAACCGGTGCCGCCTCAATGAAAGAGATGGGCAAGGTAATGGGCATCATCAAACCCAAGGCACAGGGTCGTGCCGACATGGGACAGTTGAGCGGAAAGATCAAGGCACTGCTCGGATAGTCGTCCTCCGGTTTCTTCAGGCCGCTATGCTATGCTTCAGTGATGGCTGGCCGCATTCCCTCCTCCTTCATTGATGAACTGCTCTCCAGAATCGACATCGTCGATATCATTGATGCACGGGTATCACTGACCAAGAAGGGGCGGGAATTTCAGGCCTGCTGTCCCTTTCACCACGAAAAGACCCCCTCTTTCACCGTCAGCCAGCAGAAACAGTTCTACCACTGCTTTGGCTGTGGCGCCCACGGCACCGCCATCAGCTTCCTGATGGAGTATGAGAACCTCCCCTTCCCGGAGGCGGTGGAAGATCTCGCCACCAAGGCGGGACTGGAGGTACCGCGGGAGGAGGATGACAACGGCAGACCGCGCGAAAATTTTGAGCCACTTTTTCAGCTACTGGAGCGGGCTGCTACATGGTACCGCCAGCAGCTCAAGTCCCATCCCCAGGCCGCCTCTGCCGTCACCTATCTGAAACAGCGCGGTCTCAGTGGTGAGGTAGCCGCACGCTACGGACTGGGCTTTGCTCCGGAAGGATGGAGTCTGCTGCACGAAGCCATGGGTCGGGACAAGGCCACCACCGCCCAGCTCTCACGAACCGGCATGTTGATCACCAAGGAGAGTGGTGGACACTATGACCGTTTTCGCAACCGCATCACTTTTCCAATCCACGACAGCCGGGGACGAGTGATCGGCTTTGGCGGGCGTGTACTCGGAAATGAGAAACCGAAATATCTCAACTCACCGGAGAGCCCGCTCTTTCACAAGGGGAAGGAGCTCTATGGACTCTATCTGGCACGAAAGAGCAACCGGGAACTCAACCAGATTCTGGTCGTTGAGGGCTACATGGATGTGGTCGCCCTTGCCCAGTATGGCATTTCCTATAGTGTAGCCACTCTGGGTACCGCCACCACCACCGACCACCTGCACCAGCTGTTTCGTACCGTAAGCCGGGTGATCTTCTGCTTTGACGGAGACCGTGCTGGCCGTGATGCCGCCACCAAGGCGATGGAGGTGGCCCTGCCTCAGGTGCGCGATGGGCGCGAGATTCTCTTCATGTTTCTTCCGGAAGGGGAAGATCCCGACTCACTGGTGCGCAAGGAGGGGCAGAATCGGTTCGAGCAGAGAGTCCGACAGGCTACCCCGCTCTCCACCTTCTTTTTTGATCAACTGCTTCAGCAGGGAGGGCTGCAGAGCATGGATGGGCGCGCCAAACTGGTCGCCCAGGCCCGCCCAAAGCTCTCGCGACTACCCGCCGGGATGTTTCGCGAGATGATGTTCAAGCGCCTTTCGGAGATGGTCGAGATTGAAGAGGAGAAGCTCACCGACCACCTGCTGGAAACCCCGCCCCCGCGTCCCCCGAGCCGTACATCCCAGGCAGGCCAGCGGCCCGCCAACAGTGGCCCCTCCCCGGTCCGTAACGCATTGCACGCATTACTGCACCATCCACAGCTATTCATGCATATTCCATCAACTAGTGACATCCAGAAAATCGATAATCCGGGAATCCCCCTTCTGATTGAGGTAATTGAGACACTACAACAAAATCCTGACCTGACCACTGCTGCCCTGCTGGAGAGATGGCGTGACCGGGCAGACGAGCAACTGCTCCACAAAGTGGCCCAGTGGACCCCCCCCACCCCTGAAAAAGGGATTGAACAGGAGTTCATCGATACCATCGAGAAGCTGCAGCACCAGGGACAGGAACAAGAGTATGCCAGATTGGTCAAAAAGGCCGAGAGTCAGCCACTCGACAAAAAGGAGAAACAGCGATTTACGGAACTGCTCACGCTGTTCAAATAATTGACAAAACCGTAATTATCACGTGACTCCAATTGGGCACCTCGGGTATAATACGCGGCCCTTTTCTATCAACTCAACTTATTGCACGGGTTTCATAACGCATGTCCCAATCAGCAAAAGCAGAAGAAAACGAAATTAAGAATTTGATTGCCAAAGGAAAAGAGCAGGGCTACCTGACCTATGGCGAAATCAATGACCATCTGCCCAATGACATTACCGATACCGACGAGATCGAGAACGTAATCAGCGTTATCAACTCCATGGGAATCAATGTCCTGGAGAAGGCCCCTGATGAAGAAAGCCTGCTGATCGCCGGTGAGACCGGAAGCTCCAATGATGACAACGATGAAGAGGCCGCCGCCGAGGCCGCCTCCGTGCTGCTCTCCTCTGAAGGAGAGGCGGGACGCACTACAGACCCTGTGCGGATGTACATGCGGGAGATGGGCTCGGTTGAACTGCTGACCCGCAAGGGCGAGATTGCCATCGCCAAACGCATTGAGGAAGGAATGCGGCAGATGATGAATGCGCTCGCCCTCTATCCCAGCACAGTCCAGGAACTCCTGAAGGAGTTTGACAAGGTCAACAGCGGTGACCAGGAACTGGCCTCCGTCATTACCGGCCTCTGTGACTACTGCCCCGACCCCGTCGTTGGATCCAGCAACAACGATGAGACGACTACTGTGGAGGAAGGGGAAGATACCGACACCAAGACTACGGATGACAACTTTACCGGTCCGCCACCGGAGATGATGACCGGCCGCCTGCAGGGTATTGCCGATCTCTCGAAAAAGATGGATCGATCCGAAAAACGTAACGGCAAGGGACATGAAAAAACCGAGCAGCTTCGTAACGAGATTGCCGACCAGTTCATGCAGTGCAAGCTGGTACCCAAACTGCTCGACAGACTGGTGATCGACATTCGTGGTGCGATGGGAAAAGTTCGCGAAAACGAGCGGACGATCATGAGCCTGGCCGTGGAACGGGCAGGTATGCCACGCAAGGATTTCATTACATCCTTCCCGAAAAACGAGACCAATCTGGAGTGGGTCGAGAAGCAGATTGCCGCCAAGAAGAAGCACTCTTCCACGCTGAAGCGCTACTCGCGGGATATCCAGCGTGCCCAACGGAAACTGCTCAACCTGGAGGAAGAGTGCGGCATCTCCGTTGACCGGTTGAAAGAGATCAACCGCATGATGTCGATTGGTGAAGGCAAGGCCCGTCGAGCCAAGAAAGAGATGATTGAGGCCAACCTGCGCCTCGTGATCTCGATTGCCAAGAAATATACCAACCGTGGCCTGCAGTTCCTTGATCTGATTCAGGAAGGCAACATCGGCCTGATGAAGGCGGTCGACAAGTTCGAATATCGCAGAGGCTTCAAGTTTTCAACCTATGCCACCTGGTGGATTCGCCAAGCCATCACCCGCTCGATTGCCGACCAGGCTCGCACCATCCGTATTCCGGTCCACATGATTGAGACCATCAACAAGCTCAATCGTATCCAGCGCCAACTGCTTCAGGAGATGGGACGTGAGCCCACCCCGGAGGAGCTTGCCGAGAAGATGGAGATCCCGGAGGACAAGATTCGCAAGGTGCTGAAGATCGCCAAGGAGCCGATCTCGACCGAGACCCCAATCGGTGATGACGAAGATTCCAGCCTCGGTGATTTCATCGAGGACACCAACGTCATACAGCCGGATGACTCCGCCACCTCGGTCGGGCTGCAGGAAGATGTACAGGATGTCCTTGCCGGACTCACCCCACGTGAGGCAAAGGTACTGAGAATGCGCTTTGGTATCGACATGAATACCGACCACACCCTTGAAGAGGTGGGCAAACAGTTTGATGTCACCCGTGAACGTATCCGTCAGATCGAGGCAAAAGCACTTCGCAAACTGCGCCACCCATCCCGTTCCGACAAACTGGAAAGTTATCTGGATGCCGGTTAAGCGCCAGAATCAAAGCACCACCTACCTTTCATAGCACGCTTTTTGGGCCTATAGCTCAGTTGGTTAGAGCAGGGGACTCATAATCCCTTGGTCCCTGGTTCGAGTCCAGGTGGGCCCACCAATATTTTCAATGATTTACATGTTGTTTCTTGCAGGCCATGTTTACTGGGTCAACCTTTAGACGTAATTACAAGCAAAACCCCAAGCATTTACGCAGCATCAATCGGTGGGATAAACCCTTCTTGCTCCAGGGTTGTAATTAGCCCTCTCATCAGATAGTTATTCATGAAATTAACATAATACGTCCTGCCATTTTCTTTCAATGGTTTGATAAACCCGGAGTTTCTCATCTTCTTTATCTGATGCGCCCGTTGCCTATCGTTTAACCCCGCCTTATTCACCAAATAACCCATAAAACAAGGAGGCGCGCCCTCTATT
>CAYFOR010000112.1:0-9403 GCA_964344785.1 uncultured Piscirickettsiaceae bacterium
GGACGTCATCAATAACCAATTGAATTTATTCGATTAAACGTTGGGACACCAGTGCGTTAATATATTCTTTTTCATTGCTCTGTTTTGGGTGTGGGGATGGATATTGCCGGAGAATTAAAGCTGGTGGTGCTGTGCAAAACTGTAATAGCCATTTTCTGAAATAATTAAATGGTCCAGCACATCAATGGTCAAAATCTTTCCCGCCTTGATGATCTGTTGCGTTACAGTCTTGTCTGCACTGGACGGTTTGAGGGTGCCGCTGGGGTGATTATGGATCAGAATTATTCTTGGGGATTTTTTTGCAACTGCCAGATTGAATATCTCCAAAGGTGTGATCACTGCAGATGACACGCTTCCCAGGCTGACCAGCTCGATATAGCCGATTTCATTGTCTGCGGCCAATCCCATCACCCAGAAATGTTCCTTGGTTCTGCCCAGACGGCTCTCTCTCTGGAGAATCTTGTACATGATGCTGTAAATATCTTCCGGGCTTCCAACCTTGACTTGTTGATTCTTTGATATTTTCACGTTCACCATTTCCCTCCAGCGTTCAGTCACAATCAAGCGGTTTTGGTGCTGGGCATTCATGACTTTCGAACAGTCTGCTCCGGTTGAACCAATCCCTTCGTGTGACGTTGACGCTACTGATAATATAAATAGTGTTATCAATAAATATATAGATTAATTGATTGTTTATGTTTGTATTATTATCAGTGTTTTCTTGAAAATGTAAAATATTTCAGCTTGTTATATTTTATATGTAATCACTGGGTGATGGTGTGGAAGGGGGGGGTGTACTTCTGTTAATCTCTGAGAGTGTGAAACACGTCCGGGCCCATTCATTAGAGAGGCACAGTGAGTATTGTTGTTTTTAATATATTATTGATATATCTATTTTTTCTGCTGCTGCGGGAAGATGGCAACACGCCGTACCAGGGTTTCGCTGGCACTGGTCACCTCAATCGGATAGCCGCCGATCATCATGCTGGTTCCGGGTTCGGGGATATCCTCCAGATGTTCCAGAATCAAGCCATTCATGGTTTTTGCACCATTCTGTGGCAGTTTCCAGCCCATATTCTTCTCAAGCTCCCGTAGATTGGCGCTGCCGTCGACCAGGTAGGAGCCATCATCACGGGGGGTCACTTCGGGGATTGCATCGGAGACATCGGTCGTGAACTCACCCACAATCTCCTCCAGAATGTCCTCCAGTGTGACCAGGCCGAGCAGGTCGCCATACTCATCGACCACCAGCCCCATCCGCCTTTTCGTCAGCTGGAACTGTAGTAGCTGCTTGTGGAGTGTGGTCTGTTCCGGGATGTAGTTTGGGCTTCGCAACATTTTGACCAGACCGGGCTTGTTCTCCTCCTCACTGACGGCAAGGCTGACTGCATCACGCATGTGAAGAATGCCCAGCAGGTTTTCCGAGTTCTCTCGAAAGACCGGTATTCGGGTATGGTGGCTCAGGGCAATCTGATGAATAATCGATGACCATTCATCATCAATATCGATACTGATAATCTCGCTGCGCGGGACCATGATGTCCTCGACCGTAACCTGTTCCAGGTCCAGGATATTGGTCAACATCGCCCGATGTTTCTGGGGAATCAGGCCGCCAGCCTCTTTGACCACGGTGCGTAGTTCCTCGCGGGAGAGGTGCTCACTCTGTTCCGGCTTGATGCTGATGCCCACCATACGCAGTACCAGACTGGTAATCCAGTTGATCAGCAGGACCAGCGGAGAGAGCAGTCGAAGCAGTGGCAGGAGGATCAGTGAGGCGGGGAAGGCAAAGCGCTCCGGGTTGAGTGCGGCGACGGTCTTTGGTGTGACCTCGGCAAAGATCAGGATCATGAAGGTGAGTACACCAGTCGCAATCGCGATACCTGCATCGCCATAGAGGCGCATGCCGATGATCGTGGCCAGTGCAGAGGCCAGGATGTTGACAAAGTTGTTACCCAGCAGGATCAGGCCGATCAGCCGTTCGGGGCGATCCAGCAGTGAAGAGACGGCATTGGCGCCACGGTGGCCGCTACGGGTCATGTGACGCAGTCGGTACCGATTGATGGCCATCATGCTGGTCTCTGAGCCCGAGAAAAAACCGGATATCAGGATCAGCAACAGCAGAATGCCGGCAAGGGCCTCGGTAGGGATACTGCTCACAGTATCAGGCGGCAGTGCTGGAGAGCAGGAACTCCACTACAAATCGGGCACCAAAGTAGCTTAAAAAGAGAATACCGAATCCTGCCAGTGTCCAGCGTACTGCCGTCCGTCCACGCCATCCGTACTGGTATCTTCCCCACAGCAGGGCGGCAAAAGTGAACCAGGAGATAATGGAGAGCACGGCGGTGTGGGCACGCTGCTGGATGATCAGGTCTTCAACCAGGGGGACTGCGCTGAACAGTGCGAGTGTCAACATGATCAGTCCCGCCCGAACCAGCTGGAACATCAACGATTCAACCTCCATCATGGGCGGCAGGGCACGAATAAAACCTCCGGGCTGTTTGTTGCGCAGATGTTGCTCCTGTACGGCCAGCAGAACCGCTTGCAACGCGGCAATGGCGAGCAGGCTGTAGGCGACCATGGAGAGCAGAATATGGGTGTCCAGCGATGATGAGGCACTTTGATGGATCGCTTCCGGGTTGGCGGCCTGCAGCACCACGGTGATCGCACTGACAGGAAAGATGATGACGCCAAGGTTGCCGACAGGACGGAACAGCCATGCCAGCTCCATCAACAGTACCAGCAACCAGCCGGTAATCGAGAGGGCATGAAAGAAACCGAGGCTGATCCACTGCTCCACCACCAGTACATAGAGTACATGGGTATGAAACAGCAGCCCGGCAGCAGCAATGATCCGCATCTCGGTTCTGGGGTTGTCGGCACAGGATACGCCCTGCGCCAGCAGTCTGCCCAGGCCGATGGCGGCAATCAGGTATAGAAGTGAGGCAATGGTCCCGGAAAAGGTATAACTCATCTTGGCTCCTGTGATTCAATCCCGTTGTATGATGATGTCATATCAGAGGAGATTCGTCAGCAGTCAGACGCTATAATTTCCCGGTTATAACTGAATAATGAAAAAGAGCTGCCATGTTTGAAAATTTAACGAACCGCCTTAACAAGACACTGAAAAGCCTGCGCGGGCAGGGACGGCTAAGCGAAGATAATATCAGTCAGGCGCTGCGTGAGGTCCGAATGGCGCTGCTTGAGGCCGATGTGGCGCTGCCGGTCGTCAAGGCCTTTATCGAAAAGGTCAAGGTGCGGGCAGTCGGGCAGGAGGTGGCGACCAGCCTCACGCCTGGACAGGCGCTGATCAAGATTGTCCAGGCCGAACTCGAGAATCTGATGGGGGAGGCCAATTCATCACTGGATCTGCGGGCACAGCCACCGGCAGTTATCTTGATGGCGGGCCTGCAGGGTGCGGGCAAGACCACCAGTGTCGGCAAACTGGCTCGCTTTCTTCAGGAACGGGAATCGAAGAAGGTGATGGTAGCCAGTGCAGATATCTATCGCCCGGCGGCCATTGAACAGTTGCGGGTGCTGGCCGGTGAGGTTGGGGCCGGTTTCCACCCCAGTGAATCCTCGCAGAAGCCGGTCGAGATTGCCCGTGCTGCACTGGATCAGGCCAAACGGCAGTTTGCGGATGTGCTGATCATCGACACCGCCGGTCGTCTCCATGTTGATGAGGAGATGATGGGAGAGATCCGTGAGTTGCATGCTGCCATCAACCCGGTTGAGACGCTGTTTGTGGTGGACAGCATGACCGGTCAGGATGCCGCCAATACTGCCAAGGCCTTCGATGAGGCGCTGCCGCTGACGGGTGTGGTATTGACCAAGGCGGATGGTGATGCGCGTGGTGGTGCAGCACTCTCGGTGCGTTACATTACCGGCAAGCCGATCAAGTTTTTGGGTATTGGTGAGAAGAGCGATGCGCTGGAGCCGTTTCATCCGGATCGGGTCGCCTCCCGTATCCTGGGGATGGGGGATACCCTGTCGTTGATCGAGGAGATCGAGCGCAAGGTTGACAAGAAGAAGGCGGTCAAGCTGGCGAAAAAGGTCCAGAAAGGGAAAGGGTTCGATCTGGAGGATTTTCGTGATCAGCTACAGCAGATGAAGGGGATGGGGGGCGTTGCTTCACTGCTGGACAAGCTGCCGGGGATGGCCAATGTGCCTGACAAGGTCAAAAATCAGGTCAATGACCGTGAGTTCGTCCGCATGGAGGCGTTGATCAACTCAATGACTCCGAAGGAACGGCGTCACCCCGACCTGATCAAGGGGTCGAGAAAGCGTCGCATCACCGAGGGTTCCGGCACAACGGTTCAGGATCTCAACAAGCTGTTGAAGCAGTTCAAGCAGATGCAGAAGATGATGAAGAAGATGAAAGGCGGCAAGATGGCCAGAATGATGCAGGGGATGGGGGGCAAGATGCCGGGAGGGTTCCCCGGAGGTGGGCGAATGCCTTTTTAGTCTGTTGCAATCGGCTCGGGAAAAAACGTGTTTACTGCGGATTGCCATAATGGTCATATTAATGAAAAATGTTCTGCTGTCATGGAAAGTTTCTTCGAAACCTGACTCATTGCTATAATCAGAGGCATACTCCTAAGGTTTCGACACAAATACAGTTGCTTATTGAGGGTGTGAAAGCCGTTGGTTGAACCATTTACTATGTTTACCCCTCATCAAAGTGCCTGGTTTGCACACTGGTTGACCCAGACGGGGCGAATGGAGAATCAAGTCTCTCGTACCATGGCCTCTGCGCGGGTGGACATGAACCCGCACCAAGTCGAGGCAGCCCGTTTTGCACTGCAGTCACCACTTTCCAAGGGAGTGTTGTTGGCCGATGAGGTAGGTTTGGGAAAGACCATTGAGGCGGGATTGGTGCTGGCCCAGAAATGGGCAGAGCGAAAACGCCGATTGCTACTGGTTGCCCCCGCCTCACTGCGTAAACAGTGGGAGCAGGAGTTGCAGGAAAAGTTTGAACTGCCTTCCATGATTATTGATGGCAAGGTAGCAGAAAAACTGAAAAAGCAGGGACAGCGTAATCCGTTTGCGGTGGATGAGCAGATTGTAATCTGCTCTTATGAATTTATTGCCAGGCGCAAAGAATGGGCCAAACTGGTGGATTGGCATGTTGTAGTGTTTGATGAAGCTCACAAACTGCGCAATATCTACAAAAGTGGCAGTAATAAACAGGCAAAGGCCATTGTAGAGGCAGTAGAGCGTGCCGAGAGCCGTATCCTACTTTCGGCGACTCCCATTCAGAATAATCTGATGGAGTTGTTCGGTTTGGCTTCGGTGATTGATGAACACTACTTCGGCGATGCAAAATCTTTCAGAAGCCTTTACACCAATCGTCGTAAAGACAAAAGTAGCCTGGATGACCTCAAACAGCGTATCCAGCCGCTCTGTTATCGCACCTTGCGCCGACAGGTACAGCAGGAGGGGGGCATCAATTTCACCAACCGCTACGCCATTACCGAAGACTTTACCCCCGGTGACGAAGAGTGGTCACTTTACCAAAAACTCTCTGACTATCTGCGTACCCCGGATATCGCAGCCATCCATCCACAAGCTATTCATCTCGTCAGCATTGGAATGCGCAAGACGCTTGCCTCCTCTTCATTTGCTATCGCCGATACCCTGAAAGGGATGGTTGAACGACTTCAGCAGGAGCAGCTGCTGGATGAAGAGAGCTTGGGGGATCTGGAGGAGATAAGCGACTGGTACGATCAGTTTGATCCGATAGAGGCAGCTGTTGCTCGTAGTGACCGCCGTAACCAGCTGCAGCAGGAGATCGATCTGTTGAAGCAATGCCAGCGGATGGCACAGGAGATCAAGGTCAATGCCAAGGGGGAGGCGTTGTTGCGTACCTTGAGCAGAGCGATGGATATGGCTGAATTGGTGGGTGGTCAACGCAAGGCGGTGGTCTTTACCGAGTCCTGCAGAACACAGCAATATCTCCATAATCTGCTCTCGGAACGGGGCTATCAAGGTCGCCTCGTACTGCTCAATGGGACGAATAGTGACCCCGAATCAAAGCAGATTTACCGGCAGTGGGTAGAACGGAATAGCGGTACCGCTCGGATCAGTGGTTCCAAAACTGCTGATATGAAGGCAGCCATTGTAGATCGGTTCAAAAGTGAAACTGCAGATATTCTGATTTCTACTGAAGCAGGAGCAGAAGGTATCAATCTGCAGTTTTGCTCGGTGTTGGTCAATTACGATCTTCCCTGGAATCCACAGAAGGTGGAACAGCGTATTGGGCGTGTGCACCGCTATGGACAGAAGAATGATGTCGTGGTGGTCAATTTCGTAAACCGGAGAAACCCGGCAGACAAACGCGTATTTGAACTGTTGAACGAAAAATTCAAGCTTTTTGAAGGAGTATTCGGTGCATCGGACGAGATCTTGGGTGCGATCGCTGGTGGTGAGATCGATATCGAACAGCGCATCTACCAGATATACCAGAAGTGTCGTACCGATCAAGAGATTGAGTACGAGTTCGATCAACTTCAAAAAGAGATGGAAGGAGTGCTCAGCGTCAGAGAAGAGGCGGCACGTCAAACCCTGCTGGATCACTTTGATCGGGATGTGGTGGCTGCACTAAAAACCAGGCGAGATCAGAGTAATGATTTTCTCAAGGGATACGAGAAGGTATTGCTGGATCTCGCAGCAGCAGAGTTGCCGGAGATCAAACTGGAGCGAAACCACTTCTTCCTCAATGGCACAAGGTTTGATTTACGTTGGCCCCAGGTTGAGGAGAACCATTCCGAATTCTTCCGCCTGCAGGCCACAGAGCACTATCTGGCTTGGGAGTTGGTCAAGCAAGCAAAGGATCGCACACTACAACCGGCTCACATTGCCTTTCAGTACTCGAAACTGCAAGGGCACTTCTCTGATCTCAAGCCACTGATCGGCAAGAGCGGTGTGCTACAGGCTATTCAGCTAGAGTTCACTTATGCCAATACACGGGAAAGCTATGTGCTGGCTGTGGCGCAGACAGATCAAGGTGAACCGTTATCACCCGAACAGGCAGAGCGATTACTCTCCATTCCTGCTGAGATTGCTCAGGAAAATGACACAATTGAGGGTGAAAAACTGGAGCCGGCCCTTCAGCAGCTACTACAGCAGAAACAGGCAGAGACCGAGGCTGCATTGGAGCAGTGGTTTGATCAGGAGAATGAGAAGCTGGAGCGTTGGGCAGAAGACCGCCGCAAAGCGTTGATGCAGGAGGTGGATGAACTGGATGACGAGATTCGTGCCCATAAAAAGGCATCCCGCCAACTCGCCTCCACTGCAGAGAAAATTGAGGCCAAGAAAACATTGCGCAGACTGGAACGCAAGCGTGATGATGCCTTGACCGAGTATCATCAGGCGAAAAAGCTGATTGAGCAGCAAGAAGATCAACTGCTGGATGAAGTGAGTGCCAAGCTGGAGTTGAAAAGTAAGATGACTCCATTGTTTGTGATTGCCTGGACACTGAACCCTTGATCATTGGATAGAAGCATGAGTACTGACAGAGAGAAGCTGACCAAA
This sequence comes from uncultured Piscirickettsiaceae bacterium, assembly GCA_964344785.1. Classification (GTDB taxonomy): domain Bacteria; phylum Pseudomonadota; class Gammaproteobacteria; genus Thiopontia. The sequence goes on from CAYFOR010000112.1 coordinate 7,531, forward strand.
GAGCTACTGTTCCATGTACGGTTGGGTGAAGACTCAGGTATCGAGTTCAAGGCGGTCAAATTCCGTGATGGCAATCCTGTTAATCCAAACAAGGACAAGATGGCTCATGAAATCGCCGCCTTTGCCAATGGTCAGGGGGGGCGAATCCTGTTGGGCGTAACGGACAAGACACGCGATGTGGTGGGAATCGAGGATGAACGGGTTGCGAAAACCGAAGAGTGGGTGGTCAATATCAGCCAGAACAACATTCATCCACCCGTCAAGATCGACACCCGCCTGTTGCAACTGCCTGACCAGGAAGGCGAGCAGAAGACCGTGATTCTGATTGAGATACCACGCAGTATCTCAGTCCATGCCAGTGCCGGGCGCTACTACCAGCGGGTTGGCTCTTCCAAAAAAGAGATGAAGCCGGAGGTGTTGGCAAGACTGTTTCAGCAGCGCAGTCAGTCACGACTGATCCGTTTTGATGAGACGTTGGTGCCACAGAGTGGACTGGAAGATATTGATGAGGGTCTCAAGCAGCGTTTTCTTCGGGCCGATACCCCGGAGCATCAGCAGCTGCATAAGCTTCACCTGACGATGCAGGAGGGCGAAGAGTTGGGGCTGTCGGTTGCGGGTGCTCTATTACTGACCGCGCACCCCGAACAGTGGCTCAGCAACGCTTATATTCAGTGTGTCTTCTACGCCGGTACTGAACGGGATGCAGATCAGCAACTGGATGCAAAGAACGCAGAGGGTTCACTCGATCAGCAGATCGATCAGGCGCTCGATTTTGTCAGCAGGAATATGCGGGTAGAGGCGATCAAGCAGGTGGGGCGTGAAGATATTCCGCAATACCATCTGGGAGCGGTTTTCGAGGCTATCGTCAATGCAGTGGCTCACCGTGACTACTCCATGACTGGGCGTAAAATTCGACTCCATCTGTTTGCCGACCGTCTCGAACTCTACAGTCCTGGTGCACTCCCCAACAGTCTTACACTGGATGGGATGATGGACAACACCGTGACCCGCAACGAGACCATCGTCAATCTCCTTAGTCGCTACTACAGTGCACGGGAAGAGGCGGGACGACAGGCCCTGATCGAACGCAGAGGCGAGGGGGTGCCCAGAATCATGCGCGAGAGTGAACAGCTCAGCGGCAAGCGACCAGAATATGAGTTGATTGATGACGATGAGTTGCGCCTGACCATCCATGCAGCCAGCAAAACGGGAAGAGAGGCGTAATGGATACGCTTGAGAAAATCCAACAACTGGCACTCAAACAAGAGATCAGGATTTCAGAGCATGGTTATGATGAATTGGCGAATGATGGACTCACCGCCAGAGAAGTTGTAACTGGATTGGTTGATGCGGTATTGATTGAGGGCTATCCTGATTATCCAAAAGGCCCTTCTGTACTGCTGTTACAGAGAGATAGTGAAGACAAGCCGATCCATACCGTCTGGGGAGTTCCAAAAGGGCATACCAGCCCTGCTGTGCTGGTGACAGCATATCGTCCAGACCCACGACGATGGGATCACCGTTTCATGAAAAGGAAAACGTAATGAGCAGACGACAGACCAAATACATCCATCAGGGGCGCTATGTAGCAGAGGTTGAGATTGAACTGGAGGAGTCCAGCAGTGGCTGGAGTCCGACCCTCTCTCTGGAAGATGCCTACAAACTGGATGACGCCAGAGAAGCGCTGCAGCAGGGGGATCTGGTTGCTGCATCCAGATATGGAACGGTTTATGAAATGCGACGTGTGGCAGGGTGATTGGGAAGAGAAAATATGGGCGATAGCTCAATAATAATGAAAGGCAGGTCACTGGATATCAGTGAGCAGCGCAGAAAGGAGCTGAAGCAACTCTTCCCGGCGGCCTTTACTGAAACC
>CAYFOR010000113.1:0-9229 GCA_964344785.1 uncultured Piscirickettsiaceae bacterium
CTGTGGCCCCGTGCATTTTGATAACAGCTACAGCCGGCTACCGGGCCACTTTTATAGTGAGATCGAGGCCACATCGTTAGAAAACCCCTTTCTGATCTCATGGAACAGTGCCCTGGCCGAAGAGATGGAGATCTCATCACTGCTCTCATCGAACGATGCAGCTGCTCACTTTGGTGAGATGGTACCACTGGCGGGAAGCAGGCCGATTGCAGCGGTCTATGCCGGTCATCAATTTGGCCACTATGTACCGCAGCTGGGAGACGGGCGTTCCATCCTGCTAGGAGAGTGGATGACCGAACAGGGCGTTCGCTGGGACCTTCACCTGAAGGGGGGAGGGCGCACACCCTATTCCCGCATGGGGGATGGCCGTGCGGTGCTTCGCTCGACGATTCGTGAATATCTCTGCAGCGAGGCAATGCACTACCTGGGGATTCCGACAACCCGTGCGCTCTGTATCGTTGGTAGTGAAGAGGAGGTACACCGGGAGCGGATCGAAAGTGGGGCTACGCTGCTGCGAACGGCGCAGAGCCATGTTCGTATCGGTACCTTCGAGTATTTCTACTATCGTGGTGAGGCAGAACCACTGCAACAACTACTGGAATACCTGTGTGAATATCACTTTCCCGAGTTGCTGGAATACCCGCCCGAACAGCGCGCGCTGGAGCTGTTCAGAGAGGTTCGTGATCGTACCGCAGCGCTGATCGCCCAGTGGCAACTGGTCGGTTTTGCCCACGGGGTGATGAACAGTGACAACATGTCGATACTGGGGCTGACCATCGACTACGGCCCTTATGGTTTTCTGGACCGTTACGATCCGGGGTTTATCTGTAACCACTCGGACTATGAAGGACGCTATGCCTTTGATCAGCAACCGCAGATAGCCCAGTGGAATCTGCGTTGTCTGGCCCAGGCACTGATGCCGTTGATACCGGGAGAACCTGAAGATGTGGCAGAGCGTCTGAGAGAGGAACTGGTTCTCTTTCAGCATGAAATTGAAGGCGCATTTGAGCATGGAATGTGTGCCAAGCTGGGGTTGAGTGAGAACACTGCCAATCGGCCCCTCTGGCAGCAGTGGCTTGCTCTGCTCGAACGCCAGGGTGCAGACTACACACGATCCTTCCGGGCACTCGCCAGCCCCGGACAACAGGGGCTGAGAAATGAACTCAACCAGAGTGAAGGATTGATGAACTGGCTGGAGGATTATCGAGCTCGACTGGCTGTCGAGCGTAGTGACGAAGATCAGCGGATTGAGCGGATGAGACAGCTCAATCCAAAATACATTCTCAGGAATTATCTGGCACAGCAGGCGATCGAGATGGCAGAATCAGGGGATTTCAGTGAAATCGAGCGTCTGCTGGCGCTGTTGCGTTCTCCTTTTGACGAGCAGCCGGAGTGGTCCATCTATGCGGCATCACCACCAGAGTGGGCGGAACATATCTCGGTGAGCTGCTCATCATAGAAAAGGCAATTCACCAGTGCTGGTAACAGCTACGAAAAAAGAAGAGTCCCCAGATACACGCACAGGAGTACCGAACAGATGATTCCCAACCAGAATGGCACTGAACAGGATATCGAGATCAAGGTGGATACCCTCTATATCAAGGCGCATTCAGATCCCAATCAGGGGGAGTACCGCTTTGCCTACACCATCACCATTACCAATCGCGGTACAGTCGGTGGACAGTTGCTTCGCCGCCACTGGATCATCCGTGATGACCAGGGCAATGTCGAGGAGATTCAGGGAGAGGGGGTGGTCGGTGAACAGCCCTACCTTGCGCCGGGTGAGTCCTATCAGTACACCAGTGGGGCCATTCTGAAAACACCGCACGGCACCATGGAGGGGGGGTATGAGTGGGAGGATGAGCGGCAGCGCCCCTTCCGCACGCCGATCTCACCGTTCTATCTCACCGTGCCTAGGGTGTTACATTAGTAGTCTTTTATAGTTCCCTGATATATCTGGTATAATGATTCCAGATTGAACTCTGCGATCAGTCCGTCCACCGCCTCGCTACCATGGGTTCTGGCAACCTCGGACAATAAGGTGCGTAGCGCATTGCGGCTATAGCCGCTGGAGAGATCCAGCTGTTGCTGAATCCGGTTTCGGGCATCGTCCAAGGTCATGATATTTGCATTATAGGGCAAATCCTGACTACAATGGTTGGATAATCACGTAGAATTAGTGAACTTATTTTAGGAGCTGTTAATGTCGAACCACGTAACCATCACCGATCACGCTACGGGAAAGTCGATTGATCTGGCCACTCTGGAGCCGACGCTGGGTACCCGATTGATCGATATTCGCCCCATTCACAAGGAGCTTGGGCTGTTCACCTACGATCCGGGCTTCATGGTTACTGCCAGCTGCTCCAGTAAAATCACCTATCTTGACGGCGGTCAGGGAGAGCTTCTCTATCGGGGGTATCCGATCGAACAGCTGGTGGAGCGGAGCACCTTTATCGAGGTCTGTTTTCTGCTGCTCTGTGGGCATCTCCCTTCCCAACAGGAGCTGGATGACTTTTCCAAAGAGGTGACTCGGGAAAGCCTCTTGCAGGAGGAGATGAAGCGCTTCTATGAGGGATTTCGCTCCAATGCTCACCCGATGGCGATTATGGTGGGCGTGGTGGGGGCACTTTCCGCCTTCTATCACGATAATCAGGACAATCATGATCCAAAGAGCCGCAAACTGGCCGCCAAGATGCTGGTTGCCAAGATGCCGACCATCGCCGCATGGAGCTACCGTTACGCCAATGGTCTGCCGTTCACCTATCCGAAGAGTCGCTACAGCCCGGTCGAGAACTTCCTGCATATGATGTTTTCTCTGCCGACTGAGGAGTACACCCCGGACCCGGTAATGGTGCGTGCCCTTGAAGTGGTGATGATTGCCCATGCCGACCATGAACAGAATGCATCGACTTCCACGGTTCGGCTCGCCGGAAGCTCCGAGGCCAACCCCTTTGCCTCCGTGGCGGCAGGCATCGCCTCACTGTGGGGGCCGGCACATGGTGGTGCCAATGAGGCGGTCATTCGCATGCTGGAGGAGATTCGCGACTCCGGCAAACCGCTGCAGCACTATATCGACCGTGCCAAGGACCGGGAAGACCGCTTCCGCCTGATGGGTTTTGGCCATCGTATCTACAAGAGTTACGACCCTCGGGCCAAGATCCTCCGTGACCTCTGTCACCAGGTGGTTGAGAAGTGCAATGCCTGTGACGAGAACCGCCAACTGCTTCAACTCGCATTCGAACTGGAGCAGGTGGCGCTGGAGGATGAATATTTCCAGCAGCGCAGCCTCTATCCCAATGTGGACTTCTATTCGGGCATCATCCTGCTCTCGATTGGCATTCCACTGAATATGTTTACCGTGATCTTTGCCATGGCCAGAACGGTTGGCTGGGTCTCACAGTGGAATGAGATGATGGGGGATGGGCACTCCAAGATTGGTCGACCCCGCCAATGCTATATGGGCGAGGAACAGCGCAACTATGTATCGATGGTGGAGCGGGATTGACGGCCGACCTCCCGGCAATTCTCATGATGAACCATTGACCTGAACGGGTCTGAACGGTAGGATCACCCGGTTTTTTGTGTTCATTGTTAACTTGTAATAACAATTTAAAATCAAGTTGTTGTTAGTTTTTCTGCAAACCGGGAGGCTGCACCAGTCTGTTTTATGGAATCGTTGGAACACCATAGTGCCTCTGTTGCCGAGCGACAGGCCAACCATCGAATTCTGGTTGCAGACGATGACTTTGATGTCCTTGATTTTTATAAGCTTGCACTCAACGCTTCATCCTCTATCAGTAGTGAGTTTGCAGACCTCTTTCTGAACGAAGAGGACATCCTTCCCGTATCCAGCTATCAGTTGAGCACCGTCACCAGTGGTGAGGATGCCATTTTCAGTATCCAACAGGCCATTGATGAAGAGCACCCCTATGCAGCGATCTTCCTCGATATCGATACGAACAAAAGACCGAACGGGCTTGAGACCGCAATGCGGATTCGAGAAATCGATCCCAATATCCATATCATTATCGTCTCGACCTACAATGAGTCGGCTCCAAGTGAACTCCGCACCAGTGTATTCAGCCATCTCTATTTTCTGAGAAAACCGCTGGACCTGGCTGAAGTGGAGCATATGGCCTACAACGCCTGCATGAACTGGAACCGAAACCAGCAGTTGCAGCAGGAGTTGTCCAATAATCAGCGGTACCAGACCTGGCTCACCCAGCTGTTTGATGCACTACCGATGCCGGCCACGGTAATCGATGTGGAGAACTATGATGTAGTGCTCCATAGCGGTCATGAGCCGCGTACCAACAAGTGTTTTCAACTATTGCACAACATTGATCATCCCTGTGCTGAAGAGCATGGTGGTTGTCCGCTGCAGCAGGTACTGGCTACCGGTCAACGGGTGATGCTGGAGCAGGTGAAACAGTTGGGTGACGAGAAGGCCATCATCGAGCTGCATGCGGTACCGATCAGAAATCAGGATGGGAATATTCACCAAATACTTGAATTTTCAGTGGATGTTACAGCAAGACAGCGGCGACTACTGGAAAATGAGGCACTTGTCAGGCAGCAGAGAGAGCTCTTCAATACGTTTCGTTCCACAGCACACACGATGAAAAACTCCATCGGCTACCTCAATGGTGTGGTCGAGCGGGTGATGGGAACCGAAGGGAGCCCACAAGTGCTGGCCGATTTTCTGAATCATGAGCGGATGCAACTGGTACAGGAGCAGGTTAGCGTAATCCATACCATGCTGCAGTTGGCACTGGGCAATGCCAAGGAGAGCGCCCGAATTCAGCGACAACTGCCACTGCATAAAAAGATCGAGGAGGGGCTCTCACTGTTTGGCATCACCTCGTTAGGCAAGGGAAAGGTGGTTGAAACCGATTTCGATATTTCCGATTCATGCTGTATCATGATGAGCGCGATCGATTTTCAGACCATGCTGCTCAACCTGCTCAATAACGCTGCAGATGCGATTGATCTCTATCTCAGAAAGATGATTGCGGATGCCGGCATGGATGAGATTCAGAAGGTAATGGAAATTCAGGAAGAGCCGATGCTATTCCTGAAGGTGGCAGAGGAAGATGGAGTAGCCTGGATTGAGATCCGCAATCGGGGGGATGCGATACCTGAAGAGAAGCTGGAGACCATCTTTGAACAGGGGGTCTCGATGAAGCAGCATGGAAACGGTGTCGGCCTCTATGATGTCCGCCAGATATTGAAACAGGCCAATGGCACCATTTCCGCTCGCAATGGTGAGGATGAGGTCACGTTTACCGTGACCATACCGGCAACTACATGCACGACAGAAGAAAACAGCAACCGGAATGAGTGAGAAGGCAACAATCGACTATGATCTGCTCAAGGAGCGGCTCAAACCTGTCTGCGCCAAAATGAAGGTGTTGGTAGTCGATGATATGCCAATGAATATCGATAGTTATCGATCTATTCTCAGGAAGGTTGGTATACGAAGGGAGAATATCGTTTCGGCTACCAATGGGTTGATGGCCTTTACCGTGCTGAATTCGGCAAAACCGGATCTGGTCGTTGCCGACTGGAGCATGCCGGTGATGGATGGGCTCAGCTTTGTCAAGAAGGCGCGCGAGAACGACGCCTTCAAGAACCTGATGATCGTCATGATCACCGCAGAGTCTGAGCTCGATCTGGAGAAGGTGAGAGACTACGTCAACGCCTTTCTCAGAAAGCCGGTCAAGAACCATGTGATTGAAGAGACCATACTGACCATCATTGCCAAGAAGGTGGCCGACCCCAACCATCCGCTAGGAAAGCGGTTACCATCTCCTGAAAGCGTTCACTACAGCCTGTTCTGAGTGGCTCGTCAGAAATGTACCGTTCAGATCGCCACAGTCAGCCGGTCCCGACCATTGTGTTTTGAGTCATAGAGTGCCTGATCGGCCCGGTTGATACTGGCCTGACCCTCTTCTCCTGTTTTCCACGTGGTCACACCTGCGCTCAGGGTAATCTTCAGGCCGGGGGCCACCTCATTCCATTCGATAGGCCTGAAGTGCTTGATAATGGACTCCAGCTTCTGTCTTGCGCCTCCGAGATCGGTGTCACGCATCAACAGGGTAAACTCCTCACCACCGTAGCGATAGAGGCTGTCCGTGCCACGAATCAGACTGCGGATTTCTGCTGCAAGCCCCTGCAGAACGGCATCTCCGGCATGGTGGCCGTAGCGGTCATTCACCTGCTTGAAATGGTCGATATCGAGCATTGCGATCGCCAATGGTGTCTGGTTGCGGCTGGAACGATCCAGCTCCAACGCAAGATCATGTTCGAGTGCTCCACGGTTGAAGCTTCCGGTCAGGGGGTCTGTGATGGTCTGATGATGAAGGGCCTGGATCAGCAAGGCATTTTTCACCGGATAGACCAGGTATCTTGCCAGGTAGCGGAAAAAGATTGCCTCCCAGTCACCGAAGCGTTGCCGCTTCATCAGGGTAATGGCGCCGATCTCTTCCCCCTCCAGTATCAGTTCAACCGACTCCTTGTGCTGTCCATGCTGTCCCTCGATGGTTACAACGGGTGATTCGGACGTACTCAATTGGATACCACAGTGTTCAATATGTTCGGAAAGAATCCCAGAAAACTGTTTGATTATAGAGTGCAAATCCAGTTTTGACTGGAGTTCCTGAGAGAGCCTCAACTCCAGAAACTTGCTGTTGAGCAACTGTTTGTTGAACTGATGCTCAACCTCGAAGGCCGAGTCCATCTGTGGTACGTGGTGAGGCCTGCCCAGCCCCGCCATTGGCAATGCATATCCCATCTTTTTTCCCTTTATTATCCCTGGTGCCACCAGGTTTGTTTCACAGTCAACAGGGAATAAGCAATTTGGGTGCCAGTTTGTTGTCGATGGTTAGCCAGCCAGTTGAGTCAGTAGTTGTCTGGTCTGGGTTACCCTGGATTCGACCGATTCCATCGACTCAATCAGCTGGATGCGGTCCTGACCATTCAGTTTGACCCGGTTCGGCTGTTGCTGAATCAGCTGGATAATCCGGGCCGGGTCCAGCTTGTGATGCTCACCAACCAGAATCCTCACATCATCGCAGCCGGCCTCAATCCGTTTCAGCCCCAGTGGAGCAGCCGTCAATTTGAGTGAGGCGGTCAGAAGCAGATTCCTGGCAGGATCTGGCAGAGAACCGAAACGATCGACCATCTCGACCTGCAGCTCATGGAGCGCCTCCTGATCCTGCGCTGCAGCGATCCGCTTGTAGAGCACCAGCCGGGCATTGACATCCGGCAGGTAGTCATCCGGGAGCAGCGCCGGTACTCCCAGGTCGACCTCCATGGTGCTTTCGCTGCTTCCTTCAAGGTCGGTCTGCGTTCCCTGTTTCAGGTCCGCCACGGCCTGCTCCAGCATCTCGGCATATAGGTCAAAGCCGATCTCCTGCATTCGTCCACTCTGATCGTCCCCCAGCAGTTCACCCGCACCTCGAATCTCCATGTCGTGCACCGCAAGGGTGAAGCCAGCCCCCAGCTCCTCCAGTGACTCGATGGCCTCCAGCCGTTTGACGGCATCCGGGGTGATGGTGGTTTTGGGAGGGATGATCAGATAGGCATAGGCCCGGTGGTGGGAGCGGCCGACACGACCACGCAACTGATAGAGCTGCGCCAGGCCGAGGCGATCGGCGCGATCCATGATGATGGTATTGGCAGTCGGGATATCGATACCGGTTTCAATGATGGTGGTACAGACCAGAATGTTGAAGTGGCGGTGATAGAAGGCCTTCATCACCCGTTCCAGCTCATGTTCACGCATCTGTCCATGGGCCACCTCGATGGAAGCCTCCGGCAGCAGCTCCTGCAGATCGGAGGCGGTTTTCTCAATCGTCTCTACCTTGTTGTGGAGAAAATAGACCTGACCACCACGGCGGATCTCACGCAGACACGCCTCGCGAATCATCGCCGGGTCCCACTCCCGAACAAAGGTCTTGATCGCGACCCGGTTGCTTGGGGGAGTCGCGATGATCGACAGATCACGCAGCCCCGACATGCTCATGTTCAGGGTGCGGGGAATCGGTGTGGCGGTGAGAGTCAATACATCCACCTCCGCACGCAGCTTCTTGAACTGCTCTTTCTGACGCACTCCGAAACGGTGCTCCTCATCGATGATCACCATTCCCAGGTTGTGAAAACGAACCGACTTCTGAATCAGTTTATGGGTGCCGATTACAATATCGACCTTGCCATCGGCAAGCTGCTGCAGGGCATCACTGGTCTCCTTCTGGGTCTTGAAGCGGGAGAGTACCTCAATCTTGAAGGGCCAGTCGGCAAAGCGGTCACGGAAGTTTTCGTAGTGCTGTTGTGCCAGCAGCGTAGTGGGGACCAGTACCGCAATCTGTCGCCCACTCTGCACCACCAGAAAGGCGGCACGCATCGCCACCTCGGTCTTGCCGAAACCGACATCCCCACAGACCAGTCGGTCCATCGGTTGCTCGCGTGTTAGATCACCAATGACCGCCTCGATAGCATCGGCCTGATCCGGCGTCTCCTCGAACGGGAACTGGGTGGAGAACTGCTGGTATTCGATATCGGGCTGCATCAATGCATACCCTTGTTTGGCCGCCCTTCGGGCATAGATTTCCAGCAGCTCTGCGGCCACGTCCCGCACTTTTTCTGCCGCCTTCTTGCGCGCCTTGCTCCACTGGTCACTCCCGAGCCGATGCAGGGGTGCCTTTTCAGGGTCGACTCCGGTATAGCGTCCAATCAGGTGAAGCGAGGTGACCGGAACATAGAGTTTGTCTCCCTTGTTGTATTCCAGCAGCAGATATTCGGCGGGTTGCCCGCCCGCATCCAGTGAGACCAGTCCTCGATAACGGCCGACACCATGGTCCAGGTGGACGACCGGCGAGCCGATCTGCAGCTCGGAGAGGTGGTGAATCACCGCATCGCCACTGACTGCACGCCGCTTCATCCGCCGCCGACGTTGCAGTACCTGCTCTCCGAAGAGCTGCGACTCGGTGATCACCGCAAAGCCGACAGCACCATCCGACGCCAGCAACAGCCCCTGTTCCAGTGGCGCCACCACAATTGCCAGTGGGGGCTGCTGTTCGATGAAACCACGCCAGTGCTCAACCACTTGTGGGCGAATGCCATGTGGCTGAAGCAACTCCAGCAGCGCCTCTCGACGGCCTGCCGACTCTGCGGCAATCAACACCTTGCCATTGAAATCGTCCAGAAACTGAATCAACCGCTGCAG
>CAYFOR010000114.1:0-9146 GCA_964344785.1 uncultured Piscirickettsiaceae bacterium
GTGTTTTATGCAGTCAAATGAGTTTTTGGCCTGTAACGTTGGGACACCAGTGGTATGGATAAGTATTTTATGCCCTTCTACAATAAGCGATTATTTACTCAGTGGAGACAGTTAAGTTGGAAGCAATGGAACTACCTCGTGATGGCAGTGAGCTGAATACTATTTCAAATGCAATTCATGCAATTAGTCACCCAATGCGTCTTAAGATAATTGGTTCAATCAGCCAGGGTGAGAAGAATGTCAGCCATATTATGGAAGATGTCGGCTCAAGCCAGAGTAATGTCTCTCAGCATGTAGAAGTACTGAGGAAAGCTGGAATAGTACAATCCAGAAGAGATCACAACCGCATTTACTGCTCCATAAGCGACCCTACCTTGCTAGAAGTGTTGAGTAGAGTTCGTGAGTGTTATTGTGGAAATAGTCATTAGTCATCGGCTGTATAAGCAACTTTTCGTTTTAATAAAAAAGCCCCGGTAGTGAAACACTACCGGGGCTTTTTTATACAGCAGAAGTGCTATTTAGCAAAGGTATTCTCAGTGATATTCTCAAACCAGCTCAATGCATAGTCGACTTCACGGGCACGGTGGACAGGATTACGGCCCTTTCCACTTGGAGTCAATCCACCAGAAACCTTCTGGATCTTGGAGCCATCCTCGCGCAATTGATAGATTGCAGCAACAGAAATACCGTCCTTAGGCTCAAATGAGAGTACGCTGTAGCAGGTGTTGACATAAGCAGGCGTACCTGGTGTTTGCCCATTCAGCAGTGCTACGATGCCAGCAGCACAAACCTTGGCTTCTGAGCTGGCGGCATAACCTGATTTTGGCATTCCCTTGGCCTGACTTGCATCTCCGATAATATGGATGTTCTTGCGCAAGGTTGATTCAAAAGTGTGCAGGTTGACAGGGCACCAGCCAGAGTCATCAACCAGATTAGCAGAGAAAGCGATCTGCCCAGCCTTCTGGTCAGGGATGATGTTAATCACATCACCCTTGAAGTCTTCTACGGCAGCGGTAACCATCATTTCATCGGCGCTGACTTCCTCGATCGCACCACCATCGGCACCTTTGACCCAAGTAATCAGCGAATTATCGGTTTCATATCCATAATGAATTCTCCAGCCTTCGGTAAAGAGGCCGAATTTGGAGAACTTATCCTTTGGATCAAGGACGATAACCTTTGATTTGGGTTTATGCTTTTTCAGATAGCCGGCAATCAGGCTGGTACGCTCATAAGGACCAGGAGGGCAGCGGAAAGGGTTGCGTGGTGCGCCAATAATTACGGTACCACCATCCTTCATGTTAACGAGCTGATTGTGTAACAGCTGCGTTTGAGGTCCTGCCTTCCATGCGTGAGTGATTTTAGTGTCTGCTACAGCATCACTATGACCTTCTACATACTTGAAGTCGACTCCTGGTGAAACGACACAGCGGTCAAAGGCGATACTCTTTCCGCCTGCGGTCTTTACGGCAGTGTCTGTGATGTCGATAACACGATCATGGACAATATTGATGCCCTCTGCTGCCAAGCCCTGATAGCCATTCGCAAGATACTCGAGCTTACGCTCACCTGCTATAACAAAGTTACTCATGAAACAGCTGTAGTAAGTGGTGTCTGCTTCTACCAAAGTGACATCAATCGAGGAGTCCATCTTTTTGATGTAGCGTGCTGCTGTGGCACCACCCATACCACCGCCAACAACCACTACTCGCGCCTTGGCAGCAGAAGCGGTTGGAGTGTAAAGAGTGAGGCCTGCGGTTGCGGCTGCTGCCGCACCTCCAGAAACTTTCAGAAAGTCTCTACGATTGAATGATTTGTTTTTCATGCTCATCTTCTACCACCTCCTCTAATTCTGGCTACCGTAGTAACTGATAATTGCGTTAAGTCCAGCACGCCCCTCTTTATCCATAAGCTGCTCTACTTTTTTCTTCATCTTGCGGCTGATGGCACGGTCTCCATTCATAAAGTCAGTCATTGTATAGTGGAGGTAAGGTACCCATTGTCCTGCAAGAATACCGGAGTCATCACTGGCATCTGCACCACCTTCGTGATGACACTTCTCACAGTACTTTTCATGAAGTGCCTTACCCTTGGCAATGTCAGCAGCATTGGCAGGCTGACTGGCACCTACATAGTCGATATTGGCGTAGTACGCAGACATCGCCTGAATCTCGGAATCATTGTAGCCTTTGGCAACACGGCCCATGACAGTTGATTTGGTATCACCATCTCTGAACTCTTCCATTGCTTCAATCAGGTAGTCCTCTGACATACCGGCAATTGAAGGGGTTGCAGGACCCCGACTGATACCATCGGTTCCATGACATCCCTCACAGGTGCTGGCAAGCAACATTCCAGATGCGCCTGAGAGTGTTTTGGGTGGTTTTGGCTTGGCTTTTTTGGCCATTTCTTTCTTTGCAGCAGGTGCTTTCGTGGCAGCTTTCTGCTCTGGTGCGGGTTGTTGAGCAGCGCAGCCAGCTATTACAGCAGCAGCGATTGCCGAGACAGCAAACGTTTTCAGTTGCATCAGGTGATCCTCCTTCTGATTGTGATCTTCTTTATCTATTCATTCCGGCCTGTCTCATTCGCTATAGATGCATGAAACCGAGCAAAAAAGGAAATGAATATCAAGCCATTTTCCATAAACATGACAGGGGATGCAACACTCAGTTGAAAGTAAAAGAGTGGTTGAGGTGGTGTGATTCGGGTTGACTCAGCGCACTACAAAGACAATGTGGGCCAAAATTGACAAAAATATAATCAGTTCGAGCTATATTTCATGCTGAGCTAACGAATTCCCCGAAGATAAAACCACTCAAACAGCAGTTTGAGCCAATGGAACAGGCGGCCTTTGAGATTGATCGTTCGCTTCATGTCGCGATAGACCAGTACCCCGGTAGAGATAGAGTCAACAATACAGATCAGTTCGGTTTTGAATTGCTGTTGTGATGGACGTCCGGCAATATCGGATAGCATATTTTTGACGGCAGCCACGGCCTGTAGATCTGCCATGTGGGCCTGCTTGGGTAGCCATTCCGGCCCCGGAAAACTACCGCTGTCACCTGCTACGTAGATATCGGGGTGATTCTCGATACGTCCTCCCTTGTCAGCAATTACAAAGCCGCCAGGTGAGAGTGGCAGGCCGCTCTCGGCCAGCCATGCAGGTCCGGCGAGCCCCGGCATGAACAAGGTGAGGTCGCTTTCAAAGTCTCCCCCCTCCGTTTGAACGCTGTCTTCGGTAAAACCTTTCATCTTGTGGCCCAAGCGGGTATCGATGTCCCGTTTGGACATCTCTCTGAGTAGATTCTTGACGGCGTTCGGCCCCATACGTTTGCCTGGTTCGGGTGCGGGGCTGAAAAAAATCAAATGGAAACGGTCACGCCTACCTTGTTTGCGCAGTAGAGTGTCGATACCAAACAGAAATTCAAAGACTGGCCCACCGCGCATTGCAGCGGGTTCTTTCGGATTGCCAGCAAAACCCATTGATATGGTGCCACTCTCCATGGCTGCCAGGCGGTCACGGATCATCTCGCCAGCCTTGATACCGTCACATGGGATAATGACATGTTCTTTGATACCGGGAAGTTTCTGTATAAAACGTGCTCCACTGGCAATCAATAGACGATCATAGGAAACCTCTCCGTGGTCGGTAAGAACCTTTTTATCGATAGTGTCGAGCCCGGTGACGCTGCCCTGGAAGTGGCGAACATTGAAGCGGGCGAAGAAGTTCTCTAGTGGTATTTCAAGGTCATCACGTGATCGTAAGCCTGATGGAATCCAGATTGTACTGGGCAGGTAGGCAAACATTGTAGTAGGTGAAACCACAGTGATCGGACCTTTGAAGCGCTGCCTGCGTAGGGTTCTTACAGCAGTCAGTGCAGCAAAGCCAGCACCGATAATAACGATCTGTGGGGTGTTTGTATCCATCTCAGCTTTTATCTATTGGGTCAGCAGGGGCCTGATTCTGGCATCAAATATTGTACGGTCCAGAAGACCACGATGAATGTATCTAATTTGTCCAGAACGATCAATGACTACCGAGTAGGGGAGTACCTGCTCTTGGTTTCCCCAGTCATTCATTATATTGGAAGCCGTTGAGATCAGCACCGGATAGTTGATTCCCATTGCATCATAGTACTCACGGATCTTCTGAGGGTCATCGATACCAATACCAATGATCTGCAGCCCGTTCGCCCCATACTCTTGCTGGTATTCCATAAAGTCGGGGATCTCATATTTACAGGGTGGGCACCAGGTTGCCCAGAAATTAAGCAGAATAACCTTGCCTTTCCAGTCATCCAGACTATGTACAGTTCCATCAGTGTCCATCAACGAAAAAGGGGGCAGGTCCCATGCATTGCTGGTTGAAGCGGTTTCATAATGTTGTCTGGATGTCTGGTCCAGACCGGAAAGCTCCCTGCCAAAATTGAAAAAGAGGGTGATGGCGACTGCAAATGCAGTTAGATAAAGTACCAGTATGAATGGGTGGTGATCTGAAAGTAATTTTTTGATGCTATCAATCATGGCGCTCATCAGCGGGATTATACTTTAGTAATGTCGGGTCAGGCTGTCTGGACAACTGTTGTTTATGCTTTCACGAATAACAGATCCCACACCTTGTGACCCAGTTGCAGTCCCCTTCTCTCAAACTTGGTGACTGGTCGGCTTTCTGGCCTGGGCGCAAAGTGGTTAGCTCCTGCGAGGTTTGTAAATCCGACTGTAGCAGTCAGTAGTTGCATCATCCATATGGCATACTCCTCCCAGTCTGTAGCAAGGTGGAACAGACCACCGGACTTGAGTCGCTGATGAACCAGTTGGATAAATTCTGGTTGCACGATACGTCGTTTATGATGCCTTTTTTTCTGCCAGGGGTCGGGGAAAAACAACATGGCACTGTCGAGACACAGATCGGGTAGAGAGTCTTTCAGTGCATCGACTGCATCATGTTTGAGCAGGCGGATATTGGTGATACTTTTTTCTTCGATTTCGGTGAGAAGTCTGCCGACACCGGGTCGATGGACCTCGATGCCGAGGTAGTCCTTGTCAGGGTTTGTCGTAGCAAGTTCCAGCAATGCGTGCCCCATACCGAAGCCAATTTCCAGGTGGAGAGGGGCTGTACGGCCAAATAGGTTAACGGGGTTAATCTTTATAGAAGGGTCAACTCCATAGAGCGGCCACAGATGCTCCAACGCACGCTGCTGGCTGGCAGTGATCCGCCCTTCCCTCCGGACATAGGAGCGAATTCTCCGCCTGTTGTCCGGTGCTGCTAACACGTCCTAGAAAAATGTTCCATCAATTGGTGAAGATGCGCTTGCATAGGCACGTTTCGGCATGCGGCCAGCCAGGTATGCTTCACGCCCGGCCTCTATCCCCTTTTTCATTGCTGAAGCCATCAATACTGGATCTTTGGCAGCCGCAATGGCTGTGTTCATCAAGACTCCGTCACACCCCAACTCCATTGCTATGGCTGCGTCGGAGGCAGTACCTACACCAGCGTCAACCAGAATGGGAACATTAGCGTTCTCCACAATCATGCGGATATTGTATGGGTTTCGAATACCGAGGCCGGAACCGATCGGGGCAGCCAGTGGCATCACCGCAACGCACCCCATCTCTTCCAGTCGCTTGGCGATCAGAGGGTCATCACTGGTATAGACCATTACCTGAAACCCCTCCTTGATTAGGGTCTCGGCTGCTTCAAGTGTTGCAGTAACGTCTGGGTAGAGGGTCTTCTCATCTCCCAGTACCTCCAGTTTTACCAGATTGTGACCGTCCAGAAGCTCCCGTGCCAGACGGCAGGTTCTAATGGCATCTTCAGCAGTGTAACAGCCAGCTGTATTGGGCAGAATGGTATATTTTTCAGGTGGAATTGCCTCGAGCAGGTTGGGTTCATCAGGATTCTGCCCAATATTGGAACGGCGGATTGCCACGGTTACGATCTCGGCACCACTCATCTCGGTTGCTTTGCGGGTCTCTTCCAAGTCTTTGTATTTTCCCGAGCCAACCAGCAGCCTTGAGCGGTATTCGGTATCGGCAATGATGAAAGTATCTGTCGAAGTCATGGTTCAAGTCACTCTTTGATTAGGCATGGGTAACTGCCCCCGCCAATGGCATGGACGATTTCAACACGGTCCCCATCATGGATCTGATATTGATGATATTGGCTTCTAGGCAAAATATCCTGGTTGATCTCCATGGCAATCCTCTGGTCACCCAATTGGAACTGTGTGACCAGGTCGGCGGCAGTGATGCCGTCTTCAACGGTATGCGGCTCTCCATTTAGTTGAATCAACATGGGCGGGATCAATGCTGTGCTGGAAAAGCGACGATTGTCGTTGTATCGCACTGTAGTGTCAATGAGGTGGGCAGGCTGTCTCAGACTGCTGTCGTGTCCGATGGCAGTGGCATCTGCAAGGTATGATATCGGGAGACTGTGTTCAGTGATTACAAGTTATGACTATAGGTCATCAAGCTGGCCGCGTTTGTATTTTGTCTAAGAGAAAAAACCGGTTAGCTGTAGAGCAACCACCA
This sequence comes from uncultured Piscirickettsiaceae bacterium, assembly GCA_964344785.1. GTDB lineage: Bacteria > Pseudomonadota > Gammaproteobacteria > Thiopontia. Next base: position 6,532 of record CAYFOR010000114.1, read on the forward strand.
CCCATAATATGATGGCGCCCACAAGTTGGGCTTTATCCTGAAAGCTATCGTTACTTTGTTGAGTGGTTGGAGGAATTGCTTTATGGATCACTGAGGTCTCTCCTTGAATACGGCATTGTCACTCTTGGGTTGCTGTTAAGGCTTTCCTTAATTATCGGCATGAACTGATGAATAACCAGCTGTGACTAATGCGTAAAGAGTGTCGAACTGTAGTGTGAGAATTCTCGATGGTTTTTATGTCATATAAATAAAATGATTGCATCAATGTTTTGCGATTTATCAACTTTATAATAGAATTAATTTGATAAATTGAAAAAGGCGACCCTGATCGAAAGACAGGTACGCAAAGCCACTGGCCTAAGGACATAGTCTATGGTAGCAGGGTTACCAGTTTGATCTGATACAACTATGTATCACTATCTCTGTGTATCCAAAGCGGTGGCGTCCTTCCTATTTCTGGAGAGTGACGTTATGGAAAAAATTGTTTGGGATGATAAGCTTTTCTGTGTTGGTAATCCTATTCTGGATGAGCAACATAAAAAGGTGATCGGGATGGTTAATGATTTGATTGACCTCTCACTGACGCGCTCTCGCCAGTCGGATCTGGTGCGCGTTCTAGCCAATATTGCGAACCAATCCTCCTATCATTTTGGTATAGAAGAGGCTCTTCTCGACAATGCACAATCACACTACCTTCATGAACATGCCAAATATAATGAGTTGTATATGGAAAAAGTAGCTGACTTCATTGTCAGCTTTGCTATTGAGAATATTGATGTTGTTCTCGTGTATCTGGTCGATTGGTGGGTTGACCACATACTTGTTGAAAATATGAAGTTTAAAGATGCTATTTAGCATTGCCTCCGGCAAAAGCAAGGTGGTGTGCTGTGTGATTGGATAGGAGCCCTTGGTCGCTGTTGCGCTGGATCATGGACTGGTTTTCAGAGAGGTTCATCGCGTAATATCGGGAAATGTGACTTTAATCTTGAGGAAGAAGCACTCATTGCTTGGTATCCATCAGACCATTTTTTTAATCTTATTGTTAGCCCTCTCAATTCGGGTGTGTCAGTGCAATCTGGTCAACTGGCTGATATGACGAACCAGCAGTCGTTGAGCCAAACCTCAGTCCATATACTCAGGTGTCTGCTGTAATCATGATTTGTTGTTAGCAGAATAATAGCTTGCCAGCTGTTATCTGTTTTGCGTAAAGTTGCCTTTCGATGCGGCAGACTGTGACAGGTTTAAGTGAGTTAAGAGCTGTCAGAGGGGTGTTCAGCTGATTGCGGGTGTAGTTCAATGGTAGAACTGGAGCTTCCCAAGCTTCAAACGTGGGTTCGATTCCCATCACCCGCTCCATTTTCTGCTATTAAACTCATCATTACATTGTGGGGTTTCCGACGTGAAGAGTAGGGATATTATCCGCTCCTTGATGACCAATAGTGAGTCAGTCATCTATTTCAAGGATATTGATGGCAATTTTGTATTAGTCAACCAGAAGTGGATTGATCTCTACCAAGTTGAATTAACAGATATTGTTGGCAAGCCATATGCTGGTTCGTATGATGAAAAAATGGCTCAGGATGCTCGTGAAAATGAGCTTCGGGTAGAAGGAGATGGTGGGGTTGCTGTAGTCGAAGAAAGTATTCCCCGTACAGATGGTCTCCACCATTTCCTTTCAACCATATTTCCGGTTCATGATGAGGCGGGGCAGTTAATCGGTACTGGTACGATATCTACTGATATCACCAGCCACAAAAGGCTGGAACAGGATCTGAAACAGACGCACACAGAGCTGCAAGAGATGGCGATGTATGATCATCTGACCGGGGCCTGTAGCCGCTCTTCGTTCTATGAGAAATGTACATTTGAAGTTGTTCGGCATCGTCGTTATCGGCACCCTTTTTCACTTCTGGTGGTTGATGTTGATCAGTTCAGAACGGTGAATGATCGTTTCGGCTACAGTATTGGAGACCAGACCTTGGTTCGTGTTGTTGGGGTTATTAAAGATTTGTTACGGGATACCGACACCATTTGCAGACTGGATGGAGAGGAGTTTGCGGTTCTGGCTACTGAGACAGATATTGATGGTGCACGTATTCTGGCAAAGCGTATCGCTGAAGCAATTCGAACAGAGGAGTTCCCGCTGGTTGAGGCATTGACTGCCTGTGTCGGAGTGACTCAATGTATTCAAGGTGATGGATTTGATTCACTACTTGCACGTACAACAGACGCATTGCGTCAGGCCAAGTCTGAAGGAAAAGGCCGGGTTGTGCTTCGGGATGTGTAGCACTTGATTTGTGAGTTGTCAGAGTACGGGAGTCGAGTCTGTTCATCCGTATAGCCAAGCGTCTGAATCAACTTCCGAATTGCCGGAAAAAAGAGACCGGCCCTCATGGAGGGCCGGTTGATTGCTCGCTTGTTAGATGATAAATGGGAGGAAACTCATCCAACTTTCACCTTCTGTAGCAAACATCATGTTCTTCTCAGAAGGGATATCAATGCTAGGGAGGAGAGCAAAGATATCGTCTACGAACTGTAGCTATTATAGGGGCGAATTGAGAAATACCAGTCTTGTCCAATATGAAATGGCCCTGAAGCGAGGCCGTCATTCCAAC
>CAYFOR010000115.1:0-9064 GCA_964344785.1 uncultured Piscirickettsiaceae bacterium
CTATGTTTTATCAGAATACGGAATCAGTTCACTAATTCAAGCGGAGATGAGCCGTGTTGGTGCTCTTACACCATCACCAACTTCTTTAAGATATAGTTTTGGTGCAGGTACATTGTCACCATTTTTACCCCACCAAATTCTGCCTTCAGCATCCATTTCTTTTAACTTTTTCTCGGAATAGCGCCAATATGATCCTGGAGGAGGACCATCGATAATTCGGCCAGAAGGGCATGTGATAGAGTATGTCCCTAAGCTGTAATAGTTACGAGCAGCAATTGGCCCAGCTCTCCATAGCCCATTGGGATCATTGTCTGGATTTTTGTAATTTTTCTTGCTTTCTTCTGATCTTGGTACAAGCCCTAATGTCAGTTGCTCTAAGTTTTTAGCATAAACAAAAACATGATCATGCATGTCAGATAAATGTTTTGCTGAATTTTTTATTGAATAGACCTTTTGCCATATCACATTTGAAATAAAGTTCTTTCTTCCAAAGACCTCATCCATCATCACTTTCAAATAGTGCCCCTCTCTGTCATCAAGTGATACCCAGATACTCCCGTCTTCGCTCAATAGCTCACGCAACAACTCCAAACGTGGGTACATCATTGAAAGCCACTGGCTATGTTCCAGGTTGTCATCGTAGTGTTCAAAGGCGGACTTGGTGTTGTAGGGTGGGTCGATATAGATGCACTTCACCTTACCGGCATAGAGTGGCAGCAGCGCCTTGAGTGCATCCAGATTATCGCCCTGAATCAGCATGTTCTCACTGTCTGCATCTCCATAACTCAGTTCCGGCACCGGTTGCAGCAGACGATACGGTATCTGGTTGGCTGCTCTAGTGGCCTGCTCTTTGTTTAACCAGTCGAGTAGTGGCATGGGAACTCTCTTTTATCCAAATCCTTATGGGAAGTAGCGATCAATATCCATCGCACCGTGAAACACGCCCAGGACATCAATCTGGTCACCCTCCTTTCGATAGAGGTAAGCGATTCGGTAATGGCCATAAAGGAGTACCCGAATCTCTCCTTCAGTTACCCGGCGATAGTGATAGCCGATCTCTGGAAAACTTTCCAACAGCTGTGCTTTCTCAAAAATCCCAGAGACTACCCGATTTGCTGCTGGTGGGTTCTCTTGCGCAATATAACTGTAAATCTCATGTAGCCATTGCTGGGCCTCATGAGTCCAGTTTAGTTGTGCCATTGGCGAATCTGCTGTTCCATTTCCTGATTTGTGATCATGCGGCCAGAACGGGCATCCTCCAGCCCCCGTTTTACCATCCGCTCAAATGCCAACTCCTTGATGATCTCTTCATAGGTCGCATCATCGGGCTGGGTATCCACAATCTCCCTTACCACCTCTTTTGCAGTTGCCATTCTGTTACTCCTTTCTCTAATTGAACAGGCCTATATAAGGACTGTACCGGAACTGGCGGTTACGTGCCTGACCCGTCACCTCTTCCAGCAGGCCGTGTTCGACAAACTTGTTCATCAACTGGTTGGCAGCAGGGTAGGTGACCTGGATCAGCGCCTTGATATCCGCCACCTTGATAAATGGCTTCTGGTAGAGTGTCTCCAGAACCTGCATGGCGTTACCGGCGACACGACCAAAATGTTCGGCAATCAGTTGGCGGTGGGCCTCGCGCAGATCGACGATCTTGCGTGCCGTATCCGTGGCCTCCTGTGAGACCTCATAGATACCCTGCAGGAAAAACTTGAGCCACGCCTCCCAGTTACCATTCTCACGTATCAACTGCAGATGATCATAATACTCCTGACGATGCTTTTTGAAGTGGTGGGAGATGTAGAGTACAGGGGTATCCAGTATCTCTTTCTGGTAGAGCATAAAGGCGATCAGCAGTCGCCCGACACGACCATTACCGTCGAGGAAGGGGTGGATGGTCTCAAACTGGGCATGGGCCATGCCGATCTGTAGCAGTGCGGGCAGGTTCTCATCATGCAGGAAGCGCTCGAACTGAGCGAGAATTTCATCCAATTGCTGTGGAGGAGGGGGGACGAAGCTGGCCTCTTTCACCGTGCAACCCTGGGGACCGATCCAGTTCTGGATTCTGCGCCACTCGCCGGGTTGAGCGTTACCGCCACGAACACCATCCAGCAGCACACCATGAATCTCCCGAATCAGACGATTGGAGAGGGGTAGCGCCTGTAGCCGCTCCAGTCCGTAGTTCATTGCCTGTACATAGTTGAGTACTTCATCCACATCACGTGGTCGCTCGCTATCGAAAATCTCCGCCTCCACTTCGAGCAGATCATTCAGCGAGCTTTGAGTACCTTCAATCTGGCTGGAGAGTACCGCCTCTTTGCGCACATACATAAAGATAAAGAGATCAGGATTCGGTAGTGTACGGATAGAACCATCCAGCCGCCCCAACGCGCGATCTGCCTTGGAGAGCAGTGTCTGCATTTCGGTATCGATTTGCAAGGTCGGTTCGGGTGGCAGTGGCTTGGGGATAAAGGCTTGATGCCCTCCCGGCTGCACGACAAATTCACCTGATCGAGTTTGGCTGTCCATGGTTTATGAAGGGTAGTCTTTAATATAGTGGTATCGAATTGCTCATGTTAAAGGTAAACTTTAACACGGTGGCATTATAAGACCATGTGTAAGTTTGGCTTTACTTGGATTTGTCCACAAGATGAGGGAGGTTGTTTACAGTGATGTAAACGGTCCTCCAAGAAGAGCGTACTATCTGTAAATAGTATCGTGGTATTTTCAAGTTCAGGAAATGATCGAAAGCATGGGTTTTCAAGTCTGAACTGATTCATCAAGATATGGTCTGCCGATATCGACAGACCACACCGGTCAACATCAGGTTGCCATCAACCGGCCGAGATCGATGGTTCCGACAAAGATCGGATTGTCGTTTCTGATCAGGAACGGACCGAATTCGGTTGAGTGGGGGGGCTTTGCCGGGGAGCTGTCATCGTCAATCCCCAGCGCATCCGCTGAAGGGGTGCTGCCCTCCAATAGATGGGCCAGCTTCTGTATTTTTTTTATCATACGCCTCTCCTTGAGCTTAATATTATTGTTATGGTCACCTTATTGGCGCCACCCGGAGGGCATGCAGCAGGCAGGCCAGTTCAGCCTAGGCGGTTACTCATTTTGCCTGGACAGATCCGGTTTGGACGGCATTGTTGGAACCTTTGCCACTCTGTTACAGTGCGCTTCTTTACAACAGGCAGATTGGATCGAATGGAATCACTCTATTTGCAGATGGGTGGGGAAGAGGGTGTTCGGCGTCTGGTAGATCGCTTCTATGATGTCATGGATGAAGACTCTTCCGTCGGTGTGCTTCGGCAGATGCATGCAAAAACCCTCAAGAGTTCCAGACAGAAACTGTTTGAGTTCCTCTCCGGCTGGCTGGGAGGACCGCAGCTCTACATCGAGAAGCATGGACACCCCCGCTTGCGTCAGCGCCATCTCCCTTTCAAGATCGACCATCATGCGCGTGATCAGTGGATGTACTGCATGCGTGTGGCGGTTGAAGAGACAGTGGATTCTGCTGAGCTGAAGGAGGCGTTGCTACAGGCATTTCATGATCTGGCTGACCATATGAGGAATCAGGCCGAGCATCCGGTACAACGTTAGTGCTCACAGGTGCCCTGTCGGATCTTCTCTGTCAGTTCATCAAAATGGATAAAATGGTTCTGTAGCAGGAAATTCAGCGTGGCGGCTACGCTATTCACATCATGCAGTGCATTGTGGACAATCCCGGAGACCTCCACCCCGACTATCTTGTGGAGGTCGCCTCCGTAGGTTTGAAAATTGAAATCGGAGACGGTATGCAGGATCGGGGTCAGATTGACATGGCGTCTCAACCCTGTCGGCATGGTGATATTCTGCAGTGCGGTGTTGAGTTTCAGGATTTCGACATCCTCCCCCCAACTGGCGGTCAGATAGCGCCCATCTCCGCAGAAGTGACCAAAAGCCTTGAGGGCCGAGAAGAGGTCGATCGCGTTCTGGTCGATCAACTCCTGGGTGATGCCGGTGAGATGGATGATGTAGTCACTCAATTGGGGGTTGATGACCGGTCTGATGAACTCGTTGAAGGATTCGATGATCCGGCAGCCGCTCTCATCGATCTCTACCTTGACTGCCGCGATCTGTAGAAGCTCTCGCTCCTCCCAGGGTTCGGACCAGCCGCGCTCCTGTGAACCTTTCCAGGCGGTGAACTCTGTATCATAAATCACATGGCGTTCCATCAGTGGCTGTTCCTCTGGAGAAGCGCTGTATCCGCAATGATCATGTGGTTGGGGTGCCGGGCCATATTTGCCGTATGGTAATGGTTACAGGCTCTTGTAGTATTGAAAGGCCTCTTCCGCTGACATCGGCTTGACCCTGGAGTAGCAGTCGAAGTAGGCGGTGTTCCTTTCAATATTGGCTTGTTCCAGCGACTCACGATGCCGTTGCAGGTTCTCCTTCTCCAGCTCCACGTTGATGGCCATCGGGTACTCCTTGCACTCCTTGAATGGTCTTGGATTACTGGTCTGTTTGCACCTCTCGGTTTTGGTGGTCTCCCCGCCATCGCTCTTCTCGGTGGATTTGCAGTTTGTCTCCGGTTCATCCCGGTAGATGGTGTTGCAGACCTTGACGATCTTGTATCCCTGATCCAGTGCGGTTGTGGTTTCCTTGATCTTGTATTCCAGCTCGGAGATCTTCCGTTGATGGTGTCTCACAGGATCTGTGCTGTTGCAGACCAGCTGGCTGCGACTGCTTGCATCCATCTGCTGGAAATCCTTGAGTGATGTACAGCCGGAGAGTGTGCCGAACAGAAGGGTGATCAGAGGAGTGATTGCACTTTTGTTCATTTATGTGAGGTCGGATAGCGGTTGATTTACACTGTAGCGTATCAGGTTAAGGGTCATGCTGTCGGAGTACCAGTTGTTTTTCAAACGAAAAAAAGATCAGGAGAAGGTGATCTATCACCACGCCGACGATGCCTTTGGGGAGGTTCAGGTAACCGACAAGGGTAGTGTCCGGTATCTGAAGTTTGGGAATTTCATCAAACAAGGGGGTATTGATCGTAAAAAACCGGAAAAGATCTATCTGAAGTATCAACAGGCGATGCTGTCCGTGTTTGATGGGCGCTCATTTGAGCGTTGCCTCTGTCTCGGTCTGGGGGCGGGTACCATTCCAGGGTATATCCACCGGAACCGGTTGTGCCGCAGTGTCGAGGTGGTTGAACTCAATCCCACAGTCATTGAGGTCGCCAGAAGGTTTTTCGGCTTTCCTGAAGAGGTGGTGGTCTACAATGCCGATGCACAGGATTATGCGGTCTGCACCACGGATCACTATGACCTGATCTTTGTGGATATCTTCAACAAGGAGGGTACACCTTCAAAATTCAAGGCACCGCTCTTCTATCAGCGGCTTCACAGACTGTTGTCAGCCGATGGTGTGGCTGTATTCAATATCTGGTCGTCTGACTTCAATAATCTGCTGCTTCAGGAGATGTTGGTCAAGGTGTTCAGTACGGTACGGATTGTGAAGGCACCGGGTTCAACCAACCACATCGCCATCTGTAACCGAGTTCGATAGAGGATGTTTGTGTCAGCTCCACAGCTTACATACAGGACTACTGCTGCAGACGAATATCCCAATGATAGCGATGCTCCGGTGGCAATGGAGCAGTGGTGTCGACCTCGATCTGTTGATGGACATTCTGGACAGGGACCAGGTTGGCATCGCGCCCCTGGATGAAGTCCTGATCCTGAACGATGGTGTAGTACGCCTTGTTGAGCAGCAGGGCGCGTTCAACTGATGGGGTGATCAGTGTGGCGACATCGGATGCGACTACCTTCTCCCGTAGCAGGGCGCCATTGTGGTCAAACCAGCGCGCACGCATCTCTCCATTCTCGCGAAATTCGTCACCACCACCGACCCGTTGCAGGTAGGTCAGTATTTCGCCCTGCTCCTCACCACGTGAGGGCAGATCAGGCAGACCATTCAGGTTGATATAGTGCCACCCCTGCTCACCTGCAATCTTGCGGGGAAAGGCGAAGGTCTGGTCGATGGTGGTACCGATGGTGGAGTGGCAGCCGATACAGAATCCATGTTCTTCATGGCTCTGTTTGCGCAGTGCACCATCACGGTCTTCGATAAAACCGAGTATCAGCCAGCCAAACCCCTTCTCCACACCCTCACCGATAACCGCTTCGTTCCAGCGCGGAAGGTTTTCGTCGATCTTCTCCTGGGCTTCATTGCCATAGATTGACCTGAGGGCCGGGGGTTGGCGAAGGCGGATCTTTTTCAGATAGCGCAGCTCTTTCATTCGGGGCGGGATGGTAATCGCCTCATTCTGGATGCCGAGATAACGGACCGAGTGGAGAAACTCGGTCCCCTCCGGGTAGAGCATGGTGGTGAGCGGTATCTCTTCAGCACCACCGAGGTAGTGGTCTCTGCGCATGATGCTGTTTGTGGTGTTCAGCATGCCATCTCCGTCAAGATCGACACCGATGATCTGCTCATCCACGCTGGGCAATGTGGTTGCAGGGCGATCATGAATCGCCAGCTCCAGTAGCGCCAGGTTGGCGAAATAGATATCCCGTGAGTAGGTACCAGTGTGGTTCTGACGAAAGTGGGCTGGGAGACGCACCATCACATCGTCGGTGGAGCCATTGGTGGGCCAGAAGGTGGACGGCATCGGGATATAGTTGAAGGCGACCCAACCGCTGCCGTCACGCGCCAAACCATGGTCATCGAATGCGGAGGCTCCAAGATGAAGGTTTGCCAGATCGGGAATGAAGCCGTTCCACTGAGGGTTCTGTTTCAGGGAGTCAACGAGTGGTGTGTAGTTGTCCTGGTTGATGTAGCGGAGGATGTCTCTGTCCCGGATGTCGCGAATGCGTGAGCGGCGATCCTCGAAGAGATTGCCGTAGTGGTTTTTCAGCCCGGCATCCGAGAACTGGTACTCACCCTGCAGTGCACCATCGTCCATGCTGTTGGGGCGACCATCCCGGTAGCTCTGGTGACAGGTGAAGCAGGGGTTATGTCGTCCTTCCGTTTTGGTGTAGCACTGTGGCGGGATCACCGCTTCTGGGTTGTAGATGGTCTCATCTGCAGTCACAGTGCTCCACAGGATGAGCAGTGGTAGCGTGAAAGAGTGTCTGCGGACTATTACCATGCTCAAGTACTTCTACTTCGGATTGAAGATCCAGAGCATGTTGTTTTCATGTTTGTTGGTGTCTTCACCAATCAATATCCGTCCGTCATTCAGCACCAGCAGATTATCGGGGTTTGCGATGCTGTCGGTAGGGCAGGCATTCGGTGTGTTGGCCCTGTTGTAGTGGCCCCCGACAACCACCGGCACCATGCGGCGGACATTGAAGTTCTGATCCAGTTTCATCCGGTAGACCACGCCGCATTTGTTCTTGCTCACCTGAATGTCGCCCCGGTCATCCGACATCCCCTTGTCAACGGAAGACATCGCCATATACAGGTAGGGAACCGCACCGTTGGCGGCACCGGCGTAGTTGATCACGACCCCTTCCATCTTGCGGAACTCTGCAGTCGCTCCCTTGGCTCGGGCCGCCTTGCGTGACTCCAGAAAGGCAACCCGGTTATCTGCCGCCTCGCCATGTGCCCAGGCGGTGATTTCGGCATCGGAAATATAGCTGTTCTCTCCCGCCCTGTAGTCTGCAGTGGTGATGTGGTCATACTCATCAATCCAGCGTTCTATCTCGCGGTCGGTGCCGTGGCTCAACTCAATCCAGGAGAGGTTGAAACCGGCACTGGCAGAGTCTTTTACCCCTACATCCTGGGTAGCCTTGGCCGCATAGAGGGTGCCTGCACTCAGGTCACCGGCATGGTCGGCAACAAACTTGAAGAAGACCGTATCCGTTCCATCGTCACTCATGTAGACGGTACGGTGATCCGGCATGACCACTGCGTTCTCATGACTGAAGCGGCCCATGCTGAAGCGCTTGACAGGCTCGGCACGGTTGAATGGATCGGTGATCTCGACAATGTAACCGTAGTCATAGGGGTTGGCGTCATGACCCAGGTATTGGGTCATTGCGGTCGGGCGTCTGGATTCGCCCGAAAATATGTTGTTCCACTCCGCAGTATGGTCAAAGTAGAGCTCTTCTGCCGAGAGGGGTGTGCCCCACGGAGAGAGGGTGCCGAAGCAGTTGGTCCAGGTCCCCTTGACGCTGGAGAAGTCGATCATCCCGCTTCCGTCAGTCAGAATCTCCCACGCACCATTGTCACCCTTTTTCAGATGGATTCGGCTCATTCCCCCGGGGGTATCCTCCCATGCCGTGAAGAGATAACCACGGCTGCCGTCACTGTGGATTGGAACAAATGCGTTGAAGTCAGGGTCGTTGGATTGTCTGATCGCCCTGCGCCCATCTGCAGTGTAGATCACACCAAGCCGTTCACCGGCATCTCCCACGGCTTCGCCTTCAACGGCAATGGATTGATAGCTGCCCAGCGCACTTTCGACACGCCCCCTGGCAGCTCCGGTGGGGCGTGTTAGAGGTGCCATCTGGGCGGGTAGCGCATTGAAATCGACCCCTTTGATGGCACCGATTGTGGCCCTGTTGAAGGGAGGCGGGTTGGTGTCAGCGGGGTGTTGCACATTGAGGAAGAGGTCTCCCGACTTGGTGATATGCAGGCCGGTGATCTCTGCACCAATCGGCACGGTCACGATTCGGGTCAAGCGGTCGTGGTTGGTTGCAATGGCGGTGGCCGAGAGCGATGTGATTACACAGGCGGTCAATATGGATGGTATTAACGGGTTGTGATGGACCATGAATTCACTATTGTGGCAGGTGATTTTTCGGGTGAGTGGAGGTGTCGGGCACCAGCGTTGCAGAGGTCGGTGAAACAGTTGAAGCGGTTTGATTGTGGTTGATGTCCGAGCCTTCGGCAACCGGGTACAAAATCATGCCTGTACATTCGGTCTCTGCGGTTGTGGTGTGGATGAATCGGTATTATAAATAGCAATATTGAAAACGATAATAATAAACGATATCATTTGATATTATGTGTTGTATGTGATTGAAGGCGGTCTGTATTGGATCAGTCGTGTCAGAAAGTGAAACAGAAT
>CAYFOR010000116.1:0-9002 GCA_964344785.1 uncultured Piscirickettsiaceae bacterium
ACTCACTCTTACCCTCTCTGTTCAGGGCCATTTATGGATTGGAATAGACTCCGGTACAGATGATATATTTTCGGCATGCTGATGTTCAATTTTTAATCAGTCAACGGATTCACTACTGTCATCTACCGGCGACGGAACAGTTCTTCGTCTTGCCCTGGGGTGTGCCTGATCATAGACCTCAGCCAGATGCTGAAAGTCGAGATGGGTATAGATCTGTGTCGTACTGATGTTTTCATGGCCCAGCATCTCCTGCACGGCCCGCAGATTACCACTGGACTCCAGCAGATGGCTGGCAAAGGAGTGGCGCAGCAGGTGAGGGTGAACATGCTGGCTGATGCCTCTCTCCCGGGCCAGTTTTGACAGCCGATGCTGCACGGTGCGCGGGGCGATGCGCCCCCCTCGGGAGCCGACAAACAGCGCCGTCTCTCCCTGGTTCGCCAGATGGGTGCGTAGCGGCAGCCATTTTTCAACCGCCTCCAGCGCCCTGCTGCCGACCGGTATCATCCGCTCCTTGTTGCCCTTGCCGATCACCGAGATGGTCTGCTCTTCCCACCGGATTGAACTGATATTGGCCTGTACCAACTCCGACAGACGCAAACCGGAGGAGTAGGTCAGCTCAAACATTGCCTGATCTCGAACGGCCAGCGGGTCATCCGGATCAGGCTCGACCAGCAACCCCCCCATCTGATCAACATCGAGCGTGGCCGGAAGTTTACGCACCCCCTTCGGGGCAGAGATTCCCGTTACCGGGTTGAATTCCAGCAGACGCTCACGAATCAGATAGTGATAGAAGGTCCGAATCGCCGAAAGGTTGCGCTGAATCGATTTGCTTGAAAGCCCCTTGCGGTGGCGCAGTGCAACAAAATCCCTCAATTGATGGGACGTCAGCTTGAGAAAATGGAGTTCGCGCTGCTGGAGATACTCTGCAAAATGGACCAGGTCACGCCGGTAGGCTGCCACACTGTTGGGGGAAAGTCCCCGACCATTCTCCAGATCATTCAGGAAATGATCAATTCGATCACAGAGACCCATCGCAGTCGCATCAGTTTGTACCACAGCGCTGCAGTGCCCGGCTGACCAGGGCAGAAAGTTGAACCAGAAAGTGGGTTCCCATCTTCTCGTGATACTGATTTGGGTCAGAACTGCCCAATGCAACCAACCCCTGTGCGCCAAATTCCCCCAATGGCAGAAGTGCAACCGAGGCACCATACTCAATCTCCCCGGCGAACAGTGTCCCACGCTGCTCCTCATCCAGTTGACCGCAATACGGTACGCTGTCATGCATCAGTTTCTCAAAGATTGCATGGGTCTCTTCCGTCTCACCATGTGGGAGCAGTACCACCACTTGCTCAATGCCAAACTGCTCCCGAAGCACCTCATAGAGAATGGCAATCACCGCATCGCGATCCTCACACTCCATCAGTTCCAGTGCAAGATGGTGCATGTTGTCACTCAGCTTGTGGTTCTCCCGAGCCACATGGAGCAACCCACGAATCTCCTGCTGAAGCTGTCCATTCTGCTGACGCAACAGTTTGACCTGACGTTCGATCAGAGAGGTGGCTACACCACTTTGATGGGAGACCTCCAGATCGCGCAACAGCACCGGATGGTTGATCAACAGATCAGGATGTTCCTGAAGATAGCTTACGATGACCTCTTCATCGAGCGCAGTCTGCTGCTGCAATTCACTCATAATTCGATTACCCCTTCAAATACGGTTGCAGCAGGCCCGGTCATCATCACCGGCCGGTCACCTCCACCCCAATGAATCATCAGCTCACCACCAAGGAGATTTGCCTTGACCTCATTATCCAGCCTGCCTTGCACGATACCCGCCACCACGGCTGCACAGGTGCCCGTACCACAGGCCAGCGTCTCACCAGCCCCTCGCTCATGGACCCGCAACCGAATCTCATTACGGCTGACAATCTCCATGAAGCCGGCGTTGACCCGTTGTGGAAAACGTGGGTGTGACTCCAGTTTCGGTCCAAACCGCTCGATCACTGCATCATTCAGTTGATCCACAGTAACCACCACATGGGGGTTGCCCATCGATACCGCACCCACTTCAAGTTGCTCACCATCCACCTCCAGCAGATAGTGTTCCCGCTGCTGCGCCGCCTCAAACGGAATCTCGGCAGGCAGCAGAATCGGTGCCCCCATATTGACCGTAACCCAACCGTTGGATTCGATCTTCAGAATGATGATTCCAGCAGCCGTCTCGACCGTGATCTCCTCTTTACTGGTCAGCCCCTTGTCACGTACAAAACGGGCAAAGCACCGGGCACCATTACCGCACTGCTCCACCTCACCCCCATCGGCATTCCAGATACGGTAGCGAAAGTCGCACGCTTCACTACCGGGCGGCTCCACCAGCAGCAATTGGTCACAACCCACACCAAAGTGGCGATCGGCGAGAAAACGAACCTGCTCTGTGGTGGGCTCGAAAGGCTCGCTCACGGCATCAATGACCACAAAGTCATTTCCAAGGCCGTGCATTTTGGTGAATCTCAGTTGGCTCATGATGTTTCCGGTATATGCTCACCTGCATAGAGTGATTCGATGGTTTCACGCTCACGCACCAGCCACTGCCGGTCTCCCCGCACCATCACTTCGGCTGCACGCGGGCGGGAGTTGTAGGTTGAGCTCATCACAAAACCATAGGCCCCTGACGAGAGTACCGCCAGATGGTCTCCAGGCTGCACATTGAGAGAGCGCTCCTTGCCGAGGAAGTCACCGGTTTCACAGATCGGCCCGACCACATCATAGACCACCGCCGCCCCTTCTGTGCGCTCTGCCAGTGGCACAATGTTCTGCCAGGCACTGTAGAGTGCCGGACGGATCAGGTCGTTCATCGCGCCATCCACAATACAGAAGTTCTTCTCCTCACCCTGCTTCAGAAACTCGACCGTCGTCAACATGACTCCTGCATTCCCGACCATCGCCCGTCCAGGCTCCATCACGATCTCCAGATCACGCCCCTGCAGACGGTTGCAGACTGCTTGTACATACGCCTGCGGGGTGGGCGGATGATCATCCTGATAGTCGATACCAAGGCCTCCGCCGACATCAATATGGTGGAGGTTGATCTCCTGTTCCGCCAGTTGATCCACCAGCCGCAAGACCCGATCCAGTGCATCCTCAAACGGTGACAGCTCCGTCAGCTGTGATCCGATATGACAATCGACACCGACCACCTCAAGGTGTTCAAGCGATGCCGCCTGTTGGTAGACTCGAAGTGCCTCATCAATCGAAATACCAAACTTGTTGGAGCGCAAACCGGTAGAGATATAGGGATGAGTACCTGCATCAACATCGGGGTTGACCCGCAGGGAGACGGGTGCTTTCATGCCGAGCTCTGCTGCCACCTGATCAACCCGCTCAAGCTCCGCCTCCGACTCCACATTGAAACAGCGAATACCGGCCTCCAGCGCCCGTCGGATTTCATCGGGACGCTTGCCGACACCGGAGAAGACCACCTTGCCGGCATCACCGCCAGCCTTCAATACCCGCTCCAGCTCACCAACCGAGACAATATCGAAACCGGCACCCAAACGTGCCAGCAATGCCAATACCGCCAGGTTGGAGTTGGCCTTGACCGCAAAACAGGTCAGATGTTTCTGCCCATCGAATCCCTCTTCATAGGCACGCCACTGATCACGAATCGCGCTCTCGGAGTAGACAAACAGCGGGGTGCCATACTGCTCTGCCAATGACTGAAGCGGGATGGACTCAATATGGAGTGAGCCATCCTTCCTTTCGAAATGAGGGTACATGGATCTTCCTTGGTGGATCTTTCTTGGGTTTATTTACTGCGCTGCTGTTCCAGAATCAACCGGCCCAACTTGAATCGGGTCCTGTTCAGTGCCTTCAGGGCTTCATCCGCCTGCTCTCTCTTCCCTTCCGCCCGCAGTTGGGCCTCCTTCTCTCTCTGCTCAACCACTTGCGCCCTCAGTGACTGCTCTTGCTGGTGGCGCTGCAGATAACCGTCGGCCTTCTCTTGAAAAGCATCCATCTCCTCAATCAAACGATTAACCACTCCTTCATTGAAGCTCACAATCTCTAGCTGATCCGTCAACCCGTTGATCTCATGAGCCTCTTCCAATTTCAGTGTAGTCTCTCGTGCAAGCAGCCTTGCAGCCTCCGCCTGCTCTGAAATCACCTTGGCCTGATGCACCATCTCCTTCTCTTTATCAGTCAGTTCACCACTCATCAAGAGTTTATCGAATGGTCCAAGTTCAGCCTCAGCCTCTCTCTGTTCCGCCATCTTTTCAGCATCCTCTGATTTGCCAGAGGTGACTTCTTTTTCAGGAAGGTTTTCATCATCCATCAAAAGCCTACGCAATCTCTCCTGCTCTAACTCTTCTTCAAGCAACTTCTTTTCAAGTAACTCAACTCTTATCTTGATTGGATTGATCTTTTTCAGATGACGATTGGCCTCATCATTCAACGTATTGGCATCGAGCTTATTTTTTTTCTCCGCCTCCACCAACGGCAGCATCCCTACTTTCTCATATTCCTGATGGAGTTTCTCTCTGGCATTTACCGCCTGTTCCTCCGCCTCCACTAGCTGTAGAGCCAAACGATGACGCTCAAACAGAGCCTCTTCCGCTCTCATCTGATCCGGCAGGTACAGTTCCCCGGACTGCCCACAGCCAACCAAGACAAGGAATGACAACAGCAACAAACTATTTTTTCTGTTCATGAGTTCAAGTATAAACGTATCTATTCACCAGTACCCGTAACTGGTTCAGCTCACCTCTGAAATTCGTCAGATCAAGGCGTGAAATGTAAGTCTATCATTAGATGACCTCGAGCATCGCTCGTAGTGTTATACGTATAAATGTCCCTTTCACAACCGAGCTTGCGAGGTCGCGCTACACAGAGATGGTGGATTTCAGAGGTGAGCTGAACCAATTACGTATAAACTTGACCACCTATGGAGACCATACCCCATATTACCGTCGAACCCCCCAGAAAGGCGAATGGGTGTGTAATCTGGCTCCATGGACTGGGGGCAGATGGGCATGATTTCGAGGGAATTCTGCCCTCACTGGGCCTGCCTGCCGACCACGCCATCCGTTTTCTCTTTCCCCATGCACCGCTCCGTCCAATCACTGTCAACAACGGGATGGTCATGCCCGGCTGGTACGATATTGCCAGCGGAGACTTCAGCCGGCGTGGTGATGAAACGGGTATCGAATCCTCCGTCACACTGATCAATCATCTGATCGTGCAGCAGATGGATAGCGGGGTTGCCGCAAACAGAATCGTTCTGGCAGGCTTTTCCCAGGGCGGCGTCATTGCCCTGCACACGGCACTGCGTTTTTCACAACCGCTGGCCGGGGTCATGGCACTCTCCAGCTACCTCCCGTTCCCGGAGAAGATACCCGAAGCCTCTGCCGCCGCTGCACCGATCTTCATCGCACACGGCAGCCATGACACCGTCGTCCCGTTCGATGAGGGCAGGCGCGCCTGCGATACACTACAACAGCAAGGTTATCCGTGTGACTGGCACCACTACCCGATGGAGCATGCCGTCTGTGCCGAGGAGGTGGACGCAATCAGCCACTATATCCGGCAACAACTCCCCTGACAGGAAAATGGTCCGCGAACCACAGTGAGATAACGCACATGAACACGGAAACTCTTCTCGCATTTTTCGGGTGGTGTTCAGTCATCAACATCTCCATCTTCCTCTACTGGTTTCTCTTTTTTGCATTGGGACGTGATCGGATATACCGGCTGCATACGCGCTGGTTTCAGCTTCCAGCAGAGACCTTTGATACAATCCACTATCGGGCCATGGCACACTACAAAATCGCCATTCTGGTCCTGAATATCGTGCCTTATTTGGCATTAAGGATTACCCAATGAGAAATATCCAGTACAATTCGTTACAGTACTATGGAGATTCAATACCAGTTTATCTTTCAGGATGGGCAGGTTGAACGTTTTGATCTGACGTTTGACGATCGCAATCTCGCCCTGCTGGAGGAGTCGATACCGACCCAGACCGAACCCTGGATGGTGCTTGCCTATCACCAGTGCCCTGGTTGTAGCCTGCCCACCTTTCCGGACTCCATGTGCCCGGTTGCCGTCAATCTTGGAGGGATCGTCCATCCATTTCAGGATCATGAATCCCACACCCCGGTCACCACACAGGTAATCTTTCGGGAACGAAAGATCAGCCAGAACTGTACCTTGCAAAAAGGGCTGAGCTCTATGATGGGTCTGGTCATGGCTACCAGCGGCTGCCCGCTTCTCGACATGTTGCGGCCGATGGCCTACACCCATCAGCCTTTTGCAACACTGGAAGAGACCTTCTTCCGTGCGATCTCGGTCTATCTGGTTGCCCAGTATGTGCGACACACCCATGACAAGACCCCGATACTGGACCTGGGCGGACTGCAGAACATCTATTACAACATCAACCAGGTCAACACCGCCTTCTCCAAGCGGCTGCGAGAGCTTGAAGGAAGGGATGCCAATATCAACGCACTGGTACTGCTGGATGTCTTTGCCCAGATGGGCTCCTTTACCATCAATGATGACTGGATCAAGAAGATTGACCCGATGTTTGCCCGTTATCTGGACGAAGAGAACAAGCAGTCCTGACCACTGCAGGCTGCCGCCCCCTATTCACTGGTTCACAACGGACCGATTCTGCTCTCGCAACATCCGCTCAATCTCTTCCGCCGAAACCGGCTCACTGAAGTAGAACCCCTGATACTCATCACACCCACACTCCTGCAGAAACTCCAACTGCTCCCTGGTCTCCACCCCTTCAGCCAACACGATCATTCCAAGATCATGGCTGATCGAGATAATGGAGCGCACCAGTGAGATGTCCTCCGGATCATATGGAATATTGCGCATGAAGATCTTGTCGATCTTGTTGGTGTTGAGATCAAACGCCCTCAGACTTCCCAGCGAACTGTATCCGGTACCAAAGTCATCCATCGCCAGACGAATTCCCAGATTCTTGAGCTGGTTGCATCGCTCAATGTTGCTTGTGGTCGACTCCATCATCAGCGATTCCGTGATCTCCAGCTCCACGGCATGCGGTGGAATCCCGACCTGATCGAGCATCTCGGCAATAAGCGGCACAATATCCTCCGAGCAGAACTGGCGAACCGAGAGATTGATAGAGACCCGCATCCCGCTAAATCCCTGCTGGTGCCAGTATTTGAGCTGACCGGTTGCCTCTCTCAGCACCCACTGGCCTACCTCAATAATGGCCCCGCTCTCTTCCAGCAACGGGATGAACTGATCCGGTGATACAACCTCCTCTCCCCAGTCCCAGCGCAGCAATGCTTCCACTCCCCGGATTCGGTTATCGGCAACGGATAGCTGTGGCTGATAAACCAGGCGATACTCTCCGCGATCCAGTGCATTGCGCAGTGCACTCATCAGGGCCATCTTGCGTGTCAGCATGGCACCGATATCCTCGTCGAAGAACCGGAACTGATCTCTACCGTTCTGCTTGGCGTTATACATCGCAATATCGGCATTGCGCAGCAGCGCATTTTCGATATGGAGAAACTGCTCGGAGCCCCCTTTGCTTTCTTCACGCTCCTCAACAGGAATTGAGGAGTCGGGAAAGCAGGCGATACCAATACTGCTGCTGATCGACAACTCCAAATCCAGCAGCTGGTAGGGACGGGAAAGCTCTGTCACCAGTCGAGAGGCTACCTGACGCACCTCGTGCAGGCTGGAATACCTGGAGATGATGACGGTAAACTCATCCCCTCCAAGGCGGGCTGCTACGTCATGTTCACGCAGCGCCGCTTTCAGCCTGGAAGCACTCTCTTTCAGCAGTGCATCCCCATAGGCATGCCCGTGCATATCATTGATCCGCTTGAAGTGGTCCAGATCAATAAAGAACAGTGCAAGGTCACTGTCTGATCGCACCACATCAGAGAGACGGCTGCGCAGCTCCTGCATGAACAGAAAACGGTTTGGCAGCCCGGTCAACGTATCATGGTGCGCCATGTGATGCAGCTGCTTTTCAGCCTCCCTGCGCTCATGAATTTCGTGGCGCAGCTCACGGGTACGCTCCTCAACACGCTGCTCAAGATTGTCACCCGCCCGCTTCAACAGATAGATGGCCCGGCTCACAATCGACAAGATCAGCAACAGTGTCACCAGCGCAATGTAGATGGTGATACTACCTGCCTCGGCCTGCCTCTCCAGCGCCTTGGCAATATACTCCCGCCGCTTCTGATCATGCAGCTCTCGAAGCTTCACCAGCTTCTCCAGGGCGACGGAGTGTGCCTCAACCACTCCAGGTGCCAGCCAGATCTTGCGTGCAGCCTCAACTTCACCGATTGCCAACAGGCTGATCGACTCTGCCAGCACCGGCCCGGCGATGTTTACATGTGCAATCGCCTCCTCCAGCACACTCTTTTCATCTTCCTCAACTGTGATTTCACTCAGCTCTGCCCGTGCAGCAAGGTGACTGGAGAGTGCCCCATACAATGTTTCAAGAATATCCTCAAACATCAGTGGATCACCCACCATCAGCAAGCGGCTCAACAGAATCGCCCGGCTGGAAGCAGTGCGGTGCATCTCCTCTGCCAGCAGCGCCTTGCGATCATAGTGCTCCATGGTCTGGGTGATCTCCTCTCGCGTCTGCTTGCTATTGATCGTTGCAGTCGCAACCATCAACACAATCAGTGCCACCACCAGTGCGGTCGCAAACGGCAGCATCCGACGACTGCCAAGGCGCCTTGAAAGTGTCCGGGTGGCCCGTCTCCTGGTGGTGTTCAACAGCACAGTGGGTGATCCAGCCTACCTTGACAAGAAGGCGATCAGCCGCATCCCATCTGAAATTTTGCCCACGTTCAAAGCCTCTCCTCTCCGTTTAATATCGATATTGTTCTGTGGATACCTTTTCTATTACATCATAGCCATCCGTATTCTATTTGTCAGCAAAAGTCTTGTCCAATCACTGGTGTCCCAACGTTACAGGCCAAAAACTCATTTGACTGCATAAAACA
>CAYFOR010000117.1:0-8873 GCA_964344785.1 uncultured Piscirickettsiaceae bacterium
CTCCGCTTAAGTGAACAGCACATTACGCCTTGTGGTGAGGGTTTGTCAGCAGCCTGAGGCTGTACCTGAGTACAGCCTTTTTTGTGCTTTGTTCAGGAACCCGATATGATTGCGGCGGTCATACCGTTTGTTCGTTATTAATACAGGGAGTAGTCGAATGAGAAACGCTTGGATAGCCTTGTTGGCCGTGGTGGTTAGTGTGGCCACTACCGCAGTAGTGGCTGGGGAGTATATGGAAGGAGTGGAGTACACCCGAATCGGCAAACCACTACGCACAGTAGAACAGCCTGGAAAGATCGAAGTACGTGAATATTTCTGGTATGGCTGCCCTCACTGTTTCCGCCTTGAACCATATATGGAGCACTGGCTCAAGTCTGATCCCAAGAATGTAAACTTCCAGATGCAGCCAGCCATACTGGGGGAGAGCTGGACACCGGCTGCGCAGGCCTTCTATACCGCTGCTTTACTTGGTGTGCTCGACCAGATTCATCCAGCCCTGTTTAATGCGATTCATCTGGGTGGAGACCGAAACTTGGTCAAAGACGAGCTTGCACTGGAGCAGCTATTCGAACAGAACGGGGTTACCAGTGAGCAGTTTCGCAAGGTATGGAACTCATTCGGTGCCCAATCACGGGTAAAACAAGCCATACGAATGACAAGACAGGCCGGTATTCAGGGAGTTCCAGCCGTGGTTGTCAATGGAAAATATATTACTGACCCAGGCTCTGCCGGAAGTTACGAAGAGATGTTCAAGGTCATTGAGTTTCTGGTAGCCAAGGAATCTGCCGCAGCTCAGTGATCAGTGCCGTTCAACAGCAGCTCCTACGGCTGCTTGCCAGCGGCGATATCCAAAGCGGAACGGAACTGGGCACAGCACTTGGAATCAGTCGTGCTGCTGTTTGGAAGCAGATTCAGGCGCTGCAGGCGATCGGTATAGATATCCAGTCTGAACAGCGATCAGGATACTGCCTGCCCCTCTCCGTCGAGCTTCTCGATACCGAGCAGATTCGCTCCAGTCTTGCTCAACAAATTTCAGCTCGAATACCCAGACTCGAACAGACCTGGAGTTGTGATTCGACCAACAGTGAGCTGATCAAACGGTTACACCAGAAAGATGCAGCACCTGGTACACTGCTGCTCACAGAGCATCAGTCCGGTGGGCGAGGCCGTAGAGGTAGGCAATGGATCTCTCCTTTTGGTGGCGGTCTCTACCTCTCTCTGCTCTGGGGCTTCCGTGGTGGCATCCTGTCGTTGAGTGGACTCAGTCTGGTGATCGGCATTGCATTGGCCAAATCGATTCAACAGCTTGGTATAGATCAGGTCAAAATCAAATGGCCCAATGACATCTATATTAATAAGCGCAAGCTGGGCGGTATATTGATCGAGCTGGAGGGAGAGAGCGAGGGCCCGACCCAGGTTGTGGTTGGCATTGGAATCAACCTCGCTATCCCTGCTGATACCGGAGTCAGAATAGATCAGCCCTGGTGTGCATTATCTGAATACCTTGACCCGCCACTGAACCGAAACGATATCATTCCACAGCTGATAAACCAGCTGGTTCCAACACTCGACCGCTTTGAACAGGATGGACTCGCAGCATTCCTGTCTGAATGGAAACAGTTCGATATCAGCTACAACCGTTCCATCGAAATCCACCAGGATCAGCATGTCATAAGCGGAATCGCACGTGGCATCGACCAGAGTGGCGCACTACTGCTGGAACAAAACGGCACGATTTCACCACACCACAGTGGTGATCTCTCCCTCCGCATACAACAGCACTAAGACGTGTCTACACATCCCAAGATATGTCGATCTTGTTGATGGATGCCGGTAACAGCCGCCTCAAGTGGTGCCTGAGTGATGGCATGACCCTATACCAACACTCGACCATCGATAATCGACTCCTGAAGCAGCAGCTACTTTCAGAGTGGAAAGCCATTCCCAGACCACAACGAGTGTTACTGGCCAATAGCGCCGGACCCCAACGAAGCAGAGAGATCTCATATTGGGTAGATCAGCACTGGGGCACCTCTGCAGAACAGGCTGTCGCCTCTACCATCTTTGGAAAACTGAAGAATGGTTATCTTCAGCCGCAACAGTTGGGAGTGGATCGCTGGCTTGGGATGGTCGCAGCCTGGAACAGACTGGAACGTGCCTTCTGTTTGATTGATATCGGAACGGCAATCACGATCGATTTCGTCGACAACAGTGGAGCACATCAAGGTGGCGTCATTCTTCCAGGCTTCGGTTTGACAATGAAGGAGCTACTCAGTGAGGCAAGCCATCTTGCCGCATCAAACATATCAACAGATGACACACTATTGGGCAGATCAACCTCAGAAGGACTCAGGGAGCCAATCAGTGGGGCCATTGATGACATTACTACACTACGCACGAAAATCATGAGCCGATACGGACCATTTACAACGATTGCTACCGGTGGAGGGATCAACAGCCTTTTACCATTACAACCGGATGTAGAGCATTTTCCCAATCTGGTATTGGAAGGACTACTGACTGTTTCACATGTCTAAATCCAAAGCCCGTATTCCGAATGCATTCTCAATACATCTATTGAAAACAGCGGCCTCATGCTCCAAGAAACATCACTGATGACTACAGTGAGAAAAAACCAGTAATTACTTATCTTTTACAGGCCGTTTCCAACCTTTTACGGTAAGTTGTTTCGCTCTACTAAGCGTAAGCTGGTCTGCAGGTGCAGTTTTGACCAGTGTGGTTCCTGCACCAATGGTGGCCCCTGATTCAATCTCTACCGGCGCCACCAGTTGGCAATCGGAGCCGACAAATACATCATCACCAATGATCGTACGGTGCTTGTTGGCACCATCATAATTGCAGGTAATGACCCCTGCACCAATATTGACTCTGGCACCCACCGTACTGTCGCCAACATAGGTGAGATGGTTGATTTTTGATCCATCAGCGACCTGACTCTTTTTGATTTCGACAAAGTTACCGATGTGGTTATGTCCCGACAACTCGGTACCGGGGCGAATTCTTGCAAATGGTCCAATCCGACATGAGGGCCCGACCTGTGCAGAATCGATGACGCTATTCGGCAATACTTCCGTATTTTCACCAATAACTGCATCTTTGATCACGCAATTGCTGCCAATTCGTACCCCATCTGCAAGCTCGACCTTCCCCTCAAACAGTGTATTGATATCGATGGTCACATCCTGACCACACTTCAAGGTCCCGCGCAGATCAAAGCGACCGGGGTCCATCAGGGTCACACCACCACGCATGAACTGCTCTGCCTGTTGCAGTTGGTATCTCCGTTCAAGCTGTGCCAGCTGCATACGGTCATTGACCCCCTGCACCTCCGCTTCATGGGGTGTGGTGACTGCCTGTACATCAATACCATCCTCCACCGCCATCTCGACGATATCGGTCAGGTAGAACTCACCTTGGGCATTGTTGTTCTCCAGAGCATAGATCCACTGCTGCAATCGTGCGACCGAGAGGGCCATAATGCCGGTATTGACCTCTCTGATCTGCAGCTCTTCTTCACTGGCATCTTTCTGTTCCACAATTCGGGAGACACTTCCTGTCTGATCCCGCACAATGCGTCCGTACCCAGTCGGCTTGTCCAACTCTACGGTTAACAGTGCAAAGCCTTCATTCGCATGCTCCAGCAGCTCGTGTAGCGTTTCTGTATGGATCAGCGGAACATCCCCGTAGAGCACCAGTACAATCTTCTCCTGCTGCAATGCAGGCAGTGCCTGTTCGACCGCATGACCAGTTCCAATCTGTTCGGCCTGTAGTACCCAGTTGACATCGAGCTGCTCCAACTGCTCTATGACCTGTTCACCGCCATGGCCGTAAACCACATGGATAGATGCCGGGTCCAGCGTCTGTGCGGTTTCCACTACATGTTGCAGCAGTGGCTTTCCGGCCAGCGGGTGGAGTACCTTGGGTAGCCTGGAACGCATGCGGGTTCCCTGACCCGCTGCAAGGATGATGACGGCTACCTCATTCATTATTGAAGGGTTAGCTACAGACTGGGATGGTCCATCTCGGGATGGCCCATGCGAATCTCTTCCGCGGTGGCATCACGAATATCGGTGACAGTTACCTTAAAGGTGATGGTCATGCCGGCAAACGGATGTTTCTTCATAAACACAATGGAACCATCACTCTCCACCCGCTGTACCATCATGGTTCCGGTCTCACCACTCTGCTCATCCTGAAAGTCGGCCTCGGCTCCAACATGGCGATACTCAGGTGGCACCTCATGTTCGGCAAAGACCTTCTCAAAGTCGGGGTCGAGAAACTGAAAGCCGTGCTCATCCGGCCCCATGGTTACGCTTGCCTCCTGCCCGATCAGTTTTCCTTTCAATGCTCTTTCGAGCTGCGGGAACATCTGGTTGGGTACACCATGCACGTAGGCAACCGGAATATCATTATGTTCAAGTACTTCACCTGACTCATCACAAATGATATGGGTAAACCAGACCGCTTTTTTCCTGGCGACTTGTTGCTGACTCATGACAATGCCTGACTCTTAAATGCCGCCGGCACTACCGGAGCGCTTGCGCAGACGCTGAATGGTCTGCAGCTGTGCCGCTGCCTCTATCAGCTCTGCCTGTGCCTTGGCATAGTCGAGTGTTGCATGTTTGCTCTCAATCGCCGCCTCGGCACGCTCCTTGGCGCGCAGTGCCGCCGCCTCATCCAGATCGGCCGCCCGCACTGCGGTATCGGCCAGCACAGTCACAACATGGGGCTGCACCTCCAACAAGCCACCGGAGATAAAGAAGTCAAGCTCTTCACCGCTCGTCTGCTTCACTCGTACCTCACCCGGTTTCAGCCGGGTCAACATCGGTGCATGACGTGGCGCAATACCAACCTCGCCCATCTCCGCCGGAGCAAAGATCATCTCTGCCACACCAGAGAAGATCGCCTTCTCGGCACTTACGATATCGACATGGACGGTCATTGTCATGGTGATATTCCTCTACTAGCCTGCTCTATTGCCTCGTTAGATGGTCTTGGCCTTCTCGACTGCCTCGTCGATTGAACCGACCATGTAGAATGCCTGCTCCGGCAGATGGTCATACTCACCATCGACAATCGCCTTGAAGCCACTGATGGTATCGGCCAGGGAGACATATTTACCTGGAGTACCGGTAAAGACCTCGGCCACGAAGAATGGCTGGGAAAGGAAGCGCTGAATCTTACGTGCACGGTTCACGGTCTGCTTGTCTTCATCAGAGAGCTCGTCCATTCCGAGAATCGCAATGATGTCTTTCAACTCCTTGTAGCGCTGCAGTGTGGTCTGTACGGTACGGGCCACGTGATAGTGCTCCTCACCGACCACATGCGGGTCCAACTGACGGCTGGTGGAGTCGAGTGGGTCTACCGCAGGGTAGATACCGAGCTCTGCCACCTGACGGGAGAGTACGACGGTCGCATCCAGATGGGCGAATGTGGTGGCCGGGGATGGATCGGTCAGGTCATCCGCCGGTACATAGACCGCCTGAATCGAGGTGATCGATCCAGTTTTGGTGGAGGTAATTCGCTCTTGCAGTGCCCCCATCTCCTCTGCCAGGGTTGGCTGATAGCCTACCGCAGAAGGCATACGTCCCAGCAGTGCCGACACCTCGGTTCCTGCCAGGGTGTAGCGATAGATGTTATCGATGAAGAGCAGTACGTCACGACCCTCATCACGAAACGCCTCGGCCATGGTGAGGCCGGTCAGAGCTACACGCAGACGGTTGCCGGGTGGCTCGTTCATCTGACCATAAACCAGCGATACCTTGTCGAGTACGCCACCTTCGGTCATCTCGTGGTAGAAGTCGTTACCCTCACGAGTACGCTCACCTACACCGGCAAAGACCGAGAACCCACTATGTTCGATCGCGATATTACGGATCAACTCCATCATGTTTACGGTCTTGCCCACACCGGCACCACCGAACAGGCCGACCTTACCGCCCTTGGCGAAGGGGCAGACCAGATCGATCACCTTGATACCGGTTTCCAGAATCTCGGTTGCGGCGGAGAGTTCTTCAAAGCTTGGAGCCTTGCGGTGAATCGGCATCCGCTGCTCTTCACCGATCTCACCTTTCTCATCAATCGGGTCACCCAACACGTTCATGATGCGGCCTAGTGTCTTGGTACCCACCGGAACCTGGATCGGTGAACCGGTACCGGTCACGGAAAGCCCGCGTTTCAGACCATCCGAGCTACCCATGGCAATACAGCGGACAACACCATCGCCAATCTGCTGTTGCACCTCCATTGTCAAGCCAGCCTCGTCCACGGTGAGTGCATCGAACACCTTGGGCATCTGATCCCGTGGAAACTCAACGTCTACCACTGCACCGATGATCTGAACAATCGTTCCTGACATCTCTCTAATCCTCTTTAATTCAAATAAATCCTAAATTCGCAACTGTTTCGTGGTCACCCTAGACCGCTGCCGCACCGCCGACGATATCGGCCAACTCCGAGGTGATCGCTGCCTGACGCGCCTTGTTGTATACCAGCTCCAGGTCATCAATCAGATCACCGGCATTGTCGGTTGCGTTCTTCATCGCAACCATACGGGCCGACTGCTCACAGGCGAGGTTTTCCACCACACCCTGGTAGACGATCGATTCCACATAACGCTTCAGCAGGGTATCCATCACCTCTTTCGCATCCGGCTCATAGATGTAGTCCCAATGATGCACATATTTCTCGTCCTTCACCTTAACCAACGGCAGTACCTGACGAACGGTCGGCTCCTGGGTCATGGTGTTGACAAACTGGTTATAGACCACATACAGGCGGTCAATATGGCCCTCATCATAGGCATCAAGCATCGCCTTGACCGGTCCGATCAGGCTCTCAATCTCCGGTGCATCTCCCAACTGGGAGGTCTCGGAGACCAGTTTACCGCCCATACGACCCAGAAAGCCGAGCGCCTTGGTTCCAACCGCCGTGTAGTCGATCTCGACACCGGCATCGCTATCCTTTTTCAGGGCCTTGATCAGCTCACGGAACATGTTGACGTTGAGGCCACCACAAAGGCCACGGTCTGAGGAGATGACGATATACCCTACTCGCTTGACCTCACGCTCATCCAGATAGCTGTGGCTGTACTCCGGGTGGGCATGGGCCAAGTGGCTGACAACCCTTGCGATCTTCTCGCTGTAGGGGCGTGATGCCTCCATCCGTTCCTGCGCCTTGCGCATCTTGCTGGCGGCCACCATCTCCATCGCACGGGTAATCTTCTGCGTACTCTTGACGCTCTTGATCTTTTCCCGAATCTCTTTGCCTACTGCCATCGGTTACCTACCTTCTGAACACTAAATGCTGCTTACCAGGTGTGATTTGCCTTGAAGTCATCCAGTGCGCTACGCAGGCCATTCTGGATACTGTCATCATAATCACCCGTCTCGTTGATGGTATGCATCAATTCAACCTGGGAACTCTTCATATAGGCCTGCAGTGCTTCCTCGAAATCGACCACCTTGGATGGATCAACATCGTCCAGATAACCCTCATTGGCGGCAAATAGGGAGGTCGCCAACTGTGCGATGGTCATTGGCTCATACTGCTTCTGCTTCATCAGCTCGGTTACACGCTGTCCACGCTCAATCTGCTTGCGGGTCGCCTCATCGAGGTCCGATGCAAACTGTGCAAATGCCGCCAGTTCACGATACTGCGCGAGATCGAGTCGAACACCACCACCCAGCTTCTTGATGATCTTGGTCTGTGCCGCACCACCTACACGTGACACCGACAGGCCAGCATTGATCGCTGGACGGATACCGGAGTTGAAGAGGTCGGTCTCAAGGAAGATCTGACCATCGGTAATGGAAATCACGTTGGTCGGTACGAACGCAGATACGTCACCCGCCTGGGTCTCGATGATCGGCAGTGCGGTCAGGGAGCCGGTTTTGCCCTTGACCTCACCATTGGTCAGCTTCTCCACCTCATCCTCATTGACACGCGCTGCACGCTCCAGCAGACGTGAATGCAGATAGAAAACATCACCTGGATAGGCCTCACGCCCCGGCGGACGACGCAGCAGCAGGGATACCTGACGATAGGCCCACGCCTGCTTGGTGAGATCATCATAGACAATCAATGCGTCTTCACCTCGGTCACGGAAGTATTCACCCATGGTGCAGCCGGAGTATGGGGCGATGAACTGCATTGCAGCCGCATCCGATGCAGAGGCTGCCACAATAATGGTGTGTTTGAGCGCATCATGCTCTTCCAGTCGACGCACCACCTCTGCAATGGAGGATGCCTTCTGCCCTACCGCCACGTAGATACACTTAACGCCGGTACCTTTCTGGTTGATGATCGCATCGACTGCAACCGCCGTCTTCCCAGTCTGACGGTCACCAATGATCAGCTCACGCTGACCGCGACCGATCGGTACCATTGCATCGATTGCCTTCAGGCCGGTCTGTACCGGCTGATCCACCGACTTACGTGCGATTACACCCGGTGCAATCTTTTCAATTGGTGATGTTCCAACGGACTCGATTGGCCCCTTGCCATCCACCGGATTGCCCAGGGAGTCGACCACACGACCCAGCAACCCTTCACCAACGGGTACCTCGAGAATACGCCCGGTACAGCGAACCGTGTCCCCTTCCGAGATATGCTCATACGAACCCAGAATTACCGCACCGACGGAGTCCCGCTCCAGATTCAGCGCCATGCCAAAGGTATTCCCCGGGAACTCGATCATCTCTCCCTGCATTGCATCGCTCAGACCGTGCAGACGGACAACGCCGTCGGCCAGACTGACCACCGTACCCTCGGTACGGGCCTCTGCAAGTGGCTCGAAACTCTCGATTTTCTTCCGGATCAGTTCGCTGACTTCAGAAGGATTGAGTTGCATG
>CAYFOR010000118.1:0-8645 GCA_964344785.1 uncultured Piscirickettsiaceae bacterium
CTCCTGAATATCGAGAGACCAATCTGCCTTGATTCCAAACATTGTTCTTTCTCCTAATTACGCTGTGGCGTCTTCACTGTCGATCTTGTCCAAACGCCCTCGTAGGGCATTCTCGATCAGTGCGGGCTGTAGCGGGTGCCCATACACGACGGACCAGCAATCGACATCAACCAAGGTCTGTACTCGCAACACGGTTGCAAGCTGGGAGTAGCGACGGTTTTCCGGTGTGATCATTGGGCCATCCGGGTCATCACTGTAGTTGACCTCGACGGTGATCACCTTCCTGAAGCGGGAGAAAATCTCCTTCAGCCCCGGCTCCAGCGGTGAGAGGAAACGCAGGTGGATTGAAGAGACCTTGTTGCCCTGTTCGCGCAGATTATCGACCGCCTCGGTGATGGCACCCCAAGTGGAGCCCCAGCCTACGACCAGCATATCACCACTCTCATCGCCGTGAATCTCGGGTGGTGTCAGGGTACTCTGCAGTGTGGCCAGTTTACGGCTGCGCATGGTATGGCTGTACTGGTTCTCTGCCGATTCGTAGGAGACCTTGCTGAATTTGGTATGGGAGAGGCCAGTCATGATGTACTCGCCTTTCGGCATGCCTGGAATAGGGCGCTGTGACAGGCCGGTCTTCTCGTCCCAGTCGTACGGCGCAACCTTGGGGTCCCACTCGGACTGATCCAGCGGTGGTGCCATCATGTCGCGGGTGACATCGGGGCGTACCCAGGGTTGTACACCGGTTGCCAGATTGGCATCGGTCAGTACCACAACCGGAGTGCGGAATGATTCGGCCAGCTTGCGGGCCAGCACCACCAGGCTGAAACATTCAGAGATGGTGGCTGCAGCCAGAATCACCTTGGGTGCATCACCCGGCATGCCGTACAGGGTAGAGAGCAGATCGGCCTGTTCGATCTTGGTCGGCAGACCGGTAGAGGGGCCGCCACGCTGTACATCGACGATCACCAGCGGTACCTCGGCCATGACTGCCAGTGCGATGTTTTCAGTCTTCAACGCCATACCGGGGCCTGAGGTGATGGTACAGGCGGTCTTGCCTGCATAGGAGGCACCAATGGCAAAGGAGATTGCCGCGATCTCATCCTCGGCCTGATGGATAAAGCCACCAGCCGCATCGTAGACCTCGGCCAGATAGTGGGAAGCGGAGGTTGCCGGGGTGATCGGATACATCGAGACCAGCTCCATCCCTGATCCCATCACACCCAGGCCGACGGCCTGGTTTCCGTTGGTGACCACCATCTTCTGGTTGCCCATCTCTTCGGCGGCAGGGATTTCAAAGAAGAGTTCAGATATATGCTCTTCGGCAAAGGCATATCCGGCATCAAAAAGGTTCTGGTTGCTGGTGATGATCGCCGCTTTCTTGCCTGCAAAGGTGATGGCGATTTCGTTGCGTCCCATCTCCTTGTTGCGGTTGTAGATGCGACAGAGCATGCCGAGAACAAACATGTTCTTGCCTTTGCGTGGATCTTTCACCACCTTGAGGCATGCTTCGTGAATCGGCAGCTCATGGACCATCAGTCCATGGTCGCGGAATTCGTTGACCGCCTTGGCATAGGCTTTCTGGATATCATCGGAGGGATCGGTGGCCCACTTGTTGTCGAGCAGTACGACGGTCCCTTTCTTGTAGGCACCATTGGCGATACGGGAGTAGAGTACCTGCTCATTGAAGGCGACTACAAGATCGCCCTCGTTTCCGACATTGGTGATGTATTTGGAGCCAAGACGGATACGGATACCACTGGCACCGGACGGGGTACGGGCCGGAGGCTGGATTTCGGCGGGGATGATCTCCACCGTCCAGACGCCATTGTTCATCTTGGCGCTGATATTTCCGAAAGTCTGGCCACACTTCTGCGCTCCCTCGCCAGAGTCGCTGACAATCTCTACGATATGTTCTTGAATGGTTGTTGGATTCACAAACGATTCCCTCGTTGTACGATATTTCTGTCGTTCTGTTCGACGCTGAGAGCCGGGTATCATGGCATTGAATGGGCTAAAAAATCAAGATGCCACACAACAAGAAGGGGCGTTATTAGTCGGTATTTTGGGTTTTCAATAGCGGTTCACTACTGTTTGGCGCTTCGTGATGCTTGATGGGTTGATGAATCACTTCAGGAGTGAGGGGGGGCATCAAGCGGGCCTTTGATGGTGGTCATCAAGGTCTGCAACAGACCCTTGTCGGTGTTGTATTACAAGGGGTAACCGAGCATGCGGAAGCATGATCGGTCACGATCCGGCAACTTCAAACAGGGTTTACTGATATCCCCGTTTCTCCTGTCTTCGGTTTACTCTTGTTGTAGAGGATGCTCGTACTCTTCCATAAAGTGGTAGAGCGAACTGTCCAGTAGCTTCATTGCCCCATCAAGCAGGTGACAGCGCCCACTTCCCGGCAGAATTCGGGTCAGATTGATCAATGACTCCAGATCAGCGCTGTTGCCGTTTCCGCTGTCGATCCGGGTGAGCAGCTGTGAGGCAAAATAGGTGCCGGTTTTGCAGGAGGGGCATTGACCGCAAGAGGAGTTGGCAAA
Organism: uncultured Piscirickettsiaceae bacterium; assembly: GCA_964344785.1. Taxonomy (GTDB): domain Bacteria; phylum Pseudomonadota; class Gammaproteobacteria; genus Thiopontia. The sequence continues at coordinate 2,544 of CAYFOR010000118.1, forward strand.
GAAGGAGATGTACTCGGTCACCCTGCGCACAATCCCGGTCCCTTCGGATATCACAATCATGGCACCTGTACCGAGGCTGGAGCGACGCTGCTGGACCGAATCGAAGTCAAGCGGTACATCAATATCCTTTGCTGTGAGGATCGTATTCGAGGGGCCGCCGGTGAAGACGGCCTTCAGTTTGCGGTCAAGCAGCATGCCGCCACCATAGGTAAAGATCAATTCCGATAGCGGTGTGCCCATGGGAAGTTCATAGGCACCGGGGTGGAGTACATCTCCACTCAGGGAGAAGATCTTGGTACCGTTGGCATCCCCTTCTCCCTGATGGATAAACCATTCGGCGCCGTTACGCATGATGTGGGAGACATTGGCCAGGGTTTCGGTATTGTTGATCAGTGTAGGGGCGCCGAATACACCGGATTGAGCGGGATAGGGTGGCTTGCCTCGGGGAAATGGGAAATTGCCCTCGATCGACTCGATTGCGGCAGTCTCTTCCCCGCCGATATAGTGTCCAGAGCTGACCACAACGTAGAGTTCCAGCGGACGACCGAGCATGTTGGAGAGCTGCTGCACATACTTGGATTCATCCCACTGGCTGACGGCCTCGATCATGGCCTCGACCGATTTGCTCTGATCCGGGTTGATATAGAAAACAATCTGGTTGATGCCCGTTGCCAGGGCGGTGATCAGTGCGCCCTCGATTACCTGATGGGGGGTCTCCTGTAGCAGGAGGCGGTCTTTGAAGGTGCCTGGTTCATCCTCATTACCATTACAGATTAGGTACTTATCCTGGTTGTTCGGCTCATTCGCAATGGATTCCCACTTGATGTGTGTCGGGAAGCCACTCCCCCCAAGCCCCAGTAGATTGGCCTCTCGAATCGTCGGCAGGATGGAGGCAGGGTTGGCGATGGCTTTCTCCAGCCCGTCTCCTCCAATATCAATCAGCCAGGCATCGAGATCAGCCCCGAAGCGCCGGTCGGGATGGAGTAGGACCTGATTGAGTTTGGATTGTTCCAGGCTCATACACTGATCCCGCGTCGGTTGTGGTGTAGCCCACGGTAGTCGGAGTCAAGATCAAATTTGGCATATTCCGGGAACAGCAGTGGCCCTTCATGCTCCAGTGAAAGATTTGCCATGGTCATCTCGCGGCGGAGCTGGTTGATGTGTTCGATGGAAAGTTGGCTGCTGCGCTGGGTCTTTCGCCGCTGTGCGGCCACCATCCCTGCCCGTCGGCCGAAGCTGATGATCTCCAGCAGGGCGTTGCCCATCAGTCGGTTCTTGCCATGGATGCCGCCGGTTACCTCGCCAACACAGAGTAGCCCCGGTACCGAGGTTTCACAGTTTTCGTTAATCACGACTCCACCATTCTGGTAGTGAAGTGTCGGGTAGATCAGCATCGGTTTTTCAGTAGGGTTGGTCTCCGCCTTGCTGCCGAGGTGGCAGAGTTTGGGGAAACGCTGCTGGATGATGCCGGGTTTGCGCAGTTCCAGTCCAGGGGTGTCCAGCCAGACACCACATTGATGATCTTCGGTGACAATGCCTCTCCCTTCCCGGCATTCACGAATGATTGCTGCTGCGACGATATCTCTGGCCTGCAGTTCATCGGTAAAGCGTTCACCGTTTCCGTTGAGCAGATAACAGCCGTTGGAGCGTACGCCCTCGGTGATCAGTGTGCCGGCCAGGTGGTAGGGGTGTGCAAGGCCGGTAGGATGGTACTGGAACGAGTCGAGGTCACGTAGCGCGGCCCCGATGCGATAGGCCAGTACCAAGCCATCACCGGTTGCACCGAAATGGTTTGATGTGGGGAAGCTGTTCAGGTGCATGCGTCCGATGCCACCGGTTGCCAGTATTACGGCCTTGGCATTGACCTGTATAAACTTGCGGCTCTTTAACGAGATGATCACGGCACCGGAGCAGCCGCCCTGGTCATCACTGAGCAGTTCAACGGTGGGTGCGTAGTCCCATACCTCTATATTGCTGTTGGATACCGATTCACGAAGCACCCGCATCATCTCCAGGCCGGTATAGTCCCGATAGAAACAGATGCGGTTGTTGGATGTGCCGCCAGCACGCCGGGTGAGCAGGTCGCCAAACTCATCCAGGTCAAACTGCATTCCCTGCTGGATCAGCCAGCGAATGACATCGGGTCCATCCAGTACCAGTTGCTCTACCAGGTCGGGGTCGGCAGCCTGATGCCCCGCCTTCAATGTGTCGTTGAAGTGGTGTTGCGGGGTATCTTCTTTCTCGATGGATGCCTGAATGCCTCCTTCGGCCATGATGGTATTGCTGTCGCCAAGGCGTAGCTTGGTGGCGAGAATCACCTTTGCGCCCTGCTGTTGGGCAATCAGTGCAGCGGCACAGCCGGCACCTCCACCACCAATCACCAGTACGTCGGTATTGATTGTTGCGGCTCCCGCGAGGTTGGCCTCGTTGATTCGGGAGTCGGACTGAAGCTGGGCGGCGAGTTGCTGATGGCAACTGTCCCCTTTGTTGGGGCCAATCTGCAACGTTGTCCGGGTCGACTCGATATGGTCAGGGTGAAAACTGCTCAGCAGTGTTGCAGTTGCGGTCGACTGTTCAGGTAGCGGCAAGTGCTGATTAGGGTGGTAGCGGTTCAGCGCCTCTTCATAAGAGATCCCCTGCCACTCCGGGTTATTCATGATATTGACTCCTTGACCACCAGCATTTCTCCTTTACGAATCTTTTCCAGCCGGTTGATCAGATTGGATGGGCGGGTGTGAAAATAGGCCGTGACCCGACGTGCAAACAGTCCTACCCGGTTGGGTGCAATCTGTTCGGGGCATCCGGTCATGCAGAGGTCACACATGATGCAGTCGATAAACAGGTCTCCCGCCTCTTTGAAACGCCCCTTGGCTGCCAATGCAACCCCCTTTTCAACATCGATTCCCTTGGGGCAGGCGGTGGTACAGCCGTGACAGTTACGACACTGTTGAGCCTCTGGAAAGATATTGTGGAACTCGGTCTGGACCTCCCAGGAGTTCGGGATCTGCTCCAGAGTATAGTGGTGTTGTGAAGGTGAAGGGAAGATCAGGAACATCGCTTCCATCCCCTCCTCGACCAGGGTTTGACACCCCATTTCCATGTTCACACCTTCACTGTCCGGACGTCGAACCAGTACCCGGCAGGAGCCACAGACCCCTTCCAGACAGCCGACACCCTGTACCCGGGGATATCCTGCATGCCACAGTGCCTGAATTACAGAGAGTGTCGACGGCACAGTGAGCTGTTTGCCATTGATTGTGACGTTTACATCAGTTTTCTGTGGAGTCATGAGCACTGCTTTGCCAATGAAAGGCGCGAAAGTCTATCATAGAAGAGGAAGCCTGTTCAGTCTGGCGCGTGAATGCCGCTACAACTGGGAAGTGGAGCGATCACCCATATAAATGAAGGCTCTACCTGTTCGGTAAAGTAATCAGGCCCAAATATCCCGCACTCTATAAAAGCCTCTACAGCTACGGGACCGGTGCGGCTATCATGCGTAGGTATCGACCTTGTTCTGCTGTGCCAACCGTGCCTGGCGCTCTTCACGGCTCTTTTCAGCCGCTGCATCAGCAATCTCTTTACGCGCCTGGGCAGCGGCGGCAGAGTCGGCTGCAACCTTCTCCCGTCTTTCACGTGCCTTGACAGCAGTGGCTTCAACGCTGTGACTCGAAGTATTTAATGATACGGTGTCCATACCTTGATGGTAGGACAACAATCACTAAATGGAAGGGAAAGGCGTTCCTTTGATGTGAATGAGTCTGATGTCTATTTAGAAGTCATCCAGTGCATTACGGATTGCAGAGACGAGTTGAATGGTCAGACCAATGATTCGGTAAAATTCCTTGTTATCGATTGCCAGACAGATATCTTTACCCAGTTCTGTGATTTCAGGCTGGCCAAATGAGGAGCCACTTCCTTTCAGGGTGTTGGCAACCTCACGCATTTTGGGCCAATCCTGGTGCTTGAACGCATTTGAGAGTCGACGATGATTTTCAATCAGCTCATTCTTGAAGATCTCTTTCATCGCCTCTGTCAGGGCCTCGTGGTCTGAGACCTCCGTCACATCTGTGATCTGATCTCCGCCTTGAGATGGAGAGAGAAACTGGGAAAGTGACTCATGGAGTGCTACACGATGTGTTGGTTTTTCCAGAAAATCATTGATGACTTGCTGTTGAATCAAATCGTTGAATCGATCGCTGTAGTCAGAGCTGATCAGGACGATCGGTACCTCATGCTTACGATTACGAATCAAGTGGGCGGTCTCGATGCCACTGATGCCCGGCATCATCAAGTCCATCAGAATGAGATCGAAGGAGGGATCTGCATCAACCATGTCAATGGCCTCTGATCCACTGCTGGATGTGGTGACACTGAGCCCCATCGGTTCGAGCATTTTTCGCAATAACATACAGGCAAAAGGCTCATCATCGACGACCAGCACCTTGCCCTGAAGCTCTGTCTTGCTGGGCTGAATGGCGGAAGAGTCTGTGGCGATAGCGGCATTACTCTCCTGATAGGGGAGGGTCAGGGTAAAGGTAGAGCCCTTGCCCAGTTCAGATTCCACTTCAACCGACCCGCCCATCAGATGAGCCAGGGTCATTGAGATGTAGAGGCCCAGTCCACAATTGTCACAGTGCTCCTCACTGGGCTGGACCTTGCCGAACATATTGAATATCAGTGAGCGCTTCTCTTCAGGAATACCGATTCCGGTATCCTTGACGGAAAAGCTGAGGTGCTCTTCACTGTTCCAGACCGTTACTACAATGGCCCCGCTCTCGGTGAACTTGATTGCATTGCCGATCATATTGATCAATATCTGATTGATACGCTGCATGTCACCGATCAGCTTGTACTCAGGCATGGCCAGCTGATTGACCTGAAATTGCAGGCCGGCATTGCGTGCATGTTCGGTGAAAATAAAATTAATATTTGCAATCAGCTGGTTAAGATCAAATGGTTTAATGTTGATGGTGAAGTTTCCCTTCTCGATCTTGGAAAGATCAAGAATGTCGTTCATCATGGAGAGCTGAGAGCGGCCTGCTGCAGCGATGGAGTAGAGCAGGTCCCGCTTCTCGGAACTCTCCTCTTCATTAAGCAATTTCTCGCTGTTGGCAATAATTGCTGAAATCGGTCCACGCAGCTCCTGCTTCATGGAGGCATAGAATTCACTCTTGGCCTCTTCCGAGTCTTTGCGTGCGTTCTCCTCAACATCAACCAGTACCTGTTCCAGTTCACGATCCTTCTGCCATTTGTGGCAGAGGTTATAGGCGAGTTGTTGAATCTCTTCTTTATGGAATGGTTTTCTCAGGAGGATTGAGCTGTAGTTGGTAGAGCGGTTGATCTCTTCGATAGAGTGGTCAGAGTAGGCGGTAACAAAAACAATATAGATACGTTCGTCAAGTAGCTGAATCTGTTTTGCGGCCTCTACACCATCAATGCCGGGTGGCATGCGGATATCAAGAAAGGCGATCGTGTAGGGGATTCCCTGTTCCAGTGACTCCTTGACCCGTTCTATGGCCTCTTCACCCTGTCCGACAATGGTGACTTCAAACTGCTGTTCTGCTGCATCTGCCGGTTTTGATGAAGACGACTCTGTTCCAACAATACCTTCCAGTTCATCAATTTCAGAGGATATGCTCCCGTTGCTGTTGTCCAATACGCTCTGGTAGAGCTCCTGGATCGGGGTTTCATCGTCCGCTACGAGAATACGGTAAACAGTAACATCAGTTGATTCGGGGGGTGGTTGGTTCATAGGTGGATCGCTTGCAATGACCGAGGAATAGGTAGAGTGCCCAATGTTTAAATAAATGTTTAAATAAATGAATGGATAGGAGTCTACTCAAGCTGTGTTTGTATCGCAAATAAAGCGTATATGAACAGCTTTTTCGCTGTACATAATGGTGGCTTGGGAGGGGGCGAAAACAGTGCGCCTTAATCCGTAATGGGCAGGCGTGTGTGGTGAATAAATGGAATCCGGCGGGAAGATGCGGAATCTCTTATGGGTGTGTCTGTTCTAATCGTCCTGTGCTGTTTGGTCGAATCGGTTACTAATTCTACTTTGTCAGATTGTTATCATAAGAAAACAGTCTGTTACGGTATAAT
>CAYFOR010000119.1:0-8635 GCA_964344785.1 uncultured Piscirickettsiaceae bacterium
CGTCATCAATAACCAATTGAATTTATTCGATTAAACGTTGGGACACCAGTGATAATTGAAGAAGAGGAGAGGTAGATGATTCGCTGGACACTAGGGAAGAAGATCACCATGATCCCGTTGGTCATGGCCCTGCTGATGGTGCTGGTTGGTACGTTTCTCTGGGTTGGTCTGGACGAAATTCACCATAATGTGGATCAGGTGCAGCAGGTGATGGTGCCGGAGGCACAGATTTCTAATCGAATGATGGAGAACCTGCTGCAACGGCGCAACATTGTTGAGCGCTACCTCCGAACTCGTGATCCGCTTCAGATTGAGCTATTTCAGTTGAATGTTGCCCAGGCCGGTGAAATTCTGGATGACATGAGAGATCTGCCGCTTGACCCACAACAACAGCAGTCTTTGGATGTGGTAGCCAATATCAATCATGCATTCAATGAGACCTTTTCTCAGCAGTTGGTGCAGACGGTTACACAGTTGGAAGTACTACAGCAGAAGGTGTTGAAAACAGAGTTGCCGATGGTCTCCCAGAAGCTGGCGGATGTTGCAGCGCTGACTGGTCAGGAACATGGTGCGATACAGCTTGCGGCCTGGAAGGTGATGTACCACCTGGAAGTGTCGGCGGCATTCATCAACCAGTTGTTGAGAAAACATCAGGCAACCGACTATGACCGCTTGACGATGGAACTGCTGGCAGCGGAGGTAAATGCGCTGAAGCTGAATGATGCACTGCAGAAGGCCGGAGTCGAGGGGGAGGTACGGTATATTGCACAGCAGGTTCCGGCAGAGATTGATGCCATCCGCAAGGAGGTGGTCGAGACGCATCATCTGATCAAGAAAGAGGGACAGATACTCAATGAGGTGTTATTGCCGTTGAGCAGTGATTTCCTCAACAGTGTGAAACGTATCCAGCAGCTGGTCTGGAACCACCTGTACATGACCTCGGAAAAAAATGTGGAGCTGGTTGAGAATTCGGTAGTTGGACTGGTGGTGGCCACCCTGGCAGCGGTGGTGATCGGGCTGGTGCTGTCGACACTGATTACCCGCCAGATTGTTCGTCCGGTCAGGCAGCTGGCGGATACCATGGGTGAGGTGAGGCAGCGAGCCGACTTCTCCCGTCAGGTTGAGGGGCAGAACTCTACCGATGAGGTGGGAGAGATGGTGGTGGCATTCAATGGTCTGATGAGTTCGATCGACCGTGCAATCAGTGGCGTGAACGACACGGTTGGTGCGATGGCCAAAGGGGACTACAGTGCGCGGGTTGCAGGTGACTATGAAGGGGATCTTGCGCGCCTCAAGGAGAGCGTCAATCTCTCGGCTGACCGGGTTGGCAGTGCCGTTTCCGAGATCAACTCGGTGATGGAGGAGTTGGCGCAGGGGCGCTTCAAACGTCGTGTCGAGGCCGAACTGGAAGGAGATCTTGATCGCCTGAAAGACAATATCAACCATGCGGTGGGTGGCGTACAGATCTCCATACAGTCGATCAGCGAATGCATGGCGTCGGTTGCTGAGGGCGACTTTACAAAACGGGTTACCTCGGAAGCGCAGGGGGATCTGCGCACTCTGCAGGGCAACATCAATAGCGCCCTGAATGATCTGGATCAGGCAATCAGTGAAATCGGAGAGATCATGCAGCTACTGGCTGCAGGTGACCTCAGAAGCATGATCGAGAATGATTATAAAGGGCAGTTGGATGTGCTGAAACAGGCCATTAACCGTACCATTGAAGGGCAGGCGGGTATCATTCGTCAGGTACAGGGTGCCGTGACCTCCATCCAGACCGGCGTCAACGAGATCGCCGCAGGCAATAATGATCTGGCCTCCCGTACCACCGAACAGGCGGCTGCACTGGAGCAGACCTCTGCCAGCCTGGAGCAGATGACCGCTTCGGTACAACAGAATGAGAACAGCGCCAATGTTGCCAATGATCTTGCAGCGAGTGCGACCAATTCTGCAGAGAATGGGCGTGTTGTGATCCGTCAGGCCACCGAGGCGATGGAATCGATTCGAAGTTCTAGTGATCGCATCACTGAAATCACCAGCCTGATTGACGGTATCGCCTTCCAGACCAACCTGCTGGCACTCAATGCAGCAGTAGAGGCGGCGCGTGTTGGTGATCACGGGCGCGGGTTTGCGGTGGTTGCAGGAGAGGTACGCACTTTGGCTCAACGTTCAGCCGATGCAACCTCCGAGATCAAGGCACTGATTGAAGAGAGTGGGGCGCGGGTCAATGACGGGGTTTCCCTGGTGGAACAGAGCAACGATGCGTTTGAGGAGATCAATCAATCGATCAACCGGGTATCGCAGGTGGTGGTGGAGATCGCATCTTCCACACGTGAACAGTCGTCAGGGATTGGTCAGGTCAACCAGGCAATGACTGATCTGGACAAGACCAATCAGCAAAACAGTGCGCTGGTCGAAGAGGCGGCAGCGGCGAGTGAAAGCCTCAGTGAACAGGCAGAGGAGCTTTCCGAGGTAGCTGCACAATTCAAGATTGAATAGTGCTCTGTCCCATTGCACCATCACGGTTCGCTGAAAGGCAGGCTTTGTATGGAATGGAGTACTGGATGTGATTTCCGATCCACTCACTCAGGCACAGTTGGAAGAGCGGCTGGATCAGGTGCTGGAACTGGATCTGGTACGTCTTTCACCTGAACAGGCAGCCAGAGCACTAGTCTCTTTCCCACGAGAGCAGCAGGAACAGGCGCTCAGCTGGGCAGGTATTGCGGCCAAGGCCCATGTACAGATTGGTCAGCAGGTCTCCATCCATGCAGCCACAGCATTGCCGTTGATGAGTGAGGAGGTGATGGGGCGTTGGGTATACCATGCGCTCGACCTCTATGACCGAAAGGGGCTTCTTCCGGCCATTGAAGCGATCAAGTCGGTGACACAGTTTGCGCGTGAAGCAGAGGCACGTGCCCGTGGGGTGCAGTTTGATGAGTTTTCGGGAATGCTGGGCCATTTTGTCCAGGGGCTATCCGGCCGTCGACTGGAGATCGAGGAGGATGAACGGCACTGGACCGATAGTGAGAAGATCTACCTGCCTCCCTTTGTCGGAGATTTTCAGGAACAGGAATCCAATTTTCAGCTCTACAAGGCGTTGTTGGTCACACTGTGGGCAGAAAACTGGTATGGCACATGGAGACTGGTTGAAGGAGATGAGGTTGAGTGTCGTGTCTCGCAGTGGCTGGAGGAAAGGGCAGAACCGGTGCGTGATCAGGCACTGTTGCAGCGGCTGGAACTGATTCGGATTGACAGTGCGCTGAAACGGGAGTTACCCGGTATCTATCGGGAGCGGGAAAGGCTGTTACGGCAGCAAGGCACTGCACTGGTTCCCATCGGTTGGGAGTATGCGGCCAGTGCTGTCTCGGTTCCAGATGCAACGCTGGAGACCTCTCTACGCTGGGTGGATCGTATCGATGGTGCTCCTCCCGAACGGCTCTGCTATCAAGGCCACTGGCAGATTGATGCTGTCAACCAGGCTGCCGGAGCACGTTGTGAGCAGGAACGAGGTGCCTTTCAGTATCTGATCTGGAAGATGCTGGATGAGTTGGAAGAGAGTGGAACACCGGCTGATACGCAGCGTCTGTCATGGGAGACGGTAAAACAGCGTGAGAGTGGAGAGCCGCTGGAGATTGAGTTTACTCTGGATGACCATCCCATTGCACCGCCTGAGTTGATGGATGAGATTGCCGGTTCGATCATTCAGGATTTTGGAGCGATCCCGCCCGAGTATCTGCCCCCGGCAGGTGATGCACGATTTGATCCCTGTCGTGACAGCAACCGGGCACAGGATGTCTGGAGTGGAACCTATCATGAGGAGGGGGCGTTTCTCTATGATGAGTGGGACGGGGCACGCCTCAACTACCGCAAGGCGTGGGCGGTATTGCGGGAGATGGAAACCAAACCGGGCAATCCCGGGTTTGTGTCCGCCACCATGAAAAAATATCATCGGCTGGTCGGTCATCTACGCAAGAGTTTCGAGGCGCTACGCAGTGCCGATCTGCAGCTCAGACGTCAGGAGAGTGGAGAGAACCTCGATGTCGATGCGGTGGTCGATGCCATCGCCGACTATCGTCAGGGGCAGGAGATGAGTGAGCAACTCTATCTGCAGAATCGCCGTCATGACCGTTCAATTGCGGTGATGATCATGGTGGACATGAGTGGCTCAACCAAGGGATGGATCAACGAGGCCGAGAGAGAGGCATTGGTGCTGCTCTGCGAAGCATTGGAGACCCTGGATGACCAGTATGCGATTTACGGCTTTTCCGGTTGGACCCGAAAACGGTGTGAGGTGTTTACGGTCAAGACCTTCGATCAGCCTTATGACGATGTGGTAAGGCAGAGAATAGCCGGTATTGAACCCCAGGACTACACCCGTATGGGGGTGGCCATTCGCCACCTGACGACACTGCTGAAAGGTGCGGATGCCAGGACCCGGTTGCTGATCACCTTGTCGGATGGAAAGCCGGATGACTCGGACGGCTATAGTGGTGCCTATGCGATTGAGGATACCCGTATGGCGCTGCTGGAGGCACGACAGAGCGGCATTCATCCGTTTTGTGTCACAATTGACAGGGAAGGGCAGGAGTATCTGCCGCATATGTATGGTCCTGCCGGCTATACCGTGGTCGATAAAGTTGATCAGCTTCCGTTCAAGGTTGCCGATATATACCGCAGGCTGACGTTGTGAGTTCAATCCGGAAGACTGGAATGGAACCTTTTACTCATTTTTTTACGTTGTAACGTATTGAAGAAATGGTTCTGTGGCACTGGAGTGATACTCTAAATACAGAAATCTATCCGCCGATTTGATGGAAAAAATGCACCAATAACCCGAACACAACCTGGATGAATGCTAGTGACAAAAGGTCTCGCCGCAGGCCATGGAAGGAGCTTGTGGTGGACGGGATGCGGATCGTCGAGCTGACGAGAGAGCACCTCGTATCGGACGGCAATGACAGTATTGCAAAGAAGGAGGAGGCACTTTATCGGATACATCGCCTGATCGAACGGCGTGAGGATCAGATCTATGTGGTAGCCGTGCGTGAGGCTGGAGATAAAGTTGTTGCCCAACGGATCAGGCAGTGGACGTCGAGACTGGCAGAAACGCTCGATCTTGAACTCCGCAATGAGTCTGGGGAGATTGTGCCGGGAGTAGCTACACTGGTTGCGGTACCACTGCTGTTCTATCTCGAAGAGCAGCAGCAACTACCAGATAGACTGGAAGGTATGGATCTGGCCGCTGCATTCCAGGAAAATCGCCTGGTCGAGGAGGATGCCATCGTCTACCTCAGCCCACATCTATACTGTTATGGCGAACTGGATGCACTATTTCCTTCCAGAATCCGAAAAATGCTCAAAAAACTGGTAAAGCAGGAATCAGGGCGGTTGCTGCCCCCCCTCTCCCGGACAACTGCAGCAGCTGCAGCAGGTTCGATACGGATTGATCTGAGGTTTGCGATAGGCGTCATCATTTCGAAAGAGCTGGTTCTCCCGTTCCAAAGCCTGCCGGGGGTGGAGAAAGAGGATGAGTGGGGGCTGGCGATGCGACGTTTTGTGAGTTTCAGGCAACAGTGGGAGGCGATCGTGGGTGAGACGGCCCCTGTAGTTGTCAGTGAACCGGCGATTTTTTCCGAGTCGCTGATGGTTGGTCTGGAGGACCATAACACCTTCACCCTTGATGTGGTCAGCAGGAATCTGGCTTCCCGTTTCGGTGCGGAAAGGCTGCTGGTCCAGGTGGCGGGGCAATCGAAGGGGGCGGTGAGTTCAATCTATTTTACCTTCATGGATCAGGAGGGAAGTGGTCCGCTTGATGTGGTGCGGTGGGAGTTGCATGCTGACCATCAGATGGACCACGTCATTGACTCCATTGTTGATATTCTGCAGTCAAATGGGCTGACGGATATTCGTATGGAGATGAGCCCTGCTGCCGTTCATTAGGTCGTGTTGACGAAACCTGATATGAAGTGAGTCTGCATGGCCCTTAAATTGACAAGATATAGTGGATATGAGACTGTTTAGTGTAAGAGGTTGAGGAGAGGTCCGTGTTTCCGTTCAGATCATCTGCAGGGGCGAGCAGGTTACTGGTGCACCAACTGAAGGGGAGCCTGTTGGGGCTGCTGGTTTCAGTAACTGCGATCGGCGGAGTCATCTACCACTTCTCTGAACAGCAGCTGGTCGAGTCGATCAAGTCATCTCTCATCTATCATGCCGAGTTCCGCAATGACCGAATTCAGGCTCTGTTCAGGCAGCAGTCTCAATGGATGCTGGAGACTGCAGGTAACGAGGCTTTCAAGCAGCGGGTAGACCAACTGGTTAGCAGTTTTCGTCTGGATGAAGAGCATCGTGCCTACACGATGAATAGTGAGCGCATGCGCGTTGAATACTCCCCTCTGCTGCGTGCCCAGGGGGTGGAGGATCTGTTCCTGATCAATGATGAGGGCAAGCTGGTCTACTCCCTGCGCCCGATGGATGAAGAGTTGGGGGTGGACCTGACCGCAGACGGGTTCTATGGGAGAACCATGCTGTCCGATCTGATTGAAGATGTCCTGAAGAAGGGAGAGCTGGTGATCTCCAAGTATGGCAAGATTGAGCAGATGGAGGAGTCTTCCGTGCTGATGGGGATTCCGCTCTTCTCCAACTTCCCCGGCAACGAAGGGGATCTGCTGGCGATTGTGGTACGGCCCTTTTCACTGTATCGGCTGCGTGCCCTGCTGGAGAGCTATAGTGGGCTGGGTGAAAGTGGAGAGGTGATGATCGCCCAGTGGCGTGGCGACCACTATGGTGAGGGGGTCAACTTCATCAATCATTTTCGGGATGGCTTGATTCGACAACCGGATGAGGAGTGTCAGCTTCTCAGGGTGACAAAACCGGAGCTTTTTCCGATGATGCACGCGTTGGAAAAGAAGAATGGCGCCGGCTGGAAGCTGGATAACAGCTGTCGGACGGTCTATGCGGTCTGGAGCTGGTTGCCCGAACTGCAGTGGGGGATGGTGGTAAAGCAGGACCAGGAGGAGATCATGTTTCCCGTTTCGGTACTGCAGCGCAATATCGCCATTGCATCGGTTTTCGTGCTGTTTTTCCTGTTCTGGCTGGTCAAGCGTCAGGCTCATGCACTGGTACGCCCGATCGAACGGCTGACCGAAGAGGCAGAGCGGGGTGAGATTGATGCGCACGAGCCCGGTGATGTCGAGGAGGTCAACCATCTTGCGGTGGTGCTGAAGCAGAGTACGGCTGATCTGGTACAGGCCAAGCGGGAGACCGAGATGATCATCGACTCGATGGATGAGGGTCTGATGGTGATCGATAAGAACAACCTGATTGTTCGTGCCAACCCGAAACTGGAACGGATGGTTGGAGAGAAGGTCTCCGATCTGGTGGGGCGACAGGTGGGCTGTCTGTTTACAGTGGATCGGCAACTGCGCTGCAAAAGTGGAGAGACGATTCCTGTGTCGGTTTCTCAGGCGCTGCTGGAGGGGCAGGACCAGGCGGTGGTGATGGTGCATGATATCAGCCAGGTCCTGCGGGCAGAGAGTGCGATTGAGGCCAACAAGGCCAAGGATCGTTTTCTTGCGGTGATGAGCCATGAGTTGCGTACCCCGTTGACATCCATCATCGGTTATAGCGAAATGCTCTCCAGATACAGCAGCAATCGGCTGGATGAGAAAGAGCAGAAGATGCTGCATGCGATCGAGGTTGCCGGACGGACGCAGCTTTCACTGATCAACGATATCCTGGATCTCTCCAAGATCGAGGCCGGTAAATTCGAGATTGACGAGGATGATTTCGATCTCAATGTGTTACTGGAGGAGGTCAACCATATCTTCTCGATTCGGGCACAGGAGGCCGGACTTGAGTTCGCGATTGTGCAGAGAAGTCCACTGCGACACATGTTGGTGGGGGACTCCAAGCGGGTGGGACAGATTCTGTTGAACCTGCTCAGCAATGCAATCAAGTTTACCGAAAAGGGAAAGATTTCCCTGGAGGTGGTTGTGGCCCATGCAGAGCGGCAGATTGAATTTCGGGTTGAAGATCAGGGGATCGGCATGTCGAAAGAGGTGTTGGATCGACTGTTTCAGCCCTTTGAGCAGGCTGACAGCACCATCAGTCGCCGTTTTGGAGGGACCGGCCTAGGGCTCCATATCTCCTGGACGCTGGCAGAGCTGATGGGGGGCACCATCCATGTCGAGAGTGAGGAGGGCATCGGGTCCCAATTTACCCTTGCGCTTCCCTATCGGCTTAGCGAGCGCAGGATCAGGGATCGGCAGAGCACGGAATACAATCGTGCGCCACTGCGCTTCTCCGGAACGGTGCTGCTGGTAGAGGATACTGCCGAACTGCAGAAACTGGAGCAGGCCATGCTGGAGTCGGTTGGGGTCAATGTGATGATCGCCGCCAATGGTCAGGATGCGGTGGAGGTGGCGTTGTCCCAACATTTTGATCTGATTCTGATGGATATGCAGATGCCGATCATGAATGGCATTGTGGCCACCTCAACCTTGCGGGCATTGCACTATGACGGCCCCATTGTGGCGTTGACTGCCAATGTGATGCCGCAACATCAGGAGGAGTTCAAGGAGGCGGAGTCTTGTCCAATATGAAATGGCCCTGAAGCGAGGCCGTCATTCCAACGTGA
>CAYFOR010000120.1:0-8540 GCA_964344785.1 uncultured Piscirickettsiaceae bacterium
AGAGTTGGGCGGTGCCACTGTCTCCTTGCTCACTCAATCATTCGGAGATGAGCCACCAACACTATGGAAATATGAGGATGTAGGACACAATCAAGATGCAAAACGTGAGTCTCTTGCACTTTTTAATCAAAAACCGTTTGGGACCCCAAAGCCAGAAAAATTAATAGAGCGGGTATTACGCTTAGCTACAAAAGAAAAGGATATTGTACTGGACTCCTTCTTAGGTTCAGGCACCACGGCTGCCGTAGCCCACAAAATGAACCGCCGCTATATCGGCATCGAGATGGGCGAACATACAGAAACACACTGCCACCCCCGTTTGCTGAAGGTGGTCGATGGCGAACAGGGCGGCATCTCCAGAACTGTGGAGTGGCAGGGCGGTGGTGGCTTCCACTACTACCGTCTGGGTGAACCCATCTTTGATGAGTATGGTTGCATTCGCGGTGATATCCGCTTTGCCGAGCTGGCAGCCCATATCTGGTATATGGAGGACCGCACCCCTTATCTCGGCAAGGCCGACTCCCCACTACTCGGCATCCACAACGGCGTGGCCTACTATCTGCTCTACAACGGCATTCTTGGGGATCGCAAACCGCAGGGAGGAAATGTCCTCACTGGTCCATTACTCTGTCAATTACCTGAACATGATGGCCCGAAAACGGTCTTTGGTGAGACCACTCGCCTGGGAAACGCTCGACTGAAGGGGGAGCGGATCACCTTCAAGCAGATCCCTTATGATGTGAGGGCACGTTGATGTTTCAGTTAAAACAGTATCAGCAGCAGACCCTTGGGGCACTGGAGCAGTTTCTTGATGATGCTCGTCTGAACCCGGTTGCTGAGGCCTTTGAGAGGGCACTGCTACGACAAGGGGTTGAGCCATACCTCTATCGTCACTACCAGTTTGATGAGGTGCCCTATGTCTGTCTTCGCCTGCCAACAGGTGGCGGCAAAACGGTGCTGGGTTCTCACGCGGTGCGTATCGCCACCCGTGCCTATCTGGAGAAGGAGTACCCGATTGTATTGTGGCTGGTGCCGACCAATACCATTCAGCAGCAGACGCTGGAGGCGCTGAAAACAGCAGGTCACCCTTATCGAGTAGAGCTGGATCGCGCCTTTGATCAACGGGTGCGTGTATTGGATGTGGATGAAGTGAACCAGATACGCGCCCACGACATCGGCAATCAGGTAATTGTGGTGGTGAGCACGCTGGCCAATCTGCGCGTTACCGATACCAGTGACCGTAAGGTCTACGCCTATCACGAGGATTTTGAGCCGCACTTTGCCGGGATTGATCCAGACGACGCTCGACTGGAGCGGGTGACTGAGGCCGATCTGAAAGAGAATGGATTGAGCAAGGTGGCACTGGGCAAGGTGAAGTTCTCCTTTGCCAACCTGCTTGCACTGCATGGCCCACTGGTCATTATGGATGAGGCCCACAATGCGAGAACCCGACTCACCTTCGATACACTGAAGCGGATTCACCCCAAGTGCATTATTGAGTTTACTGCAACGCCCGATCTATCCGACAGCTCCGGCTCCAACATCCTCTATCGTGCCTCCGCTTCCGAGTTGAAGGCAGAGGAGATGATCAAACTGCCGATCATGCTGACCGAACATGATGATTGGCAGGCTGCTGTAGAGGACACGTTACTTACCCGCAACCGTCTACAGGTGGAGGCACAGAACGAGGCGGACTATGTGCGCCCCATGACACTGTTTCAGGCAGAGAAAAAGAACGGGACGGTTACCTGGGAGGTTTTGAAGAACTATCTGATTGAAGAGCAGCACATTGATGAAGAAAAAATCGCAGTGGTAACGGGCACCCAGCGTGAACTCAATGACATCAACCTGTTTGATCCCGGTTGCCGTATCGAGCATGTAATTACCGTGGATGCGTTGAAAGAGGGGTGGGACTGCTCGTTTGCCTATGTCTTCTGCTCTGTGCGTGATGTGAGATCGAGCAAGGATGTTGAGCAGTTGCTGGGACGTGTATTACGGATGCCTTATGCCAAGCGGCGTAACGTGGATGCATTGAACCGCGCCTATGCCCATTTAGCCGCCCCCCGCTTTGCCGAGGCTGCAAGCCAACTGGTGGACAAGCTGGTGGATATGGGCTTTGAGGCGCAGGAGATCCTGGCCAGTATTCAGCGCAGTTATGAGGATGATCTGTTTGGCCCGAATGATGGCGGTCACTTCTCTCCGCCACAAGAGCCACCGCTGGAACTGAGTCTACCCTCCGTTCCGCAGATTAAGTCGGAACATCAGCCACTGATGGAGAATGTCACCGTCAGCCACAACGAGGATGGTAGCGCCAATATCGAGGTAAAGGGGCTGCTGGATGAAGAGGTGGCGAAGGATTTTCTGAAGCTGTTCAAAGGGAAGGAGAAAAAGGCGGTTCAGGCGCAGATCGAACAGCATAACGCCCGTGTACAAGCTTATCAGTCTCCCTCTGAGAAGGGTGAGCTTTTCTCCCCCTTGCCGGGACTCTGTTACAGCGAACAGGGTGAATTGACACTGGTGGAGCCAGAGACCTTCCTCTTTGCAAAGGGGGATTGGTCGCCACTCGATTTTACAATTGAGCTGCCCAATTTCACGCTGAAGCAGACCGATACCACCTATGAAATCGATATGAACGGCAAAAAGGTGGGCTACCGGATTGCTGAAGAACAGGCGAACTACAACCTCAATCTTGTCGATACTGATATCACGGAACAGGATCTGGTACGCTTTCTGGATCGTGAACTACGCAACATCCACTTCAATCAATCGGTGATGGTGCGTTTCATCAGCCAGACCATTGCTCATCTCATCGGTGATAAAGGCTTTACACTGACAGCACTGGTGAGAAGCAAGTTTCTGCTGGTCAAAGCGATTCAGTCGCGCCTGCAGGTATTGCGAGAGAAAGCAACCAAGGCAGGATTTCAAAGTGTTCTGTTCGATGATGCACTCCCACTGGCGACCAGTTTCAGTTATCAGTTTGAATTCAAGCCGGGGCTTTATCCAGCACGCCCTCCCTTTTACAGTGGACGCTATCAGTTCAGAAAACACTACTATCCGCAGATTGAAGATTTGAAGGTGGATGGAGAGGAGTTCCTCTGTGCGCAGGCGATTGATAGCCAGCCTGCAATAAAGTTCTGGGTGAGGAATCTGGTTGCTCGCCCTGCAGCATCATTCAGGCTGCCCATTGCTGAGGGGTGGTTCTATCCTGATTTTATTGCACAGTTGGAGGATGGCCGACTGTTGGTGGTGGAATACAAGGGTGAGGTCTACAAGACCAACGATGATTCACGTGAGAAAAACAGCGTGGGCCAATTGTGGGCTAAGCAAGGGGGCAATGATTATCTGTTCCTGATGGCTGTTGAGTTTGATGAGCAGGGGCGAAATGTCTATCAGCAGTTAGATGCGGTGATTAACAGTTAATTGATTAAGTGCGTTACACATCCAAACACGGTACAAGAACCACTTGTATACTGCCCCCTCCATCAGGCAGTATCTCCAACATGAAATCCGCCCTGATCAGCCTGCTGCTTTTCCTTGCCGCTCCGGCAACGGCATCCTCACTCACCGATATCGTCCAGCAGCGCTGTCCGGGAGAGACCGATGTCAGGATCAATGGCGTGGTCACTCCCTGTATCTTCAATGATTATGTGGTGGTATTCGACATCTCCAGGCGCTGGGCCGAGGCGATCGCAAAGGCGATTGAGCTGGGCGAAAAGACGGATCGCATTGGTGCAGTCGTGTTGATCGGCTCGCCAGAGGACAAGGGATACAGAAGGGCAAGAGAACTCATCTACAGACTGCCACTACCTGTTGAGTTGGGAAGCCTACCTCCTCCTGAATATGGGATCTGACCATGTCGATTGAGGTCATCTACCAGCAGGATCACTTCATCATACGGCACCAGCAGCCCATCCTCACGTTTTCCCAAATGGAACTGGGGTTCAGTGAGTTGTCTGAAAATTATCTGCACTCTCACTATGGTTATGTGATCTGTGACTTCTCCTCCATCGAGCGAATTGTCGTTTCAGAGGCAGAGATGGATATGATCGCCGCTGCCCTGATCCGCATCTTTGCACAGCGCCCCGAATTTCAGATGATCGATCTGATACCAGGCAGTACCATCAACCAGCAGATGAAAGTGTGCCACAACGACCTTCGCGGGTACGGCATCGGCAATATTCATATCGCCAGAAGCATGCAGGATGTCCCTGAGATATACAACAGGGCCATATCCTCTGCATAAACCTCTGCCTGACATGCTTTCAGCCGCATCCTGATCGTGTGAGAATCGGTACCTTGTAAACCCAGTGACCAAGTGACAACGCATGGAGAAAATGGAGCAGCCTCAACCAACTGCCCGTGCAGGTAGCCTGCACCGCTACCTGCTGGTCCTGTTTCTCAACGCCTTTGTGGATCTGGGCCACAAGATCACCATCCAGAACATCGTGTTCAAGATCGAAAGTGGATCGACTCAGATTTTGCTCACCGCACTGGTCAATGCACTAATTCTGATTCCGTTCATTCTGCTGGTGATCCCTGCTGGGTCACTCTCGGACCGACTTCCCAAACGCCTGGTGATGCGCCACAGCGCTGCGGCTGCCATCGTGATCGCCCTGCTGATTACCCTCTGCTACTACCAGGGCTGGTTTGAGTGGGCCTTTTTCCTGACACTGATTCTGGCGATGCAGAGTGCCTTTTTCTCTCCAGCCAAATATGGCTATCTTCGGGAGCAGGTCTCGACCGGATCACTGACTGCAGCCAACGGAACGGTACAGGCCGTTACCATCATCGCCATTCTCACCGGCATGTTCCTCTTCTCCTTTCTGTTCGAGTCTCTTTACACACCTGCTGCGAGTCAGTCCACTGCTGAAGCACTTCAGCAAGTCGCCCCACTGGGGTGGTTACTGACCCTGCTGGCCATCTCCGAGTGGTGGACCAGCCGCTCTCTGCCCGAAAGCCGGGCAGTGTCCCACTCCGAACCTCCCCCCACAGAACAGAAGCAATCCAGTTGGCAACTCATCCGTGCAAACCCGGTGATTGGCTATTCCATTCTCGGCCTCTCCCTGTTCTGGGGAGTCTCTCAGGTCTCCATCGCCGCCTTCCCCGCCTTTGTCAAGAGTGAGCTGGGTGTATCCAGTACACTGGTGATCCAGGGGGTACTGGCCAGCGCCGGTATCGGTATCCTGCTGGGTTCCCTGCTGGTCGCCAGACTCTCTCGCAACCGTATTGAGCAGGGGTTGATTCCAGTCGGCGCAGTGGGGATCACCCTGGCACTGGTGGCCATCCCCCACTCCACCTCGACCACGCTGTTGGCACTGCTTTTCATGCTGACCGGCCTCTTTGGGGGGATGCTGATCGCGCCACTCAATGCCCTGATCCAGTTCAACGCCCCCAACCACCATCTGGGCCGTATCCTTGCTGCCAACAACTGGCTACAGAATGTCACCATGCTCACCTTCCTGGCGGTTACCATGACGGTTGCACTACTGGAGAGCGAGCGACCTGTCGAGCCAGCACTACTGTTCCATGCCATCGCCCTGTTGGCGCTATTGGCCACACTGATCACCCTCTGGAACATGGGGCGCCCGCTGCTACTGCTATTGCTGAGGCTGCTGTTATCCCTGCGCTACCGGGTCAGAGTCGACAGCGTCGATTCACTGCTGACCGAGGGCGCGGTTTTGCTGGTCGGCAACCACATCAGCACGATGGATGGATTGATCCTCGCTGTGACCCTGCCCCGACCCGTGCGAATCGTTGTTTCCGAAAGAGAGACCCCGCCAGCACTACAGAAGATTTATCGCCTGCTTGGTGCCATCTTCTACACTGCCGACCATCCACAGGGGACGCAACTGATCCGTCAGGCACTGCAGAATGGAGAGACTGTCTGTCTCTTTCCTGAAGGCAGTACCAGCCACAACAGTCAGCTTGCACCGTTCCAGGTCGAAATCTCAACGCTCTCCGGGCCGGATGTGATGGTTATCCCCTTCTATCTGCAAGGGATGTGGGGGAGCCGTTTCTCCCGTAGCGAAGCCCCCAGCCGGATGCGCTGGCAGCGGCGCAACCTCCAGCTTGCCATTGGTGCACCGATACAGTCCATGACCGAACGCGATATCAGGGCCACCATTGAACAACTCTCTTATCATGCATGGCACGCCGCCAGTGACCACTACCCAACCATACCGCATACCTTCATGCAGCAGGCCAAACGGATGGGGCTACGGAAGATGCTGCATGACAGTACCCGCAAAGAGTCTTTCAGTGGCCTCAAACTGCTCACGGCATCGCTGCTGATTGCCCGACAGATCAGAAAGAGAGATGCCAACAGCCGTATCGGCGTCCTGTTGCCCACCACTGCAGCGGGGGTGATTACCGATCTGGCCATCCTGATCAGCGGCAAATGTGTGGTCAATCTCAACTACACCGCATCGAATGAGGCGATTGTATCGGCCATCCGGCTGGCCGGGATCAATACGGTCATCACCTCCAGCCAGTTCCTGCAACGGCTGACGGAGCGGGGCAGAGCGATACAACCTGCGCTGTCGGCCACCCAAATTCTCGAACTGGAATCCATTCGCCCGGAGATCACAGCACTGGAGCGGATCGCCACTGCAATGATGGCCGCCCTGTTACCCATCTCTTTTCTTGCTCGCCTCAACACAACGGAAACCAACCTGGACCGTGAGGCGGCCATTCTCTTTTCCAGCGGAAGTGAAGGAAATCCCAAAGGCATCGTCCTGACCCATCGCAATCTGATCGGCAATATCCACCAGATCCGGGAGTTGCTGCAACCACGCAGCAGTGGCCCAACACCCGATATCGTGCTCGGTAGCCTGCCCCTGTTCCACTCGTTCGGCTTCACCGTCACCACACTGATGCCTCTGATCAGCGGTACCCCACTGGTCACCGTGGCCGACCCCACCAACAACGAGGCCGTTGCCGACGCTATTGAACGCTATCACGCCACGCTCTACTTCAGCAGCCCGACCTTTCTCTACTGGATGAGCCGTAGCAACAAGGTCAGCGCAACCCAACTGTCCACACTGCGTCGGGTCATCGCCGGTTCGGAGCGACTGAAGCCTGAAATCAGAACGGCCTTTGAGGAAAAGTTCGGCCACCCCATCCATGAAGGGTATGGCGCCACCGAGACCTCGCCAGTGGTTAGCGTCAATATCCCCGACTGCACGGATGACCACGACAAGCTGATCCAGCAGGGCAACCGGATCGGTACCGTAGGCCGCCCAATATCCGGTACGCTGCTCAGGATCGTTGACCCGGATAGTCTGGAGACCCTATCCACCAATGAGGACGGACTGATTCTGATTGCCGGTGTTCAACGAATGCCCGGCTATCTCTGTAGCGAGCCCCCCTGCCAACAACCTTTTGTCGAACTCGACGGCATCACCTGGTATCGCAGTGGAGACAAGGGACATATCGATGAGGCTGGCTTCCTCACCATCATCGACCGCTATTCTCGTTTTGCCAAGATTGGCGGGGAGATGGTCAGCCTCTCTGCGGTGGAGCAGGTCATACTTGGTGTGGTTACCGATGACGAAATCGAGGTGGCGGCCGTGGCACTGCCCGACCCACGCAAGGGAGAGCGTATTGTGCTGCTCCATACGGAATCACTTGATTCGTCAGCACTCCGCCAGAAGCTGCAAAGCGCCGGTATCCCCCCGTTGATGATCCCGTACCGGACACAACCGATCCCATCGATTCCACTGCTTGGCAATGGAAAACGGAGCTATAGCGAACTCAAGGTGCTGGCAATGAAGGAGAGCACCTGAACGCCAGTCTCTATGCAGCCTTCAAATGCATATCTACATGAATGTCACGATATGGACAGGTCAATAAACCATCACTCCTCTCAATCAACCCCAACTCCATCAGTACCTGCAAATCATCATGAACGCGTCGTACATCCCTGCCAATGAGTCGAGCAATTTCCCTTACACCAGATGGCTTCTCGTTTTGAAGTAAACGAACAAGATTCCACCGCCTTTCGGTAAGCTTTCCAAAGAACACCGCAGGCGTTTCAAAATTCAGTCGTTCACCTTGGTATTCTCCCGACTCAACACCTTTAATAATAGACTCAGCGGCATCACGAAGACCTGCTTTCCAGTCTGGTGAAAGGGTAATGGTTAAATGACGATCCATCATCTATCTCCGCTTCTCAACTTCAATCATGAAGTCTTTTAACAATTGCTCAATAGTCGAAAACTGATAAGGGCGCTCTACCCCATCCAGATGGCAGTGATCACCCTTGCCTCGCTCATTATCAAACCCAACAACACGTACTTTATCAACAATATAGACAAGCCGATATTTGAACTCGTGCCTGGAAGGATCAACTGGACTGGGTACCTGCCACACAACCATTTCAATCAGATCGCCATTAGATGTCACATCTTTGTGACGGTGAATCAGCTTGGCCTTCATTCTTGAGATATTACACATCAAGCCCAATGTTGTCAATTAAGACAACAATCAACCGAATTGACTCACAAAAAAAGTAACCGAAGGAGAACGATGAAATAGGTCGT
>CAYFOR010000121.1:0-8423 GCA_964344785.1 uncultured Piscirickettsiaceae bacterium
ACTCACTCTTACCCTCTCTGTTCAGGGCCATTTATGGATTGGAATAGACTTCAATCGATTCAGACAACCGTTGAGTTATCCTGACAATACCTTGAGCAGGGTCTCCAATTCTCTTCTGACCTCGGAGATATCCGCCTTCACGCTGATGCCTTCCCCCTTTTTACCCAGCTTGTGACGCGCACCGCTAATAGTAAACCCCTCTTCATAAAGCAGGCTGCGAATCTTCCGTATCAGTTTGATATCGTGCTGCTGATAGTAGCGTCGGTTCCCTCTGCGGGTAACGGGCTTGAGCTGGGAAAATTCCTGCTCCCAATAGCGGAGCACATGTGGTTTGACAACACAGAGCTTTGAGACTTCGCCAATAGTGAAATATCGTTTGGACGGAATCGGCGGAAGTTCGCTGACCTTGACCTCAATGGTAGCAGGATCGTGGCTCATAGGGTTGCCTCAAGTGTTCGAATCGACTTGAATTATTCCCTGTTATTCCGCAAAAACACTACTACTATACCGACTGACACTATCCTTCAACTTGAGCCCCGCCTTGAAGGTTACAACGCGTCTTGCGGTAATGGGGATCTCTTCCCCGGTTTTCGGGTTACGTCCAGGACGTGGAGATTTATCCCGGAGATCAAAGTTGCCGAAGCCGGATAGCTTTACATTCTCTCCACCCTCCAGCGCAATGCGAATCTCCTCGTAAAACTGCTCGATCATCTCCTTTGATTCGCGTTTGTTCAATCCCAACTCCTCATTCAGGGTCTCACAGAGCGATGCTTTGGTCAGTGTCATTCCACCATTTCCTTGTTCAATTGGTTTGATGATAGACAGCGGCATTGACTGCCGTCTGTTACTATAGTTCGGATTGTTGATATAACAATATAAAAATAAAACGCTTTTCGCAACGTTTTTGTTTGAATCAGTCGCGTAACACTGCCTCAAACTGATCATTCAGTTGTTGAACAACACGGCTGACTACCGTCTCAACATCCTCATCTGTCAGTGTTCGCTCGTCGGACTGCAGCATCAACCCAAAGGCCAGACTCTTCTGTCCTGCATCCAGATGCTCGCCTTGATAGTGGTCAAACAACCGCACCTCACGAAGCAGATAGGGATCTACACATGCTCTGACCACACTCAGTACTTCCTCGGAAGAGATCTCATCTTTCAACAGGATAGAGAGATCTCGTCGAATCATCGGGAACTTGGAAAGTGGTGAGAATGCAGGCACGACACGCTGCTCCAACAGCTCCAGATCCAACTCAAACAGATAGATATTTCTGGGGAGTGATCGCTCTGCCGCCACGGATGGATGAATGGCGCCAACCCACCCCAGTATCTTTTCACCAATCTCGATCGCTGCACTGACCCCGGGATGAAGAACCGGGTGTGATTTGGCAACAAAACGAACGTCAGCCACCGCCTCCAGTAATACCTCCAGATCACCTTTTACATCAAAAAAGTCGACAGATTCAGAAGATACTGACCACTGCTCGGGTGATTTATCACCAAAAACCAGGCCAGAGAGGACACGCTGTTGCTGCAATTTCTCACCATGCTGTACAAACCGCAGCCCACTTTCAAACAGTCGAATATGGCTCTGTTGCCGCTTGCTGTTATATTCAAGACACTGCAACAATCCCGGCCACAGTGTAGTCCGCATCACGGAGAGGTCGCTGGAGATGGGGTTGGCCAATGGTAACGGGCTGCCATCCGGGTCCATGATCTTCTGCAACTCGGGATCGACAAAACTGTAGGTGACCACCTCATGATACCCCTGATCAACCAGACTCTGACGCAGCTGCGCCAATGGCGCCACCCCCTCTTTGATCGTATCGATCCTGGCCGATATCTGTGGACTGCGCAGTGGAAGCTGATCATAACCGTGGATACGTCCCAACTCCTCAATCAAATCTGCCTCAATCGCCAGATCAAAACGCCAGGATGGAATCCCGGCCTGCCATCCATCCTCTGTTCTGACCACATCCAAACCAAGCCCTTGTAGCGTATTACCAACCCACTGTGCATCAAGCGATAGCCCCAATACCCGGCTCAGGCGCTCTTCACGCAAAGTGATGGAAACGTTACCCGGCAGTTCCTTCTCAGAAACCACTTCAATAATGGGACCTGCTTCACCACCAACGATATCAAGCAGCAGCCGGGTCGCCCGCTCCATTGCCCGCTGCTGTAACTGCGGATCGACGCCACGTTCGAAACGGTGGGAAGAGTCTGTATGCAGGCCATAGCTGCGCGCCTTACCGGCAACGGCCAACGGTGCGAAAAAGGCGCACTCCAGAAAAAGATCCCGGGTCTCCGGACGAATACCACTCTGTTCTCCCCCCATGATACCGGCCAGCGCCAGTGGACCGCGTTCATCGGCAATCAGCAGGGTCTCCCGGTCCAGTTCAAGCTCCTTTCCATCCAGTAGTGTCATCCGCTCGCCCTCAGACGCATGGCGTACAGTCACTCCGCCCTGGAGCTGTTCCAGGTCAAACGCATGCATGGGTTGCCCTAGCTCGATCATCACATAGTTAGTGATATCCACCAGCGGCCCCAGTGAACGAATTCCTGCCCGACGCAGCCGCTCCTGCATCCACAGCGGCGTCGGGCAGCTTGCATCCACCCCTTCAATGACACGCCCCAGATAACGCGGACACGGTTGCGACTGTTCAACCGATACAGGAAAGGTACGGTCAATCGTCGACTCAACCGGTTCAATGGCGACCGGTGTGACCACCATCTGGTTGATTACACCCACCTCGCGGGCGATACCGGCAACTCCCAGGCAATCTCCACGGTTGGGGGTCAGATCTACCTCAATGATCTGATCATCCAACGCCATATACTCACGTATCGAGCGGCCCACCGGTGCATCATCGGCCAGCCGTTCCAACTGTGCACTCTCCTCTACGAGACCCAACGTTCCCATCGAGCAGAACATGCCGAAAGAGGCAACCCCACGCAGCTTGGCCTTTTTAATCTTTGTACCATCAGGAAGCTGACACCCTACCTTTGCAACCGCCACCTTCTCACCAACCGCAATGTCTGCCACATTGGTCACAATGGTCAGCGGCTCATCCTCTCCGGCATCCACCTGTGTGACCCGCAGCCGATCCGCATCCGGGTGTGGCAACACCTCAACCACCTCAGCCACAACCACCTGTTCAAATGGCGGTGCGGCAGGAGAGATGGAGTCCACCTCAAGCCCGGCCATCGTCAACTGCTCCAACAAGGTCTCGCTGGAAATATCCGGATCAACCCATTCACGCAACCAAGATTCACTGAATTTCATTGTTCTATGAAGCCCAAAAACACACTAGACAAACATCTTCAGAAAGCGAAGATCATTCTCAAAAAAGAGCCTGAGATCATTGATCCCATAACGCAGCATGGCGAGGCGCTCTACCCCAAGGCCGAAGGCAAGCCCGCTATACTTCTCGGAATCCACCCCGGAGTGACGGAACACCTCGGGATGAACCATCCCGCACCCGAGCACCTCCAGCCAGCCGGTATGACTGCAAACCCGACACCCCTCTCCACCACAGATTACACAACCGATATCGACCTCGGCAGAGGGCTCGGTAAAGGGAAAATAGGAGGGGCGAAAACGCAGTGATAATGTCTCCTGCTCGAAAAAACTGCGCAGAAAGTCATGCAGCAGCCCCTTCAGGTCGGCAAAGCTGACCGACTCATCCACCAGCAGCCCCTCTACCTGATGAAACATCGGAGTGTGAGTCAGGTCGGAATCACAGCGGTAGACCCGTCCCGGAGCGATAATGCGAAATGGCGGCTCGGAAGATTCCATCACCCGCACCTGAACCGGTGAGGTGTGGGTCCGCAATACCCGACCATCTTCAAAATAGAAGGTATCATGCATCGCTCTGGCCGGATGGTGTTCAGGAATATTCAGCGCCTCGAAGTTGTGGTAGTCATCCTCCACCTCCGGCCCCTCGGCCACCTCGAACCCCACTCGACGAAACAGCTCCTCGATCCGTTCCAGGGTACGGGTCACAGGATGGATGGTCCCTTGATGACGCTGCCTTCCCGGCAGAGTGACATCAATACGCTCCTGTTCCAGCCGTGCATTCAAAGCGGCCAATTCTAGTGACGCCTTTTTCTGCTCGATTTTCTGTTGCAGTGACTGTTTGGCCCGATTGACCTGTGCACCAGTCTCCTTTCGCTGTTCAGGCTCCATCCCGCCCAGCGTCTTCAAGATTGCAGTCAATGCCCCCTTCTTACCCAGCATGCTGACCCGAACATGATCCAGCGCCGCAAGGTCGGCCGCCTGCTCAATTGCAGTTTCAGCCTCAGCAACCAGGGTATTCAATTCTATTGTCATATCTCTTGTTTAGGCGATTTATGGAGAAAAATATACCAGGATTACGCAGGATTTCGTTCGTATGCAAGGCACGATCACAGGCCCATAGCCCAGCTATGTAACTGTGATCGTAACGCCGCAGACGGGCGAAAAGACAAGTAAGGTGGTATATTTTTTCTCCATAGATCGCCTTACTACCCAGATGGTAAAAAGGGACAGCAAAGCTGCTGCCCCTTTAACCTAACCCCTTACCGCAGACAAGCGGGTAACCTATAGCGCAGCCTTGGCCTGCTCAGCCAGTGCCGCAAAGGCTATCTTGTCATGTACCGCAAGGTCAGCCAGCACCTTGCGATCCACCTCAACGCCTGCCTTGTTGAGTCCGTTGATCATATTGCTGTAGGAGATCCCGTTGTTACGGGCCTCTGCATTGATGCGGACAATCCATAGAGAGCGAAATTGACGCTTCTTCTGACGACGGTCACGGTAGGCATATTGTCCCGCCTTGGTAACCGCCTGTTTGGCAACACGATAGACACGGCTGCGAGCTCCATAATAGCCGCTCGCCTCTTTCAGTACCTTCTTGTGACGCGCACGCGCCTGTACACCTCTTTTTACTCTTGGCATGTTCTTTCTCCCGGATCAGGCATAGGGCAGCATGCGTTTGACGCCTGCCACATCACTCTCATGAATATCCATCGGACGACGCAGCTGACGCTTACGTTTGGTCGATTTCTTGGTCAGAATATGACTGCGAAATCCCTGTCCGCGCTTGAAACCGGACGCAGTCGCCTTGAAGCGCTTGGCAGCGCCCCTCTTCGATTTGATCTTTGGCATCTTGCTTACCTCTTCTTCTCTGCGGGATCACCTCCCGTTAAACCTCCCCAGCCGGTGTGCCATGTACCGGCATGGGGCCAAAAACTGTACTGCAACTACCGCTTACGTGAGAGTGGTGCCACCACCATCACCATTTGGCGTCCCTCCATCTTGGGGAACTGCTCCACCTTGCCATGCTGTTCGAGATCCTTCTCAATCCGCTGCAGCATCTCCATCCCAATCTCCCGGTGGGCCATCTCCCGACCACGATAGCGAATCGTGATCTTGGTCTTGTTGCCCTGTCCAAGAAACTTGATCAGGTTTCTGAGCTTGATCTGGTAATCACCCTCCCCGGTGCCGGGACGGAACTTGATCTCCTTGATCTGTACCTGCTTCTGCTTCTTGTTGGCCGCACTCTTCTTTTTCTTCTGCTCGAACAGGAACTTGCCATAATCCATCACTCTGCAGACCGGCGGCTCTGCCTTGGGCGCGATCTCAACCAGATCCAGCCCTGCATCCTCCGCCATGATCAGAGCCTGACTGCGTGACATGATTTCCGAGTCTTGTTGGTCCGCCCCAAACACGCGTAGCTTGGGGGCGGTAATCTCTTCGTTGATTCGATGCTCGTGCGACTTTTCCGGCGGCACCCGGCCACGTGGACCTACTGGGGACTGTATTGCGATCTCAAACTCTCCTGTTTATGTAACTATTCACCAATATCTATAACTGATTCAGATTGCCTCTGAAATTCGTCAGATCAAGGCGTGAAATGTGAGTTTATACGTATAAATGTCCATTTCACAACACAGGGATGGCGGATTTCAGCGGTAAGCTGAACAGTTACCTGTTCATTTCAAAAAAAACGGCACAATCCCTGGTGCGCTATACCTGTCTGCGTTCGCTGACATCCTGCTGCAGGTGTTCAACAAACGCATCGACCGAGAGCGTTCCCAGCTCTTTGCCACCACGCATACGCACTGCGACTGTGCCTTCTTCCATTTCGCGATCCCCAATCACCAAAATGTAGGGGACACGCTGCATGGAATGTTCGCGGATTTTAAGCCCTATCTTCTCGTTTCTCAAGTCAGATTCCACACGAAATCCGCTATTAAGCAGGGTTTCGGTCACCTTTTCTGCGGTTTCCAGCTGTTTATCGGTGATATTGATCACCACGGCCTGCAGCGGTGCAAGCCAGGGCGGCATTGAACCGGCATACTCCTCAATCAGAATACCGACAAAACGCTCCAGTGATCCCAGAATGGCCCGGTGCAACATCACCGGATGCTGCTTCTGCCCCGCCTCATCAACATAGGTGGCCTCAAGCCGACCCGGCATCGAGAAATCAACCTGGATGGTGCCACACTGCCAGACCCGGCCAATACAATCCTTGAGCGAGAACTCTATCTTGGGCCCATAGAAGGCCCCTTCCCCCGGCTGCAATTCCCAGTCAAGCCCACTGATATCCAACGCCGTCTCCAATGCCTCCTCCGCCTGATCCCACACCGCATCACTGCCGACCCGCTTTTCGGGGCGGGTAGAGAGCTTGATCAGTACCTTTTCAAAACCGAAGTCCCGGTAGACCTCGAACAGCAGATCCATGAAAGCGGCCACTTCCGCCTGAATCTGTCCCTCGGTACAGAAGATATGGGCATCATCCTGAGTAAAGTTGCGTACCCGCATCAGGCCGTGCAGCGTGCCGGAGGGTTCATTGCGATGACAGGAGCCAAACTCGGCCATTCTCAATGGCAGGTCACGGTAACTGCGCAACCCCTGATTATAGATCTGAACATGTGCCGGACAGTTCATCGGCTTGATCGCATAATCACGATTTTCCGAATGGGTGGAGAAGATCATGTCACCGAACTTGTCCCAGTGGCCCGACTTCTCCCACAACACACGGTCAATCACCTGCGGGGTATGCACCTCCTGGTAATCATGATGACGCAGCTTCTCTCGAACATACTCCTCTACCTCACGATAGATGGACCACCCCCGACTGTGCCAGAAGACCATACCCGGTGCCTCCTCCTGACTGTGGAACAAATCGAGTTTCTTGCCGATCCTGCGATGGTCGCGCTTCTCCGCCTCCTCCAGCTGATGCAGATAACTCTTCAACTGCTTCTTGTCTGCGAATGCGGCACCATAAATACGCTGCAGCATCTCGTTATCGGAGTTCCCCCTCCAGTAGGCACCTGCCAGCTTCATCAGCTTAAAACCGCCCTTGAGGTGGCCGGTTGACGGTACATGAGGGCCACGACAGAGGTCGATGAAATCACCCTGACGATAGAGCGAAAGCACCTCACCCGCCGGGATATCCCGGATAATCTCGGCCTTGTAGTGCTCACCCTGTGCCTCAAAGAAAGCGACCGCCTCATCCCGCTCCATCACCTCACGCACCACAGGCGTGTTGGCCTTGGCCAGTTCCGCCATCTTCTTTTCAATCACCTTGAAGTCATCCGGTGTGAACTTCTCTTCACGAGCAAAATCGTAGTAGAAGCCGTTCTCCACCACCGGGCCGATAGTAATCTGGGTCTCGGGATAGAGTGATTTGACCGCCTGCGCCAGCAGGTGGGCGGTTGAGTGGCGGATGATCTCCACTCCTTCCTCATCACGGCTGGTGACCAGTGACAGTGATACATCACCTTCAATGGTATGGGAGGTATCCACCAACTGATCATCCACTTTGCCAGCCAGTGTCGCCTTGGCCAGACCGGGACCAATATCCTGAGCCACATCCAGTACGGTGATAGGGTGATCGAAATTGCGTTGGGAACCATCAGGAAGGGTGACTACAGGCATTCTTCATTCTCCAGTGGCGACCCACACGAAAGGCCGCATGCCATTTATCGATATCAGGTTATAGCAAAAAAAATGGTCAGCCACCCCATTGATGTCTGACCACATTTTTTCAAACCTGGTAGGCGCGAGTGGATTCGAACCACCGACTTCCACCATGTCAAGGTGACACTCTAACCAACTGAGTTACGCGCCTAAAGTCCAGAAGGCTGTCCGGGAATAGAGAACCTACTGCAAATCCCATAAAGATCATAATCCGAGATTATTGAATTCGTTAAATAGCGGTGCTATTCGCCTTATTCAATAATCTCACCTTATAACCTTATTTTCGCTACGGCTTCTATTCTCGGACAGCCTTCTAGGGTGCGCATTATACATAGGGCTCAAAAGCAGTCAAATACAACGTGCATGGTGGATTGATAAATTGCGTAGACTTTCATAATCCAACTCACTGGTGTCCCAACGTTACAGGCCAAAAACTCATTTGACTGCATAAAACACT
>CAYFOR010000122.1:0-8407 GCA_964344785.1 uncultured Piscirickettsiaceae bacterium
GCAAAGGACTGTTAATCCTTGGGTCACTGGTTCGAGTCCAGTCGGGGGAGCCATAAAATTCAACGGCTTGCATTGGTTTCGGTGCAGGCCGTTTTTCTTGGGTCAACCGTGGGTCAACTTTAGGAAGCAAAAGCAGCCTTTTTTCGCCTTTTTTAAAGTCTAAAATCTGCCCATGCTTTTCTCTATATCCCAGCAGCAATGAGCATCTACAAGGTGGCTGTGGCTTGGAGTTGTAGAAGCCCTTTTATAGTGTCCAGAAATTCAAAAATTTCAGGGCAAGCAATCCAATAGGCTATCACCCACAGAGCAGCTTTCCTTCTGGCTGACCCTTATTCCTGTGTTCTCCAAGAATCGAATAGTTGGCCCCCAATAGACTACCCATGCCGCTTCAATCTCATTTTTGATTCGGTAGAACGTCTTCCAGTGCATACCTTTCGGCTTTTGGAATGGATAGATGGGATCGTAGATAAATGGGTACTCAACAGACAATCCAAACCTCTTGCGTAGCTTGATGGCCTTCTCCCTGGCTCGATCCGGCGTACTCATGGACCATGTAGAGTATCGGGCGTTGAACTGATGGCGGGTTACAAGACGCCTCCACTCATGGATGTAGTAGATATGCCTGACACGCCTGCCCCCATGTAGGAATAGAGGCGTTCTGCCTCCGTAGCCGCTCTGGTAGTAGTCCAGATCAATTGCGTGGGATTCACCATCAATAGTAAACATGATCTGCTCAGTGCCTGAAAGGTACTCTACTGTGCAAGAGTGAGGTGCCCCCTTATACCTCCAGGACATGCTGAGCAAGTTGCCTTGAAAGATACCTTGCTTGTTAAGCTGATCAATGCTGATTTTCAGTTCAGCCTCAATTGGCACTGTGTTCTTGGTTCTGTACCTTCCTGATCTCCATCCGCCCATGTTTTTATTCTCACAAATAACAAGCAAGAATCACTGATTCTAGCCCCTTTTTATGGACTAAAAAAATTCACCCTGTTACCGCTAAGCCACCCCTCCAGAAACAGCAGCCCCTGCATGCGCCTCTCACGCATGGTGTTGAACGACACACCAATTTCCTGAGCTATCTCTTTCTGGCTTCCAGGCAGCAGCCATAAGGCTGTCAGCGTCTCAGCCAGTGGAGCAGGCATCACATCCAGCGCAGTCTGAATCGCCCTGCAGACTGCATTTCCTCTGCTATTGAACTCAGGGGAATAATCCTGGTGTTCATAATCCGGTTTGCCGGTATTGAGTCCGGATCTGGCAATGGGTGAAGCAGATGGATAGCCAATTGAGCCTTTCACGGCAGATGATGATTGGAGCTTCCATGTTGCCCACATGGATAGCCCCTCATCCGCTCTTTCAATCCACTGTTTTCTACTCACTGAGTCAGCCCCCAAGCTGTCCGCTCCTCATCGGTTGGATTATCGCCAAAACGGACAATTTCAACCGTCACATTGCCGGTCTGTTCAACTTCGTGCTTATCCTTCCAGCCAAAGTTGTTCTTCAGATTGAAGATTGCGCCGGTCACGTTTCTGCCTATCAATAGATGAGTCTCAAGAGCAATTTCAACACGCTGTTTTGCCCTTTTTATGGTGTCAACAAACTCATCTCTCCCCTCATAGTTGAGCAATCCCTGCCTGGACAGATCCAGAGCGAGAGCAAGGCCGCTTACAGTTACGGGTGATTCATTTTCTTTGCAGTCATCAAAGTAGCAGTCAATCACCTCCTGCATCTCTTCGACAGTCTTGTACTGTCTGGGGCGGCCACCAGCATTCTTCTGATCAGTGCTCAATATCAGTGCCTCCCATGATGTCACCCAGCTTGTCTATGATGATGCGTGATGCACGGACCACCACCTGCTCATCCTCCTCAGACAACACAGCATCTGAGTCAGGGTGAAAACTGCAGATGATCTCACCTACCTTTTCTAGGCTAATCGCTCCATGCTGACGGATAGCATCGGAAACAATGAGCGACAGCAGTTGTATGGTCAGCTCAAGCTGGTCACGGGTAGCAAAACGAATCTGATTATCTGCCGCATTCAGAGCATCTTGCATATCAATCATCGTGCAGTCTCCCTCCCTGATGCCATGCCGCCGTAAACAGATGTCCCTGACCCCATGGCCCTGTACCGAAGATCGCTTGCTAAACGCCGCTGCATAGCCTCCTGTACGGCATTCTCAGCCCCTTTCCCTGGAGTCATTAACAACCTAGCCAGTTCATCCATTTGGCTATCAGTGGGTTTCTGGAGCTTCCGGGCTCCCCAATTCACCATTGCGCTGGCCAACCCATCCTTTGTAGCCGGAATATTGGCCGGGACACCTTCAGCCATAGACGCTTCTCGTCTTGCAGTAGCTGAGTTACCACGAGTGGTGTTTAGAGTGTTCAGGTAAGTCTGTTCACGCAGTAGAGCAGACTCCAACTGACTCAACGCCTCATCATCCTGCAGAACAAGTTTGATTCTGTCTCGTTTGCTGGCATCACCGGACAGGCGTTTGTAAGCTGAACCAGCATCCGTGGTCTTCTTGGCTTCATCATAGAGTCGCTGCATGGCTCCCAGGCGATAGGCATCCAGCTCACTCTGAGACATAGTTTTCATCGCATGATCAATTTCTGCCTCTGACTTGTTGAAGAACTTCAATCCTTCCTCTGCAGCCTTCTTGGTATCTGCATGACCAGCATAGACCATTCTTGCTTCCTTGTAGATCGGGTTCTGGCGATCCAGCTCAGCAACCAGCCTTCTCTTCACAGAAAGCACGGCTCTTCCTGATTCAGTCATCTTACCCATGGAGGTTCGCCCAGCACGGTCAATCACGTCATCCAGCCCCTTCTTGATGAGATCCCATGCTCTCATGTCCAACTGCCCTGAAAGCTCTTGTCCCTCATTGGCCGCAATGCTTGAAGCCCTTCTCAGTGCCTGTTGTGCGGCCGGAGTCTTGAGAATGTTCTGCAGTGTCTCATTGACTTGAACAGGTTGAGCCATGGCCTTGGTATAGAGTGGTTCTGACTCTTTTGCTGAACGGGAAATCACGTCATCAATCAGGCTATGTACCGATACTCGTCCACCAAATAGCTGATCAATGTCATGAGCCACACGGCGACCAGAATTAACACCACGCTTCTGGAAAAACTGTGCAGCTTCTCTTGCTGCACCGGGGTACTGTGCAGCCCCCTCTGCAGTGGTCAGGGTTCTCTCTGACAGGTCAGCTACAGTTGCATCCGGTCCTAACTCTCTAAGCCTCTCTATCGCCGTCTCAGGGGCCTCATAGCCAGCCTTAACCAGATCATCCCCAACCTTTTGTTGCGCACTCCCTGAAGCCCCTGATTGCATACGACCATGCACAAACCTTCCAGCACCTCGCGCACCTGATCCAGCAACAGGGAGAACCGTACCGACCGTTCCCCCAACCATAGCACCCTCTACACCTCCCTCCAATCTTTGGCCTGGTTCAGAGTAACCGGCACCAGCTACTCCACCAGTAGCCGCTCCAGTTCCTCCATAACGGGCTGTTCTATTCAAAAAGGATGCGCCAGCTTTCGGCATTGTTCTGGACATTCCAACACCGCCCGTAGTCAGGCCACCCATCAGTTCAAGAGCCAGTGCAGATTTTGGGTTTCTCTTGGCGTAGGCTTTAGTATCTGTGTTGATGTGATCACGAATGCCATCGTATGCCTCACTCCAGGTAATGTTATCTGGTAGTCCACCCCATGATTCAGGAGCAAGTACGCCATAGGTCGCACCACCTGCAGCAGCCAATTCATCACCCCAACCAAGGGTTACACCCTCCATCAATGGGTTGATGAAAGATCCTCGCTCTTCCTCTTCAAATGGATTGTGATCAACCGGCACAACCTTTGGAGCCTTGGCAGGCCCTGCAAACGGGTCATGGTCAATAGGCGTAAATGTCGGCATTGTCAGGGCCTCACTTCCAGGTATTTTCCTGGACGGTTAGGGTCTGGCACGTACCACTTACCATCATTGGCCTGTTTGGCACCATCTACAGGTGAACCGTACTGTCCTGAAACAGGATTCTCAGCCTCTCCCTCAATAGCACTATGCAAATCTGCAATGGTCGGTAACTTCCCCTCCCACCCTGTCATGGTTCCATGCTGCTGGAAGTAGTTAGCTGCATCCATCTTGGTTTGGTACGCCTTTTTCATTGCCTCGTACAGACGACCAACACGCTTCCTGTTCTCTTCCTCTGGAAGCCTCGTGTTGTACGCTCTGGCAATCAGCCTCTCACCCTCCTTCTCTGTGAACTGTGAGCCAAGAACCAAACGGAGATTCCTCTGCACAACCTCTTCCACCGCTTCGCGAGTAGCAATTGCCTCTGGGTTGATAATGCTGTTCACAAGATCAGGCATCATGTGAACACCAGGTCCAGTCAGATTCTTACTATCATCCCCAAGCGCATCATGCGCCTCCTTCAGTTGAGATAGGTTCTTCTCAGTATCGTGTAACCCTCCAGAAAGACGGTCTTGTGCGAACTGCTTGGCATACTCCTCATCTACCGCATCACGGCCTTTGGTCTGCTGTTGACCGCCAACAATGGTATTAACCTTGGTTGAGCCTGCTTTTGCCAACTGCTCCTTTTGGGCCAGAGCCTCCGGAGAAAGAAGGTCAGGGTCATAGCCCTCCATCTCTTCAAACAGAAAGCTCCCATCTGCTCTACGCTTTCTACCTTTGGCATCTGTGTGAATCACAGGATCTTTACCCTGCTGAGCTTTCCACATCCCGAACCCCTCATCTGCAGTATCAGTATTCCCCATCAATATTTGGATAGCCTCGTCTACAGATCCGGCATTAGAGGCTGACTCATAGAGCTTGCGCTTGTTCTCTCTTTGCTCATCCCAATACTGACCCTCTTCACGGTCAGCATCGTTATGCATCTTCCCGCCCAGATATGCCTGCACCAGTTTGGCGATTCCCTGCCAGTGGGATTGGATGGGCTCGTACTTCGTACCCGCGCCCATCATTGCATCAGCCAACTTGCGGCGGCGGTCGAACTTCTTCTGTTTAAACACAACCGGCTTGTCTGCCTTGCCGCCAGATAGGACGGATGCAAGACGATCAAGGTTACCTTGCTTCTGATTCGTGGTAATCATGCTGCAGCCCCTACAGGATGATCGGGCCACTGATCATTTTCAGCGACCTGTTCCAGAAATTTGGAGAGAGACAGCCCTTGGGCATGGGCTTTTGATTTAAGCCGGGAACGCACTCCCGGTCTGAGATAGACCGAGAGATATTCCCTGGTCTTACGCCAATCAGAAATTGATTGTGGTACTGCCATATTCACTCCTCTTCGTCTCCCGACGATGATTTACCTTCATACGGTGAACTCGATTTACAGGTATACCGTATCACATTTTACGAGGTAATACAAGAGAGGGTTGATGGTTAATCAAGGATTTACCCCGAACCACTCGCACAGAATATCGCCGGGAAGTCCCACCGCTTGCCCGAATTACTGCACCACATCAAAGCCGCGCTCCTCATAGATCGCCAACCGCTTGTTTCTGGATGAGCCGCTGAATCCATGATCATCTACCAGATCCGCTACATAACCTTTCAGCTTGCCCGGGTGGGGGCGTATCACTCGCCCTATGGCCTGCAGTAGTCGTACCTTGGAACTGATCGGGGTTGCCATGATCAACACGCCCCAGCTTGAAACGTCCAATCCTTCCCCCAGCAGTCCAGTGGTACCAATGGTTATCTGATGCTCTGAAATCCTCTCCATACGGCTCCTGCGTTCCTTGGCGGGTAGTTTGCCGTGAATCTGTAGCGCATCATCCAGATAGGCGGCGATATTCCCCACATGTTCTACACGATCAGTCAGCACCAGCGCGGGTATTCTCTGACTACCCCTTACAGCAAGGTCAGCAATCATCCGGTTTCGCTCCTCGCTCTCCACCAGACTGGTGATGTAATCCCCCCAGCTATCCACGCTCAACGGTGGGGTAAAGCCGGTCTGAATCACTTTGATGGTGGCCGGCACAATCCCGCCTTGCTGCTCCACCTCATCAGGGTGAATGGTGGCCAGTATTTCCCCGATGGAACGGTGAATGAGTTGGTGTAATCCATCGCGCCTGTGTGGGGTTGCAGTCAGCCCATACCTGTACAGTGATGTACTCCAGCCAATCACGTTCGAGAACGTCTGTGCGGGGATGTGGTGGCATTCATCAATCAGGGTAAGCCCATATCCCTGCATCATCTCTCTGGCCTTCTCCGGGTTCCTGTGGAGGGTCTGCAGCATGGCTATGGTGATCTCTGCCCCTTCCTTCCACTTGCCCCCGCCCACAATGCCGGGATCTATCCCTATCTTTTCCCTGGTCTCCTGTTGCCACTGGCTCATCAGCTCCTTGGAATGGGTGAGAATCAAAGCTCGTTGTCCATGATGCGCAATCAGAGCCATTCCAAGAATCGTCTTTCCTGATCCGGTGGGAGCTACCAATATCCCCTGCTGGGGTTGGTAGGCGCGATCCAGGGCGAACTGCTGATAACCTCGAAAGGTGATGCCTTCCAGTTGAGGGATGTCTACAGGGGCCTCTGTGCGCCCCTCTGAGACACTTTCCGGGGTGAACTGCTCCAGCAGGTTATCCAGATAGCCACGGGGCAGCGTCAGGCTGTTATCCCAATCGTCTGACCATGCCTCAATGAGTGGGGGCAGATTTCCAGAGTACCGGCCCATATTCTCTGCAATCTGGATTTGAGGGTTTGGCCACTGGTTCTCTGACTTAAGGAACGCAGATTCTGCGTCCGTTAGATTCTCCAGAATGAGGTTGCCGGTGATGATGAGTTTCATGCTGCGCAGTTTCCAGAATGTTGCGCATTTTTGCGCACTGTCGAAGACCTCTCGCACTCCATGCCCCTAAATTCCATGATTTCAGGACGAAGAACAGCACCAGAAAAGAGGTATAGGGATGGTAATATGAATTCACCTGAATGAGTCGGGTCGTTGGGTGTTTTTGGCGCTCTGTAAGTCATTGTTTCTGCGTTCTCGAAAATGCAACGACCTGAATGAGTCGGGTTAGACGACCCGAATGAGTGGGGTCGTTGTTTTATTTTTCCGCTTCCTGTTTTTGTGCTTCGGAACCTCGAAAACGGGGCTGTCTTTCTTCCATTGGAGCCAATCTTTGCTGGGAGGTTTGTCGTTACAGGGGAGCCAGCAAAGCCGGTACTGTCGCGCCTGTCTTCGTGTCCAGTCTTCCATTCGAGTGATCTCCAGAAATCCATGTTCAACCAGCTCATGGGTGGCCTTGATTGCCATGTAGTCGGAGAGATTGAGGAATTCCTGAATCCGGCTTGTAGCCATCTGAAATTTACCGTTCTGATCCCCCAGCTTGTGCCGGGTCTTGCTCCACTCCATGCCGAAGCGGAGTAATAGAGCTTGGGCCGTTGCTGACAGATCCAGAAAGGCAGGATGGTCTATCACTTCGCTATGGAGGGTAACGTACCGCTGCCCTGTGTACTCTTCAAATACGGCCTTGTGGGATGGTTTTCTCTTGGGCATACGCTATCCCCCGCAAGAGGGGGCAAGCCCCCTCCCGGTTAGGATATAGGCTCTCACCCTGAAACCCTCCCTGTTCTGAGATAGATCTGAATGGCATCCAGAAAACCAATACTGATACCGTCAGCGTTTACCTTTCTCTCCTCAGTCATGATTTCGTAAATGACGCGACTGAGTGAAAGGCTCCACTCTTCGCCATCTTCGGTAACTTCAGTCGTACTCAGGATGTAGTTCAGGTATTCCTCTCCAGCAGTTTTACCCTGCTTGTAGTGGTCATCCCAATGTTCAGAGTCTACAGGTGGGGTAGTCCAAAAGACCAACCCTCCCCACTCGTCTCGCTTTGTGAAGCTAAGATCATCTGCTGTGTGTGAGGGGGAGTGTGCTGTTACTGTGCTACTCATGCCTGCACCTCCTTTTCCTGGCGTTCAATCTCCTCGCGCTGGCAATCAAAGTAGTTTCCATGATCCATGGCGTAATACGCACCAATACGGGCAATACGCTCTGCCTCTTTGGTGTTATCCGAGGTGATCATCTTTTCGATTGCTTTGAACATAGCTTCCAGTTCATAGAGAGATCTGG
Source organism: uncultured Piscirickettsiaceae bacterium (assembly GCA_964344785.1). Taxonomy (GTDB): domain Bacteria; phylum Pseudomonadota; class Gammaproteobacteria; genus Thiopontia. The sequence goes on from CAYFOR010000122.1 coordinate 8,082, forward strand.
AGGCGTACTCAGACAGTCCGTGTGCGTCATCTGGTTTCATGCCTCTACCTCCATCAGATCAGAAAACTTGTTCATGCAGGTGCTGAGTAGTGCCTGTGCTTTGGAGGCTGTCAGGGCGGCTCTCTCGTCCTCTGAGGCGGTCATCTGAGATAGGGATATCTAAGCCTCGTGCATGGCAGCTCCTACCATAGCGAGCGTGATATTTACTCTATCGGCCGGTGTGATGCTGTTGTAGTCGGCAGGGGTGTGGTGGTGATTTACCACCCCATGGGTTAATTCTACTTTGTCAGATTGTTATCATAAGAAAACAGTCTGTTACGGTATAA
>CAYFOR010000123.1:0-8373 GCA_964344785.1 uncultured Piscirickettsiaceae bacterium
TGTTTTATGCAGTCAAATGAGTTTTTGGCCTGTAACGTTGGGACACCAGTGATTGTCGCTGATATAGCTGAACTGCAATGCAACGGCATCCGCACCCAGTCCATCTACCACCGTATCCACATCAATGGTCGTACCGTTCTGATTCTGATACTCCTGCAAGAACTGCTGGCGGTAATAACGTCGCAGCTCATCACGCATGGAGGCCAGCTTCACCTCATCGACCTCTGCATCTTCACGATAGGCGCGATACAGGCTTCGAAACTGTGACGTCGCATAGGAGATCATCCAGTCTTCGGCAAAGGTGCGCACCTGATCATGGACCGTTTTGAAGTAGCCTTCAACACTGGCTCTCTTGTTGGATGCGACCGCCTGCAGGCTTTCCGTTGTCTGCACATGGAGTGCTTCTTGAGCGGACTTGCTTCCCGCCACGCCGAAAATCAGTAGTGGCAACAGAGAGAGTATTGCAAACATCAACACCAGCTTCTGCTGAACGCCCATCCTGAAGAGCGGATTTTTCCGTTTCAGCACACCGCCAAGGCCGGCATAGACATTCCCCGCCTCAACCTGAACCTCCCGTTTTTCAGCAGCGGCATAGATTTCCTCTGCAGCACCAATCTCTTCAATGGAAGCGGGTCTTCGGACAGAAATGTAACCTGTGATCTCCCCTCCCTCATACTCCGGTGCCACATTGGCCACCACCCAATAGTGGTCCCCACTCTTTGCCCGATTCTTGACAATACCGGTCCAGGGGCGCCCCTGCTTGATGGTGCTCCAGAGATCTTCAAACAGCACCGGCGGAACATCCGGATGACGTACGATGTTGTGATTATTGCCAATCAGCTCTTTCCGTGAATAGCCACTAATCTCAATAAATGCACCGTTGGCATGAGTGATGATCCCCTTTGGATCGGTATGACTGACCAAAACAGTTCCCGGCGCCATCTCAATGGCAACCTGTGTGACCGGAAGATTTCTTTTCATCTCGGCTTCTCTACCTCTGCAGTTGATATTGCCAAACCCGATATACCATTGGTGCAACTACCGTGCATGAGAGGGCGCACTAAAAGTCACCAAAGTCACGTTCATCCTGATCCAGCGGCAGTACCTCGTGTGGTGCCGGTTCCTCCGCTCTCTGCTGAGCAGGGCGCACTGCTCGAGCCGGAGTCGGCTCTGTTGCCACTACTGTAGCAGCAACCGCGGCCGCTCCCATTGAAGGCGGCCTTGATATCGCTCTTGTGGACAACTGCGCGCCCCCCTTGAGCTGAAAACGGCTGACCTCCGTTGTGAGCTGCTCCGTCAAGCTCGCCAACTGGTCAGCAGCACTCGCCATCTGCATGCTCTGCTGACTCCCCGACTGTGCACCGGAACTGATCTGTCCAATCGCATCATTGACCTGACTGATGCCCTTGGTCTGCTCATCACTGGCGGTCGAGATCTCCGCCACCAGATCACGTACCTTGATCACATTCTCGACAATCCCTTCCAGTGCCGAGGCGGTCGCATCTGCCACCTTCACACCGTCCGAGACCTGCTCGGTCGATTTCTCAATCAGGTCCGCCGTCTCCTTCGCGGCCTCTGCACTGCGCCCGGCCAGATCACGAACCTCCTGTGCAACCACTGCAAACCCCTTGCCGTACTTGCCTGCACGCGCCGCCTCGACCGCCGCATTCAGCGCCAGCAGGTTGGTCTGGAAGGCGATCTCGTCAATCACCTTGATGATCTTGCCGATCTCCTGCGAAGAGTTGGAGATGTCTCCCATCGAACGCACCATATCCCGCATCTTCTGCTGTCCCTGGTCGGCTACCGTATTAGTCTCCTGGACCAGCTGGTTCGCCACATTGGCATTCTGCGCGTTCGACTTGACCTGACTGTCGGTCTCTTCCAGGCTGGTGCTCACCTCTTCAATCGCCGAGGATTGCTGCTGGGCCGCCGACGCCAAATCCTGGCTGCTCAGACGAATCTGTCCTACTGAGTCACCCACCTGCTCAATGACTGTCCGGGTCTGTACCAGCACACCGTTGAAGGTATCCATCAGCTCATTGATACCCTGACTGATTCTGGACATGAACCCGTCAAAACTGGCACTATCCAGGCGACTGGCAAGGTTACCGTTCACGGCATCCTGAACCAACCCTTCGATCATCTCCTCGGCCTTGACCTGTTCCGTTACATCGGCCCATTCTACCGATGTACCCAGACGATTCCCCTCATCATCAATCACGGGGTTGGCCGAAAGATTGAAAATTCTTCCACCCACTTTGATCTGGGCCTTATGGTTGCGTGACAGGGATGCCAGCATCTGTGCCTGATGCTGTGGATGTTTGTGGAACTGATCGATACTGCTTCCAATCAGGCCATCTACCCTGAAATTGGGGAGATCCGTCTGAATCGCCTGCTCATTACTGCGCAACATTTCAGTCACCGCTGGGTTCATGTAGACAATATTGCGATAGTGGTCGGCAATCATGATGTTGGTGCTGGCACCATCCAGCGCCACCTTGATCCGGCTGGTGATCATACTCTGCTCATAGAGAGCATTGCGATCTGCTCCAGCCAGCGTCTGCATCGTTTGTAACCGCATCAACATTCGAGCCAGCTCGTCCTTGCCACGACAGAAGATATTGCTGCTGTAGTCCCCGACCGCAATACGTCGCATCACCTCTTCGGCGTGAGTGATCGGTCTCACAATGGAGCGAACCAGCTTGTAGGTTGATGTGATCATCATCACCCCGATGATCAGAGCAATAACGGCACTGATCTGAATCCACTCATATCGGGCATCGATTCGTTCAATCAGCAGATTCTCCAGATGGCCGGTTGTCTGATCAAACAGCTTGAAGACCGCCGCGATCGTGGCTGTCCCCTGTGCGAAGAATTGATCTGACTCGATACCGATCAGGTTGCCACCACGCAGCTTCTCCACCAGTTCTACCCACCGAGTATTGGCTTCTCTCAATTCAGCAACCGCCCCCTCCAGTGCTGCACGGTTCGCTTCACTTGCGTTGAGCGCATTCTCGGCAATATCAAGCAGGCTCTCCATCATCAGTTCACCGGCCACTTTCAGTTCAATGATGCGGGACATCTGCAAGAAGTTGACATTACCGCTCACCACAACACCCGTACCATACCCTCTCATCTGCCCCACCATTTCACTGGTTTGGAGCAGATGGTTGAGCACCATATCCATCAGGTAATAGGTGTCGAGGTCGGGGTCGAGTACCAGATTCGAGTTTTCTCCAATCAGCTTGACCAAATTCAGATAACCGGCAATGAGCTCACTATGCTCAGTAAAGCTCTGCTTTGGAGTCATGCCCTGCCAGTCCCGCTTCAGGGCCTGCCAGCGGCGCTGCAATGATACGACTCGATCACCAAGCTCCAACTGTTCGGATGTCTCTTCACCAATTTGTCGCAACACGGCCTGTGCCTTCTCAAGCTCTGCCTCAACCTGTCCAAGCTTTGCCCCAAACTGTTTGTCCCCACCCAAGTAGGCACCACTCATTCCTCTATGCCGGGGCAGATGTTCAACGACAGGCTGGACGCCTCGAATCAGCTCCATCCCCAAATATTCCTGTTCACGAAACTCGACCTCATCCATCCAGCCGATAAAAAAGAGGCTCACCATCAGGACAACCGTGGCAAATGCCCCGATTGCCGTCAGTGACAACCGGGATGAGACGTTCACCTGCGAAAAGAAGTTATACTTGTCGACAAAGGCCTCCCAGCGGCTGGTAATCACTCTTCCTCTGGAGATGCTCCACTCTCCAGACTCGATCTTGCGATAGGCCTCTTCCGTTGCCGGAATCAGTTCAGGGTCCACTGCCTTGCGCACTGATATATAACCCGTCATCTCTTCACCATCATAAAGAGGGCTTACATTGGCCTTGACCCAATAGTGATCCCCATTCTTGCAACGGTTCTTTACTACCTGCTCCCATGGCTGATCCGCTTTCAACGTCTCCCACAGGTCCTTGAACACCGCAGCAGGAACATCCGGGTGGCGTACCAGGTTGTGGCTACTGCCAACCAGCTCCTCTGCGCTGAAACCACTGATTTCGATAAAGTGGCTATTCGCAGTGGTAACAATCCCTTTCAGATCTGTTTGAGAAACCAGGGTCCTGTCTGGATCAACCCGAACCTCTTCCTGTGTAACTGGCAGATTTACTTTCACGCTCTATATCTCCCCTCAAATGTGACTGCTCATCATACCCCTGAAATCCATCATCTCTGCATGACCAAATGATTGTTTACATACGTACCCAAACAGCAGGCATGAATCAACTCACACTTGGTGCCCTAATCGGGCGAATTTCAGCGGCAACTTGAATTAAGTGACTCCAAATCAATATGGGTTACATCTCGCTTTGCTGTGGAATCAGGCGGCCTCTTCCTCGGCATTGTGCTTGATTCTGTCAAGGTCCAGAGACAACTGCTCATCCGACAACAGCTGATCGATATCCAGCAGGATGCAGACACGGTCACCATGCTTGCCCATCCCCTGAATCACCCCTTCATCCCCTTTATGTTTGCGCGGAGGTGCATCCACACTGTCCTGCGGAATCTCTATGACCTCATTCACCTTGTCAACAATCAGCCCTGTAGGTACATCATCCACCTCAAGGACAATGATGGTCGTGCGGTTGGTGTAGTCGATCTCGGGAAGAGAGAACCGCTTGCGGACATCAATCACCGGAATGACCTTGCCACGGAGGTTGATGACCCCTCGAACATAACGCGGCACATCCGGTACCTCAATGATCTTCTGCAGACGCACAATCTCGGTCACATTGATAATACCGACTCCATACTCTTCATCCCCAACCTCAAAGGTCAGATACATCTCTTCGATGTTGTCCTCTTCATCGTCATCGATCATCAACAAATCTTCTTGCGACATTCTATCTATCTCCTTGCAATCAACGCGCGTGACTGTTCACCAATACCCGTAACTGGTTCAGATTGCCTCTGAAATTCGTCAGATCAAGGCGTGAAATGTGAGTTTATATGTATAAATGTCCATTTCACAACACAGAGATGGCGGATTTCAGGGGTGAGCTGAATCAGTTACCCCATCTATAACTCTCTCGCTGCCTTGATCAATACTTCCGGAATCTGTTCCAGTGGCACCACCCTCTCAACTGCCCCAATATTCACCGCCTCTTGCGGCATGCCATAGATCACACTGGTCGACTCATTCTGGGCGAAGGTTCTACCACCAGACTCGAGAATCGCTTTCAATCCCCTGGCCCCATCACGCCCCATTCCCGTCATCAGCACTGCTGTGGCATTCTTTCCGACCTGCTGGGCAACGGAGTGGAACAGCACGTCCACCGAAGGGCGATTGAATGTTACCTTTTCACCTTCATGTAGCACCACCCGATACTCACCGCCTTTCCGGATGACTTCCATATGCTGCTTTCCGCCCGGAGCCAGCAACACAAGCCCGGGAATCACCCGATCACCTGACTCTGCCTCTTTGACCTTCAAGGCAGTCAGTGTGTTCAGGCGCTCGGCGAAAGAGGTCGTAAACCCCCCCGGCATATGCTGCACAATCACAATCCCCGGTGATGCAGCCGGAAATGCAGGAATGATTCTGGCCAGTGCTTCCACTCCGCCTGTCGAGGCCCCGATTGCAATCACCTTATCGGTAGACTCATCCAGCGCCTGACTACTCTTCGGAAGATCAGCAACCTTTTTCACGTGGGTCTCCCGGACCTTCTTGTAGTGATTCATATCTGCCCTGGCAGCCGCCTTAACCCGCATGCAGACCTCTTCCATCATCTCCGGAAACTGATCCACCAGTCCGGCACGCGGCTTGGCGACGATATCCACCGCACCTGCATCCATTGCATCCATCGTAATTTTCCTGCCACTCTCGGTCAATGAGCTGATCATCACGGTTGGAGTCGGCAATACCCCCATATATTTCCGCAGGAAGGTGACCCCATCCATCCTCGGCATCTCTACATCCAGTGTAATCACATCCGGCTTGAGCCGGACCAGCAGGTCTCTCGCCACATAAGGATCACGAGCCGTTCCAACCACCTCTATTTCCGGATCGGCATCCAGCCCCTCTCTCAGTATTTTTCGCACCAGCGAGGAGTCATCAACAATCAGTACTCGAATCCTGGACATTAGTGCTTCACCCCGAACAAATCTATCCCTCCTTCCTATAGATGCCGGAGGTGATCATCTTCCAGGGTGTAGCCAGGTCACGTATGCTCTCCGTTACACTGGTGACCAGCCAGCCGCCAGGCCGGGTGACCTGATAGATGCTGTTGAGCACGTCAGTCTGGTGCTCGGCGTCAAAGTAGTAAAGTACATTACGACAAAAGACCACATCAAAGTGTCTGCTGAATGGCCAGGGACGGCTCTTGAGATTCAACCTCCTGAAAATCGCCATCTTCTGCAGTTCTCGATCAACACGCCAATTTCCCAGACCAACCCGGGAAAAGTAACGGTCGCGCAACCGCTCATCAAGGCCGTCCATACGGCGTTCATTGTAGACCCCATGTTCAGCCTGCCGAATCACGGTCTCGCTGATATCGGTTCCCAGTATCGCCACTCTGGAACGGGCTGCCTCAACACCGCCCAGACTCTCCGCCAGAATAATGGCCAGGGTATAAAGCTCCTCTCCACTCGAGGCCGCTGCACTCCAGATCCGCCAACGCTCTGCAGGAGGAAGGCTTGGAACAATCCTCTGCTGAAAGAACTCCAGCACCTCCGGCTCACGAAAGAAGTAGGTGTGATTGGTTGAGGCAGCATGCGCCACCTCTTTACGAATCCCCGGTATGGAGCCGTCTCTCAGGGCCTCGGCAAGTTGCTGCAGAGACTGTAGCTCCAAACGCTGGCAGAGCGACTGTAGACGCTTGTATAGCAGTACCAGTTTACGGTCGGTATAGTGAATACCACTGTGCGCATAGATCCAGCGTTGTATCTCCTGCAGGTATGGCTCGTCAGATTTGGCAATCTGTTGACCGGCCTGATCCAGCGGGTGCGGCTGTCCCAACCAACTGCCGACATTGGCACCCAGTGACTGACCAGGAAGGTGTGCAGCATTACTCATCGGATACTGTCTAGTAAAACTGCTCAACATCCAGGGCAATGGCCACATCGCCAGTCCCCAACATGGCGCATCCTACGCCTGCCCGTATCTTTTTCAGCTGCCCCTGAAGCGGTTTCATCGTAACTTGCTGCTGGGAGAGAATCTCATCAATCGGTAGGGCAATCTCCCCGCGCCCCGTCCGTACCAGAACAACAATTTGTCCGATGATCGGCTGGTGCCTGTAATCCTCTTCATAAAACTCTTCCATTCGAAGCACCGGTATCAACACATCACGAACGCGGATCACTTCCGAACCATCCACCGAACTGCTGGTGACCTGATTCTCCTTGACCTTGAACGCCTCACTGACCACATCGACGGGCAGTGCAAACAGACGACGCCCCAGCCGGATGATCATCGCATCCAGAAAAGCAAGTGTAAGCGGGATTCTCAGGATAATGGTTGAGCCCTGCCCAAGCTGGCTCTTGATCTCGATACGCCCCCGCATGTCCTGCTGAATCGCAGTTTTGACCACATCCATCCCCACGCCACGACCGGACAATTTGGAGACCTCGGTATTCGTCGAGAACCCGGCATCGAAAATGTACCCCCAGACGGTCTCATCATCCGGATCCTCATCCGCACCCACCACACCACGCTCCACCGCCCGTTTCAGGATCGCTTCACGGTTCATCCCCTTGCCATCATCACGGATGATAATCTGCACCTCTCCACCCTGCTGGGTAGCCGCCAGTGTAATCGTGCCTCGAGGGCTCTTACCGGCCGCCTTTCGCTCCTCAGCACCTTCCAACCCATGGTCAGCAGCATTGCGCACCAAATGAACCAGTGGATCGTAGAGGCGATCCACAATCACCTTGTCCACTTCGGTATCTTCACCTACCAACACCAGGGATATCTCTTTCCCCAACTGTTTCGAAACATCTCTTACCAAACGCTGCATACGCTTGAATACCGAACTTACCGGCACAAGCCGAAGACCGGATGCCTCGTCCTGAATCTCCCGAATCAGCCCCTCCAGACGATGGGCCGCACTCTCAAATCCCCTTGAATCAAGCTGTTCCAGATCCGGATGATGAAGAATCTCTGCAGAAACCAGCCCCAGCTCACCAACCAGATCCATCAAGCGCCCGACTTTATCGGCACTGATTCGCAGAAAATTATCCTGGGCTTTTGCTGATGTAGCCTCACTCACTCAATCACATCCTCTCAAATGACACCTTTTCAAACTTGACGGGAACCAACAAACGAGCAGCAACATTCACTGGTGTCCCAACGTTTAATCGAATAAATTCAATTGGTTATTGATGACG
>CAYFOR010000124.1:0-2212 GCA_964344785.1 uncultured Piscirickettsiaceae bacterium
TTCACGTTGGAATGACGGCCTCGCTTCAGGGCCATTTCATATTGGACAAGACTATCATTTACTTTCTACGCATGGATTAAGGTAAACCTTAGATGGGGAAGTTCAGGAATGATGAAAATAAATAGTTCCATTCGGGCATTAATACTGATTACATCAAGCGCGGCTCTGCCATTGGCCCCAGGCGCGGTACAAGCCGAGATGCTTAGCCAGATTCTGCCTGAGCTACTGGAAGGGGATGATGAGATCAAACAGGTTGAAGCAGAGCTGGAAGCCGCTCAGCATGAGATACGGGTCAAGCAGGCGGGCTGGTATCCGACTGTTGATCTTACGGTTTCCGAAGGGTATGAGAATATCCAGAATCCTGACAGTGACGATACCAAGCTCAATCGTCATGAGCATAAGCTTTCACTGGAGCAGTTGGTCACCGATTTTGGTGCTACCCGGACCAGTGTCAGTAAGGCGCAGTTGCAGCATGAGAAGAAGCGGAATGATCTGCTTGCCAAACGGCAGGAGATTACACTGGGTGCCCTGCAGGCATATCTGAATCTGATCAAGAATGTCGAAAAACTGCAGTATGCCAGGCGTTCGGAAGGAAATATCAAGAAGCAGACCGGGATGGAAGAGGCTCGGGTTGCCAGAGGGTCTGGTTATTCGACCGATGTACTGCAGAGTAAATCCAAGCTAGCCAGTGCGTATGCGAAGACCGCGAGGGCTTCAGGGGCTCTGGTGAAGTCGCAGAATGAGTTCAGGTCGATCTTCGGCTATGCTCCGAAGGATATGGGTACGTTCAGAAAGCCGGTGATGCCCTATCAGTTCCTGCCGAAGACGCTTGAAGAGGCACTTGAGATCGCATTTCAGGGTAATACTACGTTACGTGGCGCCAATTATGATGTGGAGATTGCGCAAAAAGATATCAGAACCGCCGAACTGGAGTTCTATCCGACCATTACAGCCAAGGTGGATAAGAAGTTTAAGGAGAACGATGCAGGTACAGCTGGAGGCAAGAACGAGCTCAAGGCCCACTTCGAGCTTGAAATGCCAATTTATACGGGTGGCGAGAATATAGCAGGTTTGAAGAAATCCACGGTTGAGCTGACGGCCAAACAGGAAAAACTGGACAAGGTTAAAAGAGACGTCGAAGAGAAAGTTCGAAATGCCTGGCAGGATCTGATTACAGACAGAACCAATGCCGAGTTTCTCAGGAATTCAGCAAATATCTCTGGTGAATTCCTGACACTGGCCAGAAAAGAGCGGAAAATGGGGACACGATCGCTGATCGATGTACTGAGTGAGGAAAATAGCTACATCAATGCATTGGATTCCGCTGTGAGTGCAGAGACTGACTTGGTGATTTCGGCATTCAAGTTGCTGAAAGAGATTGGTCAGCTGGATGCAGATATGGTGCAGGATGTTACAGGTCAGGCACAGCAGCAGTCCATGTCTGAACCGGTCTCGCCTCAGTCTGCTATTTACAAATCTGCTACGGCTGTTGCTGGCCAGTATAAGGCAGCGAAAACAGAGGTTGTTGACACTGAACAAGATCAGATGCAGGTTGCCATGAGTGAGGTACAGGCGGATGCAGAGGTGATTGATGATTCGCTTAATGCGGTGATTCGAAAAATGGAAGACCAACGCAATAGCGTACAGCAAAGTGAAGACGCTGTTCTTGAGTCTCCGGCCCCTTTAGTCGATGGTCAGCTTGCGTTGGCAACTAATTCCCAATCAGCAGGTATGATTGATAATGGTGCTGCAGGAGAAAGCTCCTCCTGGGATGCTGCATTTCAGGCCATGAAAGAGGCGGGATGGATAAAAGAGGAATAGTTTCAATTCTGTGTCGGTTGGTTGAGTTCAATCGATTATGGCCTATAGTTATCTCGACTCAGAGCGGTCAAAGTGATCGGGCGGGGGATAGTGCCCTATAGCTCAAGACAGCTAACATTTTATTGAGAGGTATGAACAATGGCTGCTGAATCTCCAGCACTGGAACCACAACAAAATCAGATACCGCTTGGCCCGGACGGTCAGCCATTGGCAGCAGGCTCCGAAGGTGCAATACCGTTAGGCCCGGATGGTCAACCATTAGCAGCAGGCCCCGAAGGCGCAGTACCGTTAGGCCCGGATGGTCAGCCATTAGCAGTAGGCCCCGAGGGCGCAGTACCGTTAGGCCCGGATGGGCAACCGTTACCAGCAAGCCCCGAGGGAGGCCCACAAT
>CAYFOR010000124.1:2312-8367 GCA_964344785.1 uncultured Piscirickettsiaceae bacterium
TTGGTCCGGGTCCAGAAGGTTTCGGACCGGGCGGACCTGGAGACTTCGGACCTGGTCCAGGAGGAGACTTCTTTGGACCCGGCGGTCCTGGAGGTGATTTTGGACCGGGTGGTCCAGGCGGACCGGAAGGGTTTAATTTTGGTCCTGGCCCCGAAGGTGGTCCACAATTTGGTCCGGGTCCAGAAGGTTTCGGACCGGGCGGACCTGGAGACTTCGGACCTGGCCCTGGAGGAGACTTCTTCGGCCCTAGTCCGGGAGGAGATTTCGGCCCCGGCCCCGAGGGTGATCACTTCGGCCCGGCACCGGAGGGTGATCATTTCGGACCAGCACCGGAGGGTGAGTTCTTCGGAGCAGCACCGGAGGGTGATTTTTTCGGTCCAGCACCGGAGGGTGATTTCTTCGGTCCAGCACCGGAGGGTGATTTCAACGAGCCACCACCTGAAGGAGAGTTCATTCAGCAGTCATCTGAAGATGACTCGGCTCCTGAGGTTAATAATAATGTTACCGTTGGTAACGATACGATTAGCGGTTCAGGTTACACACTCAACACACCAGTTACGATTAATGCAGCGACCCTGTTAGCCAATGACCAAGATGGCGGTGCAGGTTTGACGATCACGGGTGTACAGGCAGGTACGGGTGGTACTGCTGTACTCTCCAATGGCAATATCCAGTTTACCCCTACAGCGGGAGGTACTGCCTCTTTCCAGTATCTTGTTCAGGATGCTCAAGGTAACAGTGCTATTGGTACAGTGACCATTAATGATATTCCAGCCAGTAGTTCACCAACTGTTCTTCCTGGGGCGACCTCTGGTAACGATACATTGACAGGTACTGCGGGCGCTGACCTCATTCGTGCTGGTCAAGGTCAAGACACCGTAACGGGTGGAGATGGAGATGACACCTTTGTGATGGTTGGTACAACAGCAGATGGGCAGTACGAGACCAGCGATTTTAATAATAATAGTTATGACTTGAGTGGAGTGATATCACTGGCAGATCTGAATGGTCAAAGCACTTCAGAGGCAGTTTCTGGTGAAAGCATTGATGGTGGAACTGGTAATGACACCCTCCATGTGTTCGGTACAATTGACCTTTCTGGTGTGAATCTGACAAGTATCGAAAATATCATCGTTCACTCCGATGTGACCTTTGGAGAAGGACAGCTCTCCTCAATGGGAGCGGGTAGCATTGTCGGTGATGGCGGTAGTGCTGTTCGCATTTCAGACAATGGTGGTAACAGTGATGATCTGTCGGGCATTACCATGAGTAATATTGCGCAATTTGATCTGGCCAGTGGAGTAAATGCCACGATGAACCAGGCAAATGTTGATGCAATAGATACTTTTTCGAATAAAGGTACTGTTAACAATGGTGGAGACTCTTTAAGTTTCACAACTAAGAGTGCATATGGAGATGGGACGGTTGGTGTTGGAGGTGCTGGCGCCTGGAAGTCAACGGCCCAGTTTGATCTTGCCCAGGGAGTATCCGGTATGCAGGCATTTATTGGCCTTTCGGTTAACTCCTTTACTGATGGTAATGGTGACAGTCATACTTATCCAGGGCCTGGTTATCAGAGTAATAACAGCTATCCGGCAAGTCTGAACTACCACCTTGAGTCAATGAGTATTACTGCAGTTGATGCTTCGAATCTCAATGAGAGTACGCTGGACCTGCTAGTCGGTAATCAGGGGCAGGCGGAGATTCTAGCCGGAACGGATCGACAAGACTTTATTCTGGGCAGCGATAGTGGAGGGGATACCATCAGTACAGGGGGCGGAACACTGAACTTTGTAATGTCGCGAGGTGGTGCAGATGTAATTACCGGAGGAAGCGGAACTGACTTTGTCTCGGCGGGTGCCGGAAATGACACGGTAAATACTGGAGATGCCCAGGATTTTGTGACCACCAATGACATCAATTTCTCGGATGGTAGTTTCAGTCTGCTGGATAATAGTACGGCCGGTGATGACGATATTGATACTGGTGGAGGCAATGACTTCCTCGCTGTGGGTGGCAATCTGCAGGCAAGCGATCAAATGGATGGCGGGGCTGGTACAGACTACTTGGTCTTTTCAGGTAACTACAATTCAGGGAGTGCACTCACATTTGGTGCAGCCACAGCAACCAATTTTGAAGTGTTTATCTTTGAGGGGGCTGATTCACAGAATAATGCCCTAACCTATGATCTGACCACACACGATGCAACCGTTTCGACAGGATCAACACTGACTGTACAGGCAAGTGGAGTCTCCACTGTCTTCGATTTCGATGGTAGTGCAGAAACGGATGGTTCGATTGATGTTCGTTCGGGAAGTGGTAATGACATAATCGTTGGTGGCTCAGGTGCAGATACCATTGTGGGCGGGGATGGCAATGACACCATTACAGGTGGTGCAGGTGCGGACAATCTGATGGGCGGTAACAGTAGTGACTTTGTCAATGCTGATGGGAACGGAAATAACATCTATGTTTATACCAGTGCTTCACACAGTGACTATTCTTCAAGTCTTGCAACTGCAGATACCATTCGTGGTTTTGATGACACTGACCAGATAGATCTCTCTGGGCTGGCTATAACCAACAAAGATGTTGCATCCATCCTGGACAAAGGGGACTCTCTTAACTTTGCAAGTTTGACCACTGTAAACTTCTTTGATAATGCTGGTGATGACCTCTCCATCGCTGTGGGCAGTGATGGCAGCTCCCAGGCAGTGGTCTTTGTGGATGTTGACGGTGATGGTGATCTCTCTGGATCTGATCTTGCCATCAAGCTGAACAGTGAGACTACAGCAGATGATGTTGATACAGTTGGAGATTTCGTGCTGACATAACTATATGCTATTTTTCTCAGCTGTCATGTGTTGATATCCATTTTGGTAGTGGGTGCTATGAATAGGTATGGGGGGTTGTCGATGGTTTGTTAGTTACGGTAATTGATGAGAGAGCTGTTTCAAAGATTTTTCAGGCACCCTTGGCTCTCTTTTCAGCTGGTCACGGCGAGCCTTTTTGTCAACTTTCTGGCATTGGCTACTTCGCTGTTTGTGATTCAGGTATTGAATCGTTTTGTCTCTTATGGTGTTACGACAACTCTTGTAACCTTGGTTACAGGTACAGTGATTGCCATTCTCTTCGAGGTGGCTTTTCGTGCGGTACGACGACGCTTGATCCGGGTACAGCATGAAGAGGAGAATAATCTTCTTTCAGAGAAGGTGTTTTCAATCTTGTTGCAGACCAAGATTCCTGTGTTGGATCGAGTTCCGGTTGGGCAGCGCCAAGAGATTCTGAGAGGAATCGATACTCTACGTACAGTGACAGAGCCACAGACCGTGGCAGCCGTTCTGGATATCCCGTTTGCTTTTCTTTTTCTATTTGTGCTTTGGCTTTTGAGTCCACCCTTGGCCCTGATCAGTGTTGTGATTATGTCACTTGTGGTAATCATATCGCTGGTGGCCCAGTACACCGGGCGCTTATTGACAAAGGAAACGCAAGAGAAGGTTGCTGATCGGTCAGCTATTCTGGGATCAGCTATTTCTGGGGCGGATACCTTACGGACATTCAATGGTGGGCCCTTCTTTATGAAGGGGTGGTGCAGTACAGACCATCTGGTTGCTACACTGACAGGAAAAATAGCGCATTCTCGTGATATCTTGCGGGTTAGAATCGGTATGCTGACCGGGCTACAGACTGTCGCGATCATTTCTGTTGGTGCACTGCTGGTGGTCAATGGAGATCTGAGTGTGGGTGCTATGATTGGGGCGAATATTCTTGCTGGGCGTGCTCTGATGCCGGTCTCGAAACTCTCCCAAATGGGGGAGACCTTTTCCAAAGCTACACAGGCAAGTGCTCGCATCAAGGAGTTCTTGAAGCTTCCACAGGAGCGTAGTGAGGGGACAGCACTCAAACATTATAGTGGCGCATTGGAATTTAAGGATCTTGCATTTGTATATCCGGGATCGTCCGTGCCACTGTTTGAATCGGTCAACCTTCAGCTGGATGCAGGCAAAGTGATGGTTGTGGTTGGACACAACGGTTCAGGGAAAACAACATTTGCACGTCTGCTTATGGGGGTGCTTGAGCCATCACGTGGGCAGGTGTTGCTAGACGGACTTGATCTGCAGCAGGTTGCACTGACGTGGTGGAGAAGACAGGTTGGTTATCTGCCTCAGGAACCGATGTTTGTAACTGGGACCATCGGAGAGAATATTGCGCTTGCCAATTCGGAGATTACATTGGATCAGTTGAATGAAGTGATTCGTGTTGCAGGCCTACGCCCATTCCTGGACAGCAGTCAGGAAGGAATATCAATGGTCATTCGGGAAGGTGGTAGGCATCTGGCGTTGGGGATTCGTCGTCGTTTGGCGTTGGCAAGGGCATTGGCTACAGGTGGTAATCTCTTCATTGCCGATGAACCTACTGAAGGCCTGGATGCAGAGGGACGGCGTGCTGTTTATGCCGCCTTTCAGCAACTCAGAAGAGAGGACAAAACGATTGTGGTGATTTCGCACGATCAGGAGTTCCTGAAAATAGCAGATTACAGGGTGGATTTCGGGGTCAAGCCTACTCCTGGCATACAGGCTAGGCGAAGTGATAGTAATGCAGAACAGAATGATGGCATTGTTGCTGTTCATCAGGAACGTACAGGGTAGTGGTAGCAGAGAAGCAGAAAAGTTCGAGTTTGCGGAAGAGAGAAGGCAGCGCCTCTGCAACAGGTCTTCTCCTCCTGCTGATGATATTGGTGACTGTGGCTGGGGGTTGGATGTATCTTTCCGACCTGGATGTGGTCAGTGTGGCAGAGGGAGAGGTGATTCCCAGTACCAATGTGAAGTATGTCCAGCATCTGGAAGGGGGAATTCTGGAACAGATACTGGTTGATGAGGGTGCGCAGGTCAAGGTGGGGCAACCACTGTTTGAGCTGGAGGCAACGGCTAGCATGGCGGACGTTGAAGAGCTGGAAGTGCGGCTCAACGGCCTAAAGGTGGACCTGTTCCGACTGGAGGCGGAGAGCAGCGGTTGGCAGCTGCCGGATTACCCAGTGTCGTTTCAGTCACAGTATCCTTCACTGGTAGAACACTCTCTGAAACAGTTTGAGAAGAGGGTCTCGCGTTATCAGAGTGAACGGGATGCCCAGCAAGAGCAGATGCGACAGAAGGTGCAGGAGATCAGCAAGATCAAGGCAAGGATTGCCAATCTCCGGCCCAGTCTGGAGATGATTGCAGAACAGATTGAGATCAGTGAAGGGTTGTTGGTAGATGAATTGACCAACCGCTATAACCATTTGACCCTGCTGCGTGAAGAGAAGAGCATGCAGGGGCAGTTGGAAGAGAGTCTTGCTGCACTGGAGGGTGCAGCATCTGCACTGGTTGAGGCAGAGCAGCTTTTCGAGCAGATTCGTCTACAGTTTCAGGAGGAAGCAAGAGACCAGTTGGAGGAGTCACGCCGACAGCATGATGAGCTGTCAAAGCGGATGAACAAACTGCAGGACAGTCTGCAGAGAACAACGCTCCGCTCTCCAGTCGATGGTGTAGTGAAAACACTCCATATCTATACGGTAGGCGGTGTGGTCAAGGCCGGCGATGTACTGGCCGAAGTGGTCCCGGCGGGAGATAAACTGGTCATTGAGGCGAGGCTACCTCCACAAGATGTGGGTTATATCGGCGTGGGGCAGCCTGCACAGGTGCGTCTGCTGTCCGGTGATGCAGACCGTTTGGGTAAGCTGGGTGGAGAAGTGGTCTTTATCAGCCCAGATACCATGATTCCGCGTGAAGGGGAGCCCTATTACAGAGTACGTGTGGAGACAGAGCGCAGCTATTTTGAACAGGGGGCGCTGCGTTATAACCTGCTGCCGGGCATGCAGGTAACGACCAGCATCATTACCGGGAAAAGAACTGTATTGGACTACCTGTTGTCACCCTTTATGGGAGGACTGGATACAGCAATGCGAGAGCGGTAAATTTCTATTTTTGTGATTAGTATTTGAAAGAGTTTTGAATAGTTTGTAGTCACTGGTGTCCCAACGTTACAGGCCAAAAACTCATTTGACTGCATAAAACAC
>CAYFOR010000125.1:0-8305 GCA_964344785.1 uncultured Piscirickettsiaceae bacterium
ACGTCATCAATAACCAATTGAATTTATTCGATTAAACGTTGGGACACCAGTGATGCCGAACATTTTTGATCACTGAATCGTGCCATATGAATCGAGTTTAAACAACCTGGTGAAGGCTTGCATACGCCATGACTGCTTCCACTCTCTGGCTATTGCTCCAGCGCCTGTTTCGCCTGCTGCCAAACCGCCTCCATCTCCGTGATCTCCAACTCCTGTAATGTGTTGCCCTGACGGTTGATCTGCCCCTCCATCCAGCGGAAACGGCTCTCAAACTTCACAGTGGCGCGACGCAATACACCTTCTCCATCCAGATTCAAATGTCGACAAAGATTGACCATTGAGAACAGCAAATCCCCCATCTCCTCCTCGATCCTATCTCTCGCCGACGGCTCGCTGAGAAGAGCCTCCTTAAGTTCGACCAATTCTTCCTCCACCTTATCCAGCACACCATCCAGGTTGGGCCAGTCAAACCCATGTAGTGCAGCCTTGCGCTGGATTTTCGCTGCCCGTGTCAATGCAGGCAGCGAGTGGAGTACCCCATCCAGAATACTGCCATCCACTGCCGAGTCCGCTCCCTTCTCCTGCTGCTTCAACGATTCCCAAAGCTGCGTCTGTTCAACGACATCGGCAACCTGATGCTCCCCAAATACATGGGGATGGCGTCGAATCAACTTCTGTCCGATACGATCGACCACATCGTCAAAATCAAACCGATTCTCCTCGGATGCAATCTGGGCATAGAAGACCACCTGAAACAGCAAATCTCCCAATTCATCACGCAGTGCCTCCAGATCTCCCCGCTCAATGGTATCGGCCACCTCATACGCCTCTTCCAGCGTATGAGACACAATGGACCGATAGCTCTGCTCCAGATCCCACGGGCACCCCTTTTCAGGGTGCCGCAAGGTCTTCATGATTTCGAGCAGATCAGAAACTCCAAGACGACTATCCATCTTCTCTTGCTCTGTCATGTTATTTGCTCTCGACACTATAGAATCTGATCAAGAAATAGCCTGGTGCGCTCCTCCTTCGGGCTATCGAAGAAGTGTGCCGGCGGAGAGCACTCCACGATCTGTCCATGGTCCATGAAGATCATGCAATCCGCCACCGTTCGGGCAAAACCCATCTCATGGGTGACACAAATCATCGTCATTCCCTCCTCTGCCAGTTCGGTCATCACATCCAGCACCTCTTTAATCATCTCCGGGTCCAGTGCAGATGTCGGTTCATCAAACAGCATGATCTTGGGCTCCATGCAGAGGCCTCTGGCGATCGCAACCCGCTGCTGCTGTCCACCGGAGAGTTGCCCCGGAAACTTCAATGCCTGATCGGCAATCTTGACCCTTTGCAGGTAGTACATTGCCTTCTCCTCGGCCTCCTTGCGGGGGACTTTGCGTACCCAGGTCGGGGCCAGCATCAGATTCTCCAGAATGGTGAGATGTGGAAAAAGGTTGAAGTGCTGGAAGATCATTCCAACCTCACGCCTGACCTCTTCGATATTTTTCAGATCATCCGTCAGCTCGATACCATCCACAATAATCTGCCCCTGCTGGTGCTCCTCCAGCCGATTAATACAGCGGATCATGGTCGATTTACCTGAGCCGGATGGCCCGCAAACCACCAACCGCTCCCCCTTGGATACCATCAGATTAATATCCTTGAGGACATGGAAGTCACCGTACCACTTGTTGACCTCCTTCATTTCAATCATTTTCTCAACCATTCAGTCCATCTCTGTTTTGCATTCCACACAATCTTTCTTTGCGAGTCACCAATGAAGGGGAAGCCATCATGCCTCAATGTCCCGTATTCAGCCTCTTCTCCACCGCGACACTGTAGCGAGACATACCGAAACAGAAGATCCAGTAGACCAGTGCACAGAACACATACCCTTCCACTGCCGTTCCCAACCACTTGGGGTCGGTGGTCGCTGCCTGCACGATCCCCAGAAAGTCGAACATCCCGATGATCAGTACCAGTGTTGTATCCTTGAACAGGGCGATAAAGGTGTTGACCACACCTGGTATCACCAGACGTAACGCCTGCGGCAGGATAATCAGTTGCATTGTCCGCCAATATCCCAGCCCAAGCGATTCGGCTGCCTCGAACTGCCCTTTCGGTATCGCCTGCAACCCTCCCCGGATCACCTCAGCCATATAGGCCGACTGGAACAGTGAGATTCCAATCAGAGCGCGCATCAATTTGTCAAAATTAACCCCTTCCGGCAGAAACAGTGGCAGCATCACAGAAGCCATGAACAGTACCGAGATCAACGGCACTCCACGAATCAATTCAATGAAGCCGATACAGATGGAACGAATCACCAGCAGCTTTGAGCGTCGCCCCAAAGCCAACAGAATGCCCAGTGGAAACGAGGCAACGATTCCAACACCGGCAATCACCAGGGTAAGAAACAGCCCTCCCCACTGGGATGTTTCGACCGGATTCAGCCCCAGATACCCTCCGGTAAAGAGCAACCAGGCCACAACCGGATAGGGGACAAGCAACAGTCCAATGACATGCCGCTTTTGAACATTCGGCAGGAAAAAGGCCATGAACAGCATGGCCAGCAGTGTGAAGGCCAGATCGACACGCCAGGTCTCGGCAGATGGATAGAGTCCATAGAGGAACTGGTCATAACGGGAAGTCACAAAGGCCCAGCAGGCGCCATCGCCCTGACAGGCTGCGCGTGAATCTCCCCACCAGGTCGCCTGCAGCAGTGTCCACTCCAACACCGGAGGAATGGAGAACCAGAGGAGATAGAGAGCACCCAGTGTCAGCCCACTATTCAGTGGAGAAGAGAAGAGGTTGGTCCTCATCCACAACAACGAGCGATTCATCGTTCCACCAATTTCATTTTATGGTTGTACCAGTTCATCAGCAGTGAGATCGTCAGGCTGATCAACAGATAGACACTCATGGTGATTGCAATCACCTCAACCGCCTGCCCCGTCTGGTTCAATACGGTTCCGGCAAAAACCGATACCAGATCCGGATAGGCAATTGCTGCAGCCAGTGAGGAATTTTTCAGCAAATTGAGATACTGGTTGGTGAGTGGCGGAATAATGACTCGCAACGCCTGTGGCAGAATGATCAGGCGCAGGGTTTGACCTCGGCTCAACCCCAGGGAACATGCCGCTTCCGTCTGCCCCTTGTCCACCGCTTGAATCCCTGCCCGTACAATTTCAGCAATGTAAGACGCGGTGTAGATCGAGAGTGCCAGCAGAAGGGCCACAAATTCCGGAATCATGACCAGGCCACCCTTGAAATTGAACCCCTTCAATACCGGGTAGTCCCAGCTCAATGGTATACCGAGCGCCACCATACATAACAGCGGTAACCCGATGACCAGCGCCAGCGCAGCCCACCAACGGGGGAAGTACTGACCGGTACGGTGTTGCCGGTTCAACGCCCAGCGAAACAGTACAACCGCCAAAACCAGCGCCAGGAGAAATGCATAACCAACCCATTCCATACCGCTTTCCGCAACAGGGGCAGGGATGTAGATACCGCGATTATTCAGAAACACCATCTCTTCCCACTGAATACTCTGACGAGGAGACGGCAGACTGCGCAAGACTGCAAAATACCAGAAGAATATCTGTAGCAGCAGCGGGATATTCCGCACAATCTCGACAAACCCCAAGGCCAGCCGAGAGACCAACCAGTTGGAGGAGAGCCGCGCCACACCGACCAGCACCCCCAGCAGTGTAGCCAGTACAATGCCAAGAAAAGAGACCAGTAGAGTATTCAGCAACCCAACCAGAAACGCTCTTCCATAACTGGAGGTCTCACTATACTCAACCAAGTGAGAGACTATTCCGAAACCGGCCTGAGTATCGAGAAAACCAAAGCCTGTTGTAATCCCGCGGTTGGCCAGATTGGTCTGCAGATTATCCCAGAGCGACCACCCCAGGTAGAACGTCAAGAGAAGCGCCAGAAGCTGAAAAATCCAGCCACGAATATGGGCATGTCTCCAGAAACTGAACATCAAAGAGTAAGGTGTTACAACCTACAACACCTCCTGCCTCCGTCAGGAGACCAGGAGGAAGAACAGAAGAACTATCGAATCGGCGCAGCGTACTGGATTCCGCCTTTCGTCCAGAGGTTATTGATCCCTCGAGGCAGGTTGATCGCCGTATCAGGCCCCAGGTGACGGTCATACATCTCACCATAGTTACCGACATGTTTGATAATGTTGTAGCTCCAGTCATTGCCAAGACCCAGCTTTTCACCCATCTTCCCTGCTGTACCAAGCAGACGGTTCCGCGCCGGGTTACTCTGATCCATCCGCATATTATCAACATTGGCGGAGGTCACCCCCATTTCCTCTGCATTCTTCATCACCCGCAGCGACCAGCGAACAATATCCCCCCAACGGTTATCACCATGACGAACGACCGGCCCCAGAGGCTCCTTTGAGATGGTTTCGGGGAGAATCCGGTGCTCAGCCGGGTTCTTCAGCTTTGTACGTTGCGCCGCAAGGCCGGAACGGTCCGTTGTAAACACATCACAGCGACCTGCATCGTAGGCAGCGACGACCTCATCCATTTTTTCAAAGGCGACAATTTTGTAATCCATGCCATTTGAACGGAAATAGTCGGCTGCATTCATCTCGGTGGTGGTCCCCATATTGGTACAGACTGCCGCGCCTGAAAGCTCCTTGGCAGAATCTACCCCCAGCTCCTTTCTAATCATGAAACCCTGACCATCGTAATAGTTGATACCTGCAAAATCGAGTCCCAAGCTGGTATCACGGCTGAACGTCTCGGTTGTGTTGCGTGAAAGGATATCGATCTCTCCAGACTGCAACGCAGTAAAGCGCTCCTTGGCTGAAAGCGGGGTATATTTCACCTTGTCAGGGTCGGCAAAGATCGCTGCTGCAACTGCCCGACAAACATCCACATCGACCCCCTGCCAGTTTCCATGTGCATCCGGACTGGAAAAACCTGGCAGCCCCTGGCTCACACCACATTGCAGATATCCCTTCTTTTGCACATCCTCAAGGGTAGCCGCTGACACAACCCCCGCCACAACCGATGCGAGCACCCCCGCTCCGATAGTTATCATCTTCATCGCTCTCTCCTTGGCTGGACTAAATCTGGGGAGAAAGTAACAAAAGGAGATGCCGGCTACAAGCCGCATCCATTGAAAGTTATGGGCGATATTTCAGGCAACCGTTACGACTAATAGGCGTCCCACGTCTCTACAAGATGACCGGAGATTGTCTCCTGTCTGTTTTGAAAAGTATCAACAGTCCCACCATTTGTTGCCTGCTCCTCAATACTGTCCAGCAGGGCCACCACCTCTCTGGAGAGTGGTTCAATTCCCTCAAAGGCCCGCTCGGCTTCATCCTCCTGACCATTCTGTTTCAATATTACAATCTCTCGAATCAGGTTATGCATCTGTTCATGCGCCTGATCCATCTGGGTCATCTCCAGCAGATGACCAAACTGGGCACGCCCTTCACTGTCCAGCCATTTGCCCAAAACACAATCATGATGGGATACCGCCTGACTCTCATCCATCTCCATCACCCCGTTCAGAAAGCCCCGGATTTTCCCTTTCCAGGCCAGATGAGCTGTTCGTGCCTTCGTGAACACCCCGCTAAAATGACTACTGGCCTGATGGTGCTCTTCCCCAACCTCGAAGAATGACACCAGTTCAATCATATCGGATGCCTGTCCGCTCAAAGCCGTACTTGAAGCGGCAACCTCTTCAACCATGGAGGCATTTTGCTGATTGACCGAGTCGATCTGTGAAATCGCGGTATTCACCTGATCCAGCCCACGAAGTTGCTCTCCGGCAGCCGACGCAATATCCGAGATATTCTTCTCAACAGAGACCACAGATTCATAGATTGTGGCGAGCGCCTCCCCGGAGTGATTTACCAATTCATGACCTTTGGCGATATTCTGACCGCTCTCTTCAATAAGTCGGGTAATGTCGTTGGTCGCCTCTGTAGTACGCTGCGCCAGACTCCGGACCTCTTCGGCAACCACTGCGAACCCTTTTCCATATTTGCCTGCACGCGCAGCTTCAACGGCTGCATTCAGTGCCAACAGGTTGGTCTGGAAAGAGATTTCCTCAATCAGTGAGGTGATCTTGGAGATCCTTCCTCCCGAACGGCTGATCTCATCCATCGCTTCTACTGCACTGTGGACAATATCTCGTCCATTTTCCGACTCTCCGAGTACCCCCTGAACAAGCTCTCTGGCCTGCGTGATATGCTCGACGTTATGTCTTACAGTACCGGAAATCTGCTCCATACTGGCTGCAGTCTGCTCCAGGCTGGTAGCCTGTTCAGCAGTACGGTTTGACAGGTCACTGTTGCCATTGGCGATCTCCTCCACCTTCACACCGACATGATCAGCAGATGTCCTAACCTGTTCGATAATCCTCGACAAACTGCTCAAGGTGGCATTGATTGCATCCTTCATTACCGCCAACTGCCCCTGATAGCTCCCCTCAATCGACTTGGTAAAATCACCCTCACTCATCGCCCCGGAAACGGTGGCAATCTCTCTGACCGCATCTTCCAACTGATCCAATGAAAGATTGAGCGCAATTTTCAGCAGCTTCAAATCTCCCTCGGCACTGACCTCAATTCGTTGACTGAAATCCCCAACCGAAACCTTGCGCATGACCTCATCCAACGCCTGTATGGTCTGCTGTACACGTTCTGCCGACTGGTTGATCCCCTCTTTGAGGCCACCCAGATCCCCTTCCAGCTCAATCACCATACGTGCCCCAAGGTCTCCTCGGGCAATTGCATCCATGGTCTCATTGACTGACCGAAAACTGGACTGCAGCTTCTCCAGAAACAGATCCACAGAACGGCCGATATCTCCGAACTCATCCTCACGACTCAGCTCGCTACGCTTTCCGAAGTCCCAACTCTCAACCAGGTCATCCATCAACTGTCTAATCTGATTGACCGGCTGCCTGATGGAACGTGACAGGAGGTGGCCGATTCCAAGAACCGATAACAGTGTCACAATTGAGAGAACGACAACAATTTGAATGGATTGCTCAACAGATTTTTCGAAACGACCTCTTGCCAGCTCAATATTGTGCTTCTCCAATTTGACCAGGTCACTCAAATCGGAAACCAACCTTTTCTGATACGCTGAAACCTTGGCAAGATCCTCCATCGACTCATCACCAAAACCGTCCAGTGTATTCTGAATCATTGCATAAACCACCGGATAGGCATCAGCAGATGATTTGAGGACAGACTCAATGATCATGTGTTCCTCTTCGTTATCGCCTTCATTGATCAGCTGCTGCAACCCTTTCAGCGCGGTTGTATAACGGGCCACACTGTCAGAGAACTGCTCCTTGATACTCGCCATTTCACCTTCATCTTCAGTCAGCAGGATATCCCTGAGCAACAGAGAACGCTCATTACCGGTATCCAGCAGCAGATGCGCCTGATCGATCTTCTTGAAATGGGTTGTCAGAATCTGCTCCAGAGCATTATTCATCGTATAAATGCTATAACTGACCACTGCCGTACCAATTGCAGCAAGCGCCAGAATGGAGAAAAAACCAAACGTAATTCTTCTACCAATCTTTATGTTGTTCAACATACCGATCAAGCCTCCGATACCCGTATTACCCTACAGAAAAATGGTTATTATTAAGTAATTATAATATTACCTTAATCTGATATAGTAACACGAAGGAGTAATAAAAAACAACCTCTGAAGGGTCTTTGAAGGGGTATTATTTAACCGTGCAAGAAGCTAGGCATGAATTGATATACAACTACTTATATAACCTGCACGCCTCTTCACCATGCTTCTTGATTGCCTCAACCAACCAGGCCGGCTTCCTCCCGGTTGCACTACTCGTCTGCTTGGGATTGTCCGGATTGTGCCATAGTGGAACGCGCTTCTTCTCCTTTTGCTGCTCACCCTTCTTGCGCTTGATACTCTCTTTCTGCTCGAACAAATCGGGATAGATATCCGTTAGTTCCAGACCGGACGCGTAGAGCTCATCTTCAATTCTGGCCTTGACCTCTTCAATGGCCTCGCGTTTCTGGCGACGTATCTTGCGCTCAATCTTCAGCCGTTCAATCTCATCGTCCAACTCTTCATCAGACAGACTGTCCACATCCAAAATCTGATTCACTACCCCGCCTCCTTATACGACACTACGAATAACCCTGGATTATATCCAAACCTTATATGACGTCATACAACAATGACACCGTTAACTCAATATCCCGACTCCAGAAAATCGAATTTCTTTAATTCTACTTTGTCAGATTACCCAAGACCTGCCATCTGATCGTCAACCA
>CAYFOR010000126.1:0-8030 GCA_964344785.1 uncultured Piscirickettsiaceae bacterium
TCACGTTGGAATGACGGCCTCGCTTCAGGGCCATTTCATATTGGACAAGACTTACCCTTGCGCTCCTGCCTGGAGTTGTCGATAATCATGGATAACAAGCCCACCAAGCCTCTCAACGATGCTCAAATCGGTGGGTTTTTTTCGTCTACTGTTTTCTCAGAGCGTTGGGTATGACGACTTACAGCAAACCGGCTCTGGATGTCTCTGCTCAATTGGCGCAATGGCAGCAGCGCGGTCTGGCGGTTGCAGACGTGCCGCGTGCCGAACACTACCTTGCTGTAGTGGGTTACTACCGGCTGAGTGCCTACTCTCTCCCTTTTCAGGTAGGTAACCCGGATCATCGCTTTATTCCCGACACTCGCTTTGACGATGTGCTCGATCTCTATGTGTTCGACAGGGAGTTGCGCCTGTTGGTGCTCGATGCGATTGAGCGTATCGAGGTGGCCATACGAAGCCATATTGGCAACCATATGGCGACAAAGTATGGACCGCACTGGTATCTGGATGAGTCGCACTTTACCCGCAGTTATGCACATAAGGCCCTGCTGGCCGATATTGAGGCACACTGTAAACGCAAGAAAGAGATTTTCGTTAAGCACTATGTGAACAAGTACAGCGCTCCTGCACTGCCGCCGTCGTGGGTGGTGATGGAGCTGCTCACATTTGGTCAGCTCTCTACGATTTATGATCACATGGCTAACGCGGCTGACCAGAAGGCGATCGCTCGCCTGTTTGGTACGCAGGCAGAGCTGTTGCGCTCCTGGCTACAGACTTTGTCCTATGTGCGTAATGTCTGCGCACACCACTCCAGACTCTGGAATTGTGAGTTGGGCAACGCGCCCAAGGTGCCCAAGAAGCGGCCTCAGAGCTGGATAAGGGTGCCGGTTGTGTTGGCGGACAAGAATATCAAACCACAGTTGAGGCTCTACTTGGTGTTGGTGATCATTGAGTTTCTATTACAGTCGATTAACACCGGTTCCACATGGCATGAGCGGCTTTATGCATTGATGCAGAAGCATGACCAAGTGAGTAATGCGCATATGGGTATGCCGGATGATTGGGAGAGTGATCCATTCTGGCGTTTGGAGGTAATGCCGTAATGGAGTTTAGAAACTGGCAGCTCTCACAACAATCCCGCAAGGAGAAAGAGGCTGCATGAATATTCCCTACAATGAGCAGGAGAGAGGACAGGTTTTACTCTATCAAACCGAGGTGGGTGAGTTGTCCAGAGAGGCAACGGTTGCAAAATGTGCAACTGTTCAAATGGAGGCTGTTTGAATAGAGTTGTAGTCTCTGGTACTGGCGTTATAATTATGTTGTAACATTTTTGGGGGTTGCTTATGAAGGCTGTAATTCGATCTATTGGAAACTCAAAAGGGGTCATCATTCCTGCCTCTTTTCTCTCTGAAACCGGGTTGGACGGTGAGGTTGAAATGACAATGAGAGAACATGAGATCATCATCTCTCCTGTGAAAGAGCAGCCCAGACAAGGGTGGTTTGAGGGCTATCAGGCGGAGCAGGATGAAGAGGTATGGGATGGTTTTGTTGCGCTTGATTCTGAAGAGGATGAGTGGGAATGGTAAAACGGGGAGAGGTTTACTGGGTTGAGCTTGACCCGACTCGTGGAAGTGAAATTCGTAAAACTCGACCATGTCTGATCATCTCGCCAGATGATATGAACAATGTTCTTCCGAGAGTGCTGGTTGCTCCAATTACCAGTAAAGGGCAGCCGTTGGGATGTCGTCCGGTGACTCACTTTAATGGCAAGCAAGCCCGCATTCTGTTGGATCAGATTCGCAGTGTAGATAAAGTCCGTTTAAAGGGAAAAATGGGCGCTGTCGATAATAGCGTTTGGCACTCAGTGCTATTGGAGATGCTTGAATAGGCAGATGGGGCATTATGGGCAAGGCAAACGAAATCACCTTCCAGAATGAGATCATTGGCCAGTTACAGGCCAATGGCTGGTTGTTGGGCAAGCCCGAAAACTATAACCGTGAACTTGCCCTCTATGAAGAGGATCTGTTGGGTTTTGTAAAAGAGACTCAGGATGCCCAGTGGCAGAAGTTCTGCAAACTCTATCCCAACCATCCTGAACAGAAGTTTCTGGAGCGGATCGCTACCCAGCTCAACAAGGTCGACCCCAATGCCCCCCATAAAGAGATGCGCACCTTCGGTACGCTGGGGGTGTTGCGCCATGAGTTGCGGGATCGCGGTACCCGTTTCAGCCTCTGCCAGTTCAAGCCGGAGCATGAGCTGAACCCGGATACCCTGGCGCGCTACCGGAAGAATCGTCTACGGGTGGTGCCGGAACTGGTCTATTCGCCGTGGGCTACTGAGGAATATGAGGCTGAGGCGGGTGTCCGGGCCAAAAAGTGGCGCATCGATCTGGTGCTGTTCGTCAACGGCCTGCCGGTAGCGACGCTGGAGCTGAAGTCGGAGTTCAAGCAGGCGGTCGAGAATGCCATCCAGCAGTACAAGACCACCCGTTTTGCCATCGACCCTGCAACAAAAAAGCCGGAGCCGCTACTCACCTTCAAGCGTGGGGCGCTGGTCCACTTTGCGGTGAATCAGTACGAGGTCTACATGACCACCCGTCTGGAGGGGGAGGAGACCTTCTTTCTGCCGTTCAACAAGGGGACGGCAGACGGGGGTGCCGGGAATGATGTGCCGGAGGATGTGAACCGCTACGCCACCGACTATCTGTGGAATGAGGTGCTGCTGCCCGACAACCTGCTCAATATTCTCGCCCGTTTTGTCCATCTGCAGATTGAGGAGAAGGAGGACTGGGAGGGGCGCAAGCAGAGGAAGGAGACGCTGGTCTTTCCCCGCTACCATCAGTGGGATGTGGTCAACCAGCTGGTGAATGCGGCCTGTGAAGAGGGTAGCGGGCAGAAGTACCTGATCCAGCATAGCGCCGGTTCCGGCAAGTCCAACTCCATCGCCTGGACGGCCCATCAGCTCTCTTCGCTCTACGATGCGGCGGGCAACAAGCAGTTTGACTCGGTGATTATTGTGACCGACCGAACCGTGCTGGATGATCAATTGCAGGACACCATCTATCAATTCGAGCATGTCGATGGGGTGGTGGGGCGTATCAACCGCAAGGAGGGGGAGGGCTCCAAGTCGGAGCAGCTTGCGCGTGCGCTGGAGGGGGCGCAGCCGATCATTATCGTCACCATCCAGACCTTCCCCCATGTGCTCAAGGCGATTGAGAACAGTACCAACCTCAAGCAGTGTCGCTACGCCATCATTGCCGATGAGGCGCACTCTTCACAGACCGGCTCCACCGCGCGGCAGTTGAAAGAGGTGTTGATGATCGATGGGGAGTTCGGTGATGGAGCGCTGAGTAGTGAGGATATCCTTGATGCTGTGGTCGCCTCACGCCGAGCCTCGCCCAATCTGAGCTATTTCGCCTTTACCGCTACCCCGAAGACCAAGACGCTGGAGCAGTTTGGTCGTCTGCCTAATCCTGATGAGCCACCCTCAAAGCAGAACAGGCCCGAGGCCTATCACGTCTACAGTATGCGTCAGGCGATTGAGGAGGGCTTTATTCTCGATGTGCTGAAGAACTACACTAACTATCGGGTGGCCTATCAGCTGGCGATGAAGATTGAGGGGAGTGATGAGGAGGTAGAGAGCAAGCGGGCCAAGGTGAAGCTGAACCAGTGGGTGCGCCTGCATGACTACAACATTGCGCAGAAGGTGCAGGTGGTCATTGAGCACTTCAAGGACAACATCATGGGGCTGCTGGGTGGGCAGGCCAAGGCGATGGTGGTGACCAGTTCGCGCAAGGAGGCGGTGCGTTACAAGCTCGGTTTTGACCGCTATATCAAGGAGAAGGGGTATCAGAAGATCCACGCCATGGTGGCCTTCTCTGGTGAGGTGGAGTTTGATGAGAAAGATCCGAATGCGGCTGGACTGTTGGGGGAGAAGTTTACCGAGACCGGGATGAATCCTGACCTCAAAGGACGGGACATGCGCAAGGCCTTCGACTCGGATGACTATCAGGTGATGATCGTCGCCAACAAGTTCCAGACCGGTTTTGACCAGCCCAAGCTCTGCGCCATGTATGTAGACAAGAAGCTGGGCGGGGTGGAGTGTGTGCAGACTCTATCGCGCCTCAATCGTACCTATCCCGGAAAGGCGGAGAGTGGTACCTATGTGCTCGACTTCTTTAATGACCCGGATGACATCCTTGCCGCCTTTCAGCCTTACTATCAGACCGCCGAGCTGGAGGATGTGTCCGATCCCAACCTGATTTTTGAGCTGTTCGACAAGCTGCGTGCCGAAGGCATTTTCCTCTGGCAGGAGGTGGAGCAGTTCTGTGAGGCCTTCTTTGTCAAGAACAAGAGCAATGCGGCGATCTCCAATATTTGCAAGCCTGCGGTGGAGCGTTGGAAGAAGCGCTACAAATCGGCTATTGATGCCTACAAACAGGCCAAGGAAGTGTTTGAGCGCAGCAAGAAGAGTGGCGATGCGGTGTTGATTGCCAATGCCGAGAACAGCTTCAAGGCGTGCAAGCAGGAGAAAGATGCGTTGGAGATTTTCAAGAAGGATCTTGGAACCTTTGTGCGTTTCTATGAGTTCATGTCGCAGATCGTCGACTATAACGACACGGGGCTGGAGAAGCTGAGTCTCTATGCCCGCAACCTGCGTCCGATGTTGCGTGAGTCGCTCATTGATGAGGAGGATATTGATCTGGGCAGTGTGGTGTTGAGCCATTATCGGCTCTCCAAAATACGCCAGCAGGACATCAATCTGAGGGAGGATGCCGCTGAATACCTGAAGCCGGGTGATGGTCTTGGTGCCGCGAAACCGAGAGATAGAAAAGAGGAATTCCTGTCACAGATTATCAGTCGGCTCAATGAGCTGTTTATTACTGATGAGTTAACGGATAAGGACTTGGTCAATTACGCCTACACCATTCGTGACAAGGTGAGTGAGAATGCCTTAGTGATGAAACAGATCGCCAACAACAGCCCGAAGCAGGCGCTGTTGGGTGATTTTGGCAAAGCAGTGGATGATGCTGTGTTGGAGAGTAGTGATGCGCATCAAAACCAGATGATTCAGCTGCTGTCTGATCCGCAAAAAGCGGCGAGTTTTGCGCGGGTGGTTTTTGATTTGCTGGTTTCACGGGAATAGGGCTGTGAGGCATGTTTTCTGCCATAGCTCTGGGTGTTTGAGAGAGAGGTCTGGGGGTTAGGGGAATAGAGGGGCTGCAAAGTACCTTATTACCCCTTCTTCAAAATCCGCCCCTGCTCGCGCTTCCAGTCGCGATCCTTGATGGTGGCTCGCTTGTCGTGGGCCTGTTTACCTTTGGCAAGGCCGACATCGAGTTTGGCGCGACCTCGGCTCCAGTAGAGTGCCAGTGGTACCAAGGTATAGCCCTTGCGCTCAACCAGCCCGATCAGGCGGTCCAGTTCTCTGCGATGCATCAGTAGCTTGCGGCTGCGCAGTGGGTCGGGGTGAATATGGGTTGATGCGGTCGGAAGGGGAGAGATATGTGCACCGAAGAGAAAGGCCTCGCCATCCTTGATCAGCACGTAACTCTCCTTGAGTTGAATGCGGCCTGCCCGCAGGCTCTTGACTTCCCACCCTTCAAGGGCAACACCCGCTTCGTAGTTCTCCTCAATGAAAAAGTCGTGACGAGCCTTCTTGTTGAGTGCGATGGTGTTGCTGTGATCCTGTTTCTTTTTGTTTTTCTTGCCCATGGCGTAATTATAGCTTGGATTGAGAAACTGCTCCTGATCGGTGAAAATGGTGACAGGAAATCGTCAGAAAGGGACAGATAGATGACAGAGACACGGCAATCCATCCATGGTCAATGGACCGGTCGATGGGCCTTTATCCTGGCTGCAACCGGTTCGGCGGTGGGATTGGGCAATATCTGGAAGTTCCCCTATATCACTGGCGAGAATGGTGGTGGTGCCTTTGTGCTGATCTATCTGGTCTGTATCGCAGTGATTGGTATTCCGGTGATGATGTCCGAGATCATGTTGGGAAGGCGCGGCAGGCAGAGTCCGATTCACACCATGCGCACCCTGGCCCAGGAGGAGCGCGGGAGCCCCCACTGGCAACTGGTTGGCTGGTCGGGTGTGGTTGCCGGATTTCTGATTCTCTCCTATTACAGTGTGATTGCAGGGTGGGCACTCTCTTATGTTGCCTCGGCAATGAGTGGCAGTTTTGTGGAGATCACCGGAGAGCAGTCGGGTGAGCTGTTTGGTGGACTGGTTGCCAATCCGGGTACGCAACTTTTCTGGCATACCCTGTTCATGGTGATGACGGTGATTATCGTTGCGCGCGGGGTCAGGGCGGGGCTGGAGCGGGCCATCCGGCTGTTGATGCCTGCACTGTTCGTATTGCTGCTGATGCTGGTCGGTTATGCGATGAGCTCAGGGGGATTTCTGCAGGGGTTCCATTTTCTGTTTGATGTCGATTTCAGCAAGGTGACGACAGCGGGGGTGTTGACTGCGCTGGGCCATGCCTTCTTTACCCTGAGTCTCGGCATGGGGGCGATCATGATCTATGGCGCCTATCTGCCGAATGATATCTCGATCACCAAGGTGACGTTGACGGTAGCCGTTGCCGACACCCTGGTTGCCCTGTTGGCGGGGTTGGCGATCTTTCCGATTGTCTTCTCCAATGGGTTGGAGCCGGGCAGCGGCCCCGGATTGATCTTTCAGACCCTTCCGGTAGCCTTTGGAGGGATGCAGGGTGGGGTGCTGTTTGCTTCGCTCTTTTTTGTCCTGCTGGTCTTTGCTGCCTGGAGTTCGGCCATTTCCATCATCGAGCCGGTGGTGGCCTGGCTGGTGGAGTTCCGGGGGCTGGAGCGGCCCCGGGCTGCAATGGTGGCGGGAGGGGTGATCTGGCTGCTGGGTATTGCAACCATTCTCTCATTCAATAGCTGGTCGGATCTGAAGTGGTTTGATAAAACCATCTTTGATCTGTTCGACTTTCTCACCTCCAATGTGATGTTGCCGCTGGGAGGGTTGACGATCGCGCTGTTTGCCGGGTGGGTTATGCACGAAAACCACTCGCGCGGTGAGCTGGGGATTGAGAAGCAACTTTATCAGTATTGGCGCTTCGTCATCCGCTTTGTCACACCGGTGGCCATTCTGGTGGTGTTCTTGAATGCGATCGGTATGATCTGATGGCCAGTGTCGAAAAGAGTGCGTTGGTGCCCTATTCCAGTGAGCAGATGTATCGGCTGGCCAGTGATGTCCCTTCCTATCAGAAGTTTTTGCCATGGTGTGGGGGGAGCCGTTTTCTGGAGCAGGGCGAGAACGAAAATGTAGGTGAGGTGGATATCGCCTTCAAGGGGGTGAGGCAATCTTTCTCCACACGGAACCGGTTGGTGCCGGGAGAGTCGATTGAGATGTCGCTGGTGAAGGGGCCTTTTCGGCAGTTGAGTGGGCATTGGGGGTTTGACCGACTGAGTGAAGAGGCGTGCAAGGTCTCCCTTTCGGTTCAGTTCGAGTTTTCCAGCCGCATTCTGGAGGTGACCATGGGGCCGCTATTCAATCAGATTACCGCATCCATGATTGATGCCTTCGTCAAACGGGCACAGGAGGTATATGGCAATGGACAGTAGTGAATCCATACAGGTCGAGATTGCCTATGCACTGCCGGATGAGCAGGTGATACTGCCGCTTGAGGTGGTTCAGGGAACGACGCTGATCGCGGCGGTGGAGCAGTCCGGAATTGCGGATCGGTTTCCGGGGATCGATCTGGAGAAAGACCGAATGGGAATATTCAGCAAGGCGGCGAAACGGGATCAGGTGCTACGCCCAGGTGACCGGGTCGAGATCTATCGCCCTCTGATTGCAGATCCCAAGGAGGTCAGAAAGCAGCGTGCAGCAGCAGGCAAGCGGATGAAAAAGGGGGGCGGGGATGCACCCGCCTGAGTCAATGGAGGGGATAGGTCACAATCAACTCTTTATGTGGGCTGCTCAGGCGGTTTTGCCTTCGGCTGTATCCGGAGTCTATTCCAATCCATAAATGGCCCTGAACAGAGAGGGTAAGAGTGAGTT
>CAYFOR010000127.1:0-7999 GCA_964344785.1 uncultured Piscirickettsiaceae bacterium
GGACGTCATCAATAACCAATTGAATTTATTCGATTAAACGTTGGGACACCAGTGGCGTTGAGTGAGTCTATCGTGCAAATCAAAAATGCATTGCGCTCCCAGCATTCGGTTAAGATCAAAGAAATGGGGTTCAGTGAGTTCGATTTGTCATCACTGATGTCTGACCTCGACATGCAGGTACGAGAAAAGCTGGAAAAACAGGCGATCACCTATTCGGTAGCATTACCCGATAATATGCCAACAATGAAACTCCCTCGCGAGCCTTTTCTACAAATGCTGGTCAATCTTGTTCAGAATAGTATTGAGGCGATTGAAGAGGCGATCGCAATGGCATATTTAAGGAAAGGAGAAGGGAAAATCACCATCAATGTCGAATGCCCCCGGCAGTTAGGACGATTAATCTTGGATGTAGTGGATAACGGTGTTGGAATCGAATCTCAATATCTTAATCAAGTATTGCAAGCTCACTATACAACCAAAGAAGGCCGAATGGGTATGGGGTTCCATAGTGCAGCAAACTTATTGGCGGCATTCAGTGGTCGATTAGATGTTTTGAGTGAAGGAAAAGGGATGGGCTGTACGGTTCAGATTGCAGTGCCAAGCTCTAACTTGATCGATGAGTCTTCATTTGATGCGTTATTGAATGAGGGGCGTTAAAGAGCGGTCAGATTGTTGCCATCTTGGATTGTAATAGTTCAAGCAGGATAGAGGACATTTCTACATTGTAGAGGCGGGGACGTAGTAACCGTCCTCACGAAGGAGTTGTCTGGCCTGCTCCGGGTCCAGCTCTTCAATCGGTCTTGCCAGGTGATAGGGGAGTGTCTTGGGTGTATTCCCCAACAGGACCGTTCCCGACTCGACCAGTCTGGATACAACGGAAAGAATGGTCCGCTCCAGCCCCTCTGGTGGGTTTCCATGATAACTGGTGGTCATGAAGTCAATGAGCTGTTCAATCGTATGTTGCCCATCTGCCAGCTGAAAGACTGTTCCCAGCCAGGGTTCCATTTCAACCGTTCTGCTAGGGTCACGCTTGTCAACCAAGGCTATTTCAGCCGTTCCTCCGGTCAATCTGGTATAGGCATTGTTACGGTAAAAATATTGGCTTGGATCAATCGCCTTTTCCTCATCCTCTGTACTCATGGTCCGTTTCTTCTATAGCCAGCCATTCAAACGTACTGCATGGGCCGTCAGTAGCAGTACCACTGTAAACAGCACCACATTCTGAATAAAGGTTTGGGCCATCAGTCGACCGATCTTCTCTTCCAGCAAACTGGATGCCTCATCTCTCTGGTCTTCCGGCAGCGCCTCAATCTCTGCCCATTTCTCTCTGCGTATTCGGGCCTGATCAACTGCCTGTGTCAGGCAGACTACCAGAATTGCCGTACCAATCCGCTCCAGTGTAGGGATAAAATAGTAGGCACCCAGCCACCCCATCATGGCATGCATCATGAAATTCCACAGCATTACAGCATCTCCCGAAACATGATCAGCAGACAGTCTGCATGGGTCACCTGATCACGTCAACTACTCTATTATCCAATTTACCTGTAAGATAAGAGCCCATTGTGGCCAACGTACAAAGAAAATGAAAATTTGTAATGACCGGGTAGTTACGCTCGAATACAAGATGGTTGATGGAAAGGGAAAAATCATTGATAGCACTGACCATGGTGAACCTCTTGCCTTTATCCAGGGGCATGGCACCGTGCTCCCTGCCATTGAGAAACAGGTGGACGGACATCAGGCGGGGGAACGGCTGACTTTCTCTCTTGCACCTGCCGATAGCTTTGGTGAACGTGATCCGTCCAAGGTCAAGGTTATTCCCAAAAGCCAGTTCAATATGAAAAGTGGCCTTCATGTTGGGCAGCAGTTCTACACCCATAAAAATGGGCATGATGTGCCTGTCACCATTACCAAAATCACCGAAGATGAAGTTACGGTAGATGGCAACCACCCTTTGGCGGGTGAGGATATTAATGTTGATCTGGTTATTGTAGAAGTGCGGGAAGCCCATGCGACTGAGCTGGAGAGTGGTGAGGTGCAAAGCGATGAAGAGATCTTTGCGGCATCTACAACACACTGATGTAACGGGCGCTTTTGTTCTCTACCAACCATCGTAATGACAGTAGTACCGGGGCTGGCCAAGAATGACAGGTTGGTCGATACTCTGTCAAAAGCCCTGAAGACAGAACCGCAGAATCTATTCTCATATAGATAGCTCTTGTTTTGCTGTCTTGAATTGTTTATATATATTGTAGTTATGAAAAAGGCGACCCTGTCCGAAAGGCAGGTACGCAAAGCCACTGGCCTACGGGAATATCTATGGCAGCAGGGTTACCGGTCTACTGTGAGTTTTCCTCACCTGCCTCTCGGTTAATCATGATTCCCAACCCGTGTGCTTGTGTGCAAGGCAATACAGCGATGCTGTATCAACTGGGGGAAAAGAGATGGGGCAATCACTGGAAATGGAATCGTTCTTGAACGCTGTACCTGTAACAGCGTACTTCTTGTCGTTGATATTTGCGTTGATTGGCGCTAATACTTTGGAAGGTGAGAAGGTGACGCTTCTCTCTGGAAGTCAGTTACATGCAACGACCCAAAGGTGGAATTTACAATGAACGCTGTTGAAATAGTCAATTCATGCAAATGCAGAATACTTGCAGTAGATGATGAACCCAGTGTGCTTAATGTGTATCGACAAATACTATCACCAGAAAATGACGATACGTTAACTGGGCTGTCCTCCTTGTTTGATGAGATGGAACTTCCACCGTCACACCCTCATGGCCAGTTGGAAAACAGTTTTCTCGATACTGCCGATGATGGTGAGCGTGCGGTAGAGCTGGTCAGAGCATCCGTTCAGAATGGCCATCCATATGCTGTCATTTTCATGGATGTCCGTATGCCTCCGAACATGGATGGTGTAGAAGCGGCAGAAAAAATCAGGGAAATCGATGATAGGGTGTACATCGTATTTGTCACGGCATATTCAGATTACTCTGCCAATGAGATGCATCAGAAAATAAGTCAGAACATGACACTTTTGACCAAACCGTTTGTTGATGATTCACTCATTCAGATGGCTCGAATGCTATGCGTCAGTTGGCAGAGAGAGTCATGCCTCAAAAGATCCCTGAGCAAGCTTGAGCGCCAAGCAGATGTACTACAGAATCAGGTGATTCGTGATGGTTTGACAGGCATCTATAATCGTTACTATTTAAATGATACCTTGGAGAAAGAGTTTCTCCGTGCACAGCGAGAGCAACAGTCGATCGCGATTCTGATGATTGATATTGACTACTTCAAAAGATATAACGACACATATGGGCACCTGAAAGGTGACCAGGTACTGCATTATATTGCCCAATATCTGGATAACCAATTCAGGCGTCCAGTAGATTTTGTGGCCCGGTTTGGTGGAGAAGAGTTCTGTGCTGTATTGCCCAATACCGATATCAGTGGCTCCAAACTATTGGCTGAGAGAGTTTGCAGAGGTGTAGAAGGTCTTGCCATTGACTTTCCTGAGAGCGACATTTCAGAGAGCGTCACGGTCAGTATTGGTGGAACATGCTGTGTCCCAACCCGCACAACTGTTTCAGCATCACTTCTTGCCAGAGCAGATGATTTGCTATATTCGGCCAAGGAAATGGGGCGTAACTGTTCAGTTGTGGAGCATATGTGAACACTGTAACACTGGTTATGCATGAATTTGATTGGGTGAAATAAGTGGCTACTGTACCAACAGCATTTGTGGGTGATAATGTCCTGATATGACTCTTTGCCTTCCTGAGCCATCTTGCCCAGGCTGGTTTATCAATAAATTAGTATCATCCAATATTTATTTATATAGATTGAATATGATTGACCAATTTTACAGAAGTATGGTTGGAAATAAATGTGAATTCGACTATGCTGACTCAGAATCTGCCGACGAAAAATAAATATACAGAGAGTATATAAGGTATTTTATATTTTCTGTGTAACGAAATATTACTAATGTTTTGGTGTTTGATATTTTATTGAAATGTGGCACTAACGTATACTTGATAGACAATTTATATAATAAAGTTGTTCGTGGTAAGAGGTTTTCGCTGATTAAGGAAAGTGGAAATGACAAAAACAATATTGGCAGTTGATGACTCTGAGTCCCTTCGTGGCGCTATTCGATATGCAGTTGCTGAAAAAGGGGGATATGAACTCAAGGAAGCTGAGGATGGGGAACATGCATTAGGTGTGATTGATCTGCATAGAAACAGTACCGGAACTGCCTTCGACATGATACTGGTTGATGTCAATATGCCGGTAATGGATGGGTTCGAGCTGGTTTCAAAGGTACGAGAAATGGCTGATTATCGCTTTACACCGGTACTGTTCCTCACTACAGACGGATCGGAAAAGGCTAAACAGCGTGGACGGAATCTGCATGCAACTGGGTGGATTTGTAAACCTTTCAGCCCGGAAAAACTCCTGGGTATCGTGAATCGCTTCCTGCAAAAATAATTTGAATGGACTCAGATGTAGTAGTTTTGATCTGATCCAATCAATACTATGTTGCTAGAGTGCTAGGCGAGATACTGATTTAATGCTCTTCGTAACTCGTTCCGGTCAATAGGTTTACCAAGGAAGCCATCGCATCCTGCCTCCTCAAAGGCATCCCTGTGTTGCTGCATCACATTTGCGGTCAGTGCAATGACGGGAACGGGGTTGTTGCTTGACTTGATGATCCGGCATGCCTCCACCCCGTTCATCTCCGGCATCTGCATATCCATCAGGATCAGATCAAACTGCTCACTCTCCGCCTGCTCCACAGCTTGCCGCCCTGTCTCTACGACAGTTACGGTAACGCCATATTTTTCTACAATTCGCCGAATCAGCATCTGCATGGCTGGTGTGTCTTCCGCCAACAGGATGTGACCGGAAAGCTGACCAATTTCAGTTTCCGGTTGATTGCATTTTTGTTGATCGGTGGCCTGATCATCTTGTTCGTCAGTTGGCCGGTACGGGATACGGAAGATAAAGGTTGAACCCTTCCCTAACTCGCTGGTTACAGTAATCTCCCCCCCCATCATCTCTGCCAAGCGCTTGGAGATATTGAGCCCCAGACCGCTACCTCCGAACCGCCTGCTGATAGAGTTGTCCTCCTGTTCGAAGCGATCGAACAGCTTCTCCAGTGTTTCGGGTTTTATTCCGATGCCGGTATCCATAACCGTGAATTGAAGCATTCCATCCACGATATCTGTGATCAGGGTGACGCTTCCTGTCTCTGTAAATTTGATGGCGTTGCTTAGCAGGTTCAGGAGAATCTGCTCGATTCTCTGGCTGTCGCCCAGCAGCATGAAGCGTACGGGTTGTTTCTGCTCAAAGGTCAATGCCAGACCGGCATCCGATGCCTTGATCGACATCATTGTTACCGCATTGTGCAGAAGCATGGATAGAGAGTAATAGTGCTCATCAATATCTATTTTTCCAAATTCTATTTTGGAAATATCCAGCAGATCATTGACAAGTGCCAACTGGTTTTGACCGGCAAGCTGTATATATTGCAGGTTTTGCAGTTGCGCCGGATCATCCGTTTCACCCATCATGATTTCACAATAGCCCAATATACAGGCCAGTGGTGTTCTCATCTCATGACTCATGGTGGCAAGAAATTCATCTTTGGCGTGGTTGGCATCTTCCGCATGTCTGCGTGCAATCAACAGCTTTTCATTGGACTGCTTGCGGTCAGCGGCACGCTGTCTTCCCTTTAGATAGATCAGTACGATCAGAATCAGGCCAAAAGCCCAGATAATGATGAAACTGATCCACAGATCCGACTTTCTGCTATCGGCGACTGCATAATAGCTCTTCAGCGGTACTGAAACGCCAACACCCCCTCGGGTCTTTCCTACTACATACCCACCCTGATGAGCGTGGCATTTCAAGCAACCTGCCATCACCTCCATTGGTCGAATCAATCGATAGTAGGGTTCACCTGCTATGGTTGTGATGGATACCTTCTCTTGATTCCCCTGTTGAAAAGAGAGCAGGGCATCCTTTTCCCATTCATCGGGTTCATTACCGGGGTTGAGCGGATCGAAACTCGTGATGCGCCCTTTTACTCCATACAGTCCACTGTACTGCTCCATCATCTGTCGCAACATCGTGGCCGGATTGAGGAGCACCAAACGATCTCCTTGAGGTAAGTCGATCATGCGGTCAGGAAGATGCTTGAGCCATGGAGAGGGTGGTGTAATTTCCGATTCGAACACATAGACCCCCCCATGTCTGGTGGCCCACTCCCGGAATACCTTGTCTTTATTGAAGTTGGAGAGTGCCTCCTGGTGAGCCAGTCTCAGTATCTCCTGATCGACCCCATGTGCCGACCAGATCAGCAGGGCGATCAGCATCAATGTCCAGAATATTGATCCCCCCCAAAACTGCTTGGTCAGTAAAGACAGGTCTTGATCCAGTTCCCGCTCAAAATCAGTCATTCCTCTCCCCCAAGAGTGCAGTTTTCCAGCGTCTATTGATAGATTATATTCCCTGATTGTCCAGATGCGATTTTATAGTGGTCCATCATATGGGCTGACATCTACAGCCTGTTGACGGGGCCTGGCAGGCAGGTCAAATGCGGCTTGTGACTTTGACATGCCAGGTTTTCGGTGGCCTTGCTTAAAAGTCACTCCATTCTTCATGACCATGTGTATTCATGGTTTCAGTTGCCGGTGTCGGCTCTTTATCTTTAGTGGACGGAGCCTTTTGGGGCGGCTGTGGGGCCGGAGACGGTTTTGTTGCAGCGGAATCGACCTCTTTAACAGCCTTTCCGGTATTGAAGAAACTGACCAGCTTCAGCAGGTCATTGGCCTGATTGCTCAGTTCCTGACTGGCGGCAGAACTCTCTTCAACCAGTGCGCTGTTCTGCTGGTTGATCCCTTCGAGCTGGGATAGGACCGTGTTGACCTGCTGAATACCGTGGCTCTGTTCACTACTGGAGGTGCTGATATCTTCTACAATATCGTTCACTTGCTGTATTGACTGGCTAATCTTGTCCAGTGCTTCTCCAGAGCGATTGACCAACTCGGCACCGGTATGGACGCGCCGGGTACTCTCTTCAATCAGGTTGGAGATATCCTTGGCCGCATCAGAGGCACGTTGCGATAGTGTGCGAACCTCTCCGGCAACGACCGCAAAGCCTCGGCCATGTTCGCCGGCCCGGGCCGCCTCAACAGCGGCATTGAGCGCCAGAAGGTTGGTCTGAAACGCAATGCTGTCAATCATCGTGATAATTTCAGTGATCTTCTCACTGGAGTTTCTGATCTTTCCTACCGCTTCGACGGCTCTGGATACAATCTCGGTCCCCTGTTGGGCATCCTGGTTGGTCTGGCTGGTAAATTGGTTTGCCTGATTTGCATTGTTGCTGTTTTTCTCAACGGCTTCAGACATCTCTTCCATGTTGGCGGAAGTCTGTTCCAGACTGGCGGCCTGTTCAGAGGTGCGCTGAGCCAGATTCTCTCCACCTTCACTCACCTCACGTGCGCTATGGGAAACCTGTTGGGCCACCGAGGAGACCGCCTGCAGGGTTTCCTGCAGTTTATTGGTGCTCTGATTGAGCCCACCCTTCAGTTCATTCAGCCTTCCATGATAGTTCCCCTGAATTCGCTGCGTCAGATCACCCTGTACCAGAGCAGTGGTCATCTGGCCGATTTCAGTGATCGCCTGATCCACTTTCTCCAACGACTGGTTGACGCCCTGCTTCAGCCTATCCAGATCTCCCTGAAGTGGCGACTGGATGCGCTGTCCGAAGTCACCGTTGGCGGCTGCTTCCATCGCCCGGTTGACTTCAGAGATGGCTGCTTCCATGCTTGCCATACTGGCAGTGGTCTGCTGCATCATGGTTTGGAAACGTCCTTCAATATTGATGCTTTCGGTACGGAAGCCGAAATGCCCATCATGGATCGCCTCCATGGAGTCTATTCCAATCCATAAATGGCCCTGAACAGAGAGGGTAAGAGTGAGT
>CAYFOR010000128.1:0-7986 GCA_964344785.1 uncultured Piscirickettsiaceae bacterium
ATATGTGCGAGTCAGCCGTTGAAATGACCGTTTGGTGAATAAGGCGGGCTCAGATAACTGGCATTGAGCATCAGCCTGCTACCGTTCTTGGTCAACTTCCCCCGAAAGAATGAGATTCTGTTATCACAATCAACCACTCGGCCTACCTCAAAGAAATCCCGTTTACTGTTGAAACGGGCAAGCGATGCATCCACCCAGGCAAAATACTCACTCTGGAAGGGGTTTTCTTCAATGGCCCTGGTGATCAATGGGATCTTGCTGAGCCAGATGGACAACATGCTGTGATAGACCTCACGCCCACTCTGTCGATAGTCACGCCAGTAGTGCTCAACCCCTTTCTCCTTGGTGCGAACGGCAGGTGGTTCTGAGTGCTCTTGTCCAAAAGCCTCGGTGGCATGCAGCACATTCAATGCCGATTCTCGATTGGGAAGCGCCTCCAGAGCTATTCTGCATGGGTGAAGCACAATGCAATGCTCTCTTGCAAGGTTCGAGGCCCGCTCCAGCACCGAATGGTCATGATAAAAGAACAACACCTGTCTATCGGCAAGCAGGCTCATGGTCAACGGCAGAAGCTTGGTGTAATGGGCGAGGTCCCGCTTCACATTGTCGGACAGTGCCCAGTAACCAATACAGAAGGTTTTGTTATCCTCCACTACACTCAAAACTGGTGTACCCTCATCCCCTTCATGTCAGATTGTGTTGACACGCCCTAGAAAACCTCTACCCCATATCGCTCTTGTAGAAAATCGAGCACCCGCACATCACTGTTTTTGTGCTCACGCTTGAAATCGGTCTTTGAATAGGAGTGCCCCTCGGTATTTGGGTCGATCCCTGCAGTCATCACCTTTTCAGCTCCGGAGTAGATCGCCAGCATCACACAAAACGCCCCGGTTGAAATATTCTTGGCAAGCGGATAGTTCTCCTCTCCCATCACCTCCAACACCACCGATTTCCACTCAGCCGAGGGGAGGCCATAGAGCCCATCAAACTGGTAGCCCAGTGTGTCGAGTACCTTTCGGGCTCGCCTTGTACGGATGGCACGCTTCAGAAAACCGCCACCGAGAAAGCGAAGGAAGACATGGCGACTGCTCAGGCCACCGACATACTCCCGCACTTCGTCAAACTGGGGCTTGGGTTTGATCAGTGC
Source organism: uncultured Piscirickettsiaceae bacterium (assembly GCA_964344785.1). Lineage (GTDB taxonomy): Bacteria > Pseudomonadota > Gammaproteobacteria > Thiopontia. The sequence continues at coordinate 1,148 of CAYFOR010000128.1, forward strand.
CGAGATCGCAAAGACCGTCAGATCGGGCCTTTTCAGTTGATTGCTGAGCGCAGCCCTCCCCGAGGCATTGATGCAGATCAGCTTCCACTCATCGGTATAGTCCGGTGGAATATTCAGCCTGGGAGAGCTGCCCAGCACCAGAACCTTGCTATCACGAAACGTCTCACAAACAAGACGAAATGAATCACTCATCACTTAACTCAAATGGCCTGGGCAGTTAAAGCAGCCCATCCAACCAGGTGTCATCCCAGGAGTCAATGGATCGGGACACCGGGATGAGATAATCCGAAAGCCTGCCACCGATACCGAAGTTGCAGTGGCAGTAGTCAACCTCACTATTTACCGAGAAGACCAGGTCATTCACCATATCACCAAAATAGATGATCGGATCACCCTCGCCAAGCCCCAACTGCTCTCGCACCGTCTTCATCGGTAGCTCTGTTGGCTTCGCACCCACCGGATCATCGCCACACATCAGAAAGTCTGTGGTCACGTCATGCCTTGTCAGTATGCTTTCAGAGTTGCGCCTTGGCTTGGAGGTGATAATGGAGGTAGTGGCACCCGTTGCCTTGATCTTCTCCATAAAATCCAGGACCGAGGGAAAGAGTGTTGCCTCCGAAACCAGGCGCTCCGTCTGCTCAAAGTAGTAACGCTCGACTTCCAACTCTTCATCTGCAACACCCAGGTTCCTCATGATCTGGCCAAATGGAAGCCCGATCTCCCGCTTGTATTCCGAAAAGTCATGCCATAACTTGAAGTGCTGGGCCGTCTCATTCCATGCACGCTCCATCACATCCAACGTATCAATGATTGTGCCATCCAGATCAAACGAAAAGTGTCTGTACTTCATAAGGCCGAACCATACCCTTTCTGAAAAATCGGGCAGACCCGCAGGGCACGCTCGGCCTTCTCGAAATCCTCCTGCACATCCACCGAGAATGAATCCGCATCAATTCTGAAGGTATGAATCGTCATTCCCCCCTCAATGGCCCGCAAAAGCTCCACTCCTTCAATGGCCTCCAATTCCCCAATCGGAAGTTCCCCAAACTGCTCCAGACTTCCACCAGTGAACCCGATAATACTCAGATGCTTTTTCAGCCGAACATCCTTGTTGAATGAGTGTGGTGCATCGGATCGACTGAGATAGACTGCCCGATGGCCGGAGGCAATCACCTTGACCACATTCTTGTTATTGGAGGGGCATAGCTCGATATGGGGAAGAATGATATCAGCTGCATCGATATTCTCCTTCAAGCGCCCCACCACCTGATCGATCGACTCGGGATCAACCAGTGGCTCATCCCCTTGAATATCAATCACCAGATCGGTTGATGCAATCTCCAACCGCTTCTTGGCCTCAAGGATTCTCTCTGTTCCATTCTTGCACCAGGAAGGTGTAATACATACCTTGATTCGATGCTTGCAGCAGGCTTGGGCAATCTTTGCATTATCAGTACAGACAACCACTTCATCCAGTTGCATAGAGAGCATGGAGCGCTTGGCCACATGGACGATCATCGGCAGGCCGTGAAGCTCTTTCAGTGCCTTGTTCGGTAGCCGACTCGACTCCAAGCGGGCGGGTATCAGTCCCCAAACCTTGCCACTCATATAGTTACCTGAGCCAAGCTCTCCATACGACAGAAACCGCCTTTACAGATCCAGACACTGGGCATTCACTGCCACCCGCCCCTACAATTGATATAATGGAGTCTATCAGAAACTTGCCCGGTACAGGCGAAATCATCCCGGAGCCTCAGCAGATGCCGCTCACTGCCCCCAACAGACAACCTGTAAGCCATACCCCATTTTGAGGTTGCCAATCGATATGTGTGGGGTAACCAGTTAAACCATGAAGATCAGTGGCTTCTCGTTCTTAAGAAACGGCGTCAATCTTGGCTTCCCCTTTGAGGCATCCATTCAGTCCCTATTACCCATTGTCGATGAATTCATCATTGCAATCGGTGAGGGGGCAGACGACACATTCGAACGGGTACAGGCGATCAATGACCCGAAAATCTCCATTATCGAGACCAGCTGGAATGAGAGATCATCCAGCCGGGGGTTTGTCTATGCGCAACAGAAGATGATTGCCCAATACGCATGCACCGGAGATTGGGCGTTCTATCTCGAAGGGGATGAGGTGCTCCACGAACAGGATACCGACAGGATTCTCGATGCCTTGAAAAAATACCATGATCAACCGGATGTTGAGGCCCTGCTCTTTGATTACTACCACTTCTACGGTTCACCACAGTGGATTGCAACCAGCCCGGAGTGGTACCGAAGAGAATGCCGGATCATTCGCAATACCATCCGGACCTATGCCCCGGATGGCCAGTACTGGGTAGTGATGGACAAGAACCGCCGAGGGCGACTGCCACGGGCAGCACCGGTCAACGCCCATGTCTACCATTACGGACACGCCCGCAAACTGTACTATCTACAGAAGAAGGTAGACCAGGTCAGCAAGTATTGGGGGCACGAACCACCGGCAATGTCCTATGACATCGACCCTCAGGCTGTTGAGCCATTTACCGGTACCCATCCCGCACTATTGCAACAGTGGCTACAAAACCAGGCAGAGCCCCACTTCACACCTGACCCCAGCCATTCTCTCACTCGCAGAGAGAAGAAGCATCGGGTATCGATGAAACTGGAACAGTGGCTGAATCTTGATCTGAGCCACAAGCACTACAAGCTGGTCCGCTGACCGACCAGCACCTCAACCGCTCGGACAACATCATTGACAGATAACTGTTTCAAACAGTCACTCTCACTCTCCTTGTGTCGTTCACACCCCTCCTCTCTGCATGGGACACAGTTCTCTCTGTCAGGTGGCTGCACCCCCTGTAAAAGTACTACATTATTCACTTGCTGACAGGATTGATCCAACATCTTCCAGGGATTTGATCCAACATGTCGTGCGGGCCAGGGGCCCCACTTCACAGGATTGCTTGGTCCATAAATTGCCACCGTTGGTGTGTTACAGGATGCCGCCAGATGCGTCATTGCGGTATCAGGGCCGACATACAACGCGGCATGTTTCAGCAACTCAACAGACTCGGCAAAGCGGGTCACGCCACCGAGCGAGTGTACCCGGGATGGGCTGATTCTCACCAAGCGCCCAAGGAAAGTCTTCTCCTCCCTACCCGGGCCGCCAGTGAGCACAACATGGTTAAACCGGCTCAACAGATATGAGACCAGTGCCATCCAGCCATCCTCCGTCCAACGTTTGTAGCGCCACATCGGTGCCGGATGCAGCACGGCAAAACCGGATCGTCTCCAGTCCAACCCAAGCCCCTCCTCATACGCCCTCACGGCACTATCTGCAGCAGGCGGCGTGACCGTGTAGAGCCGCTCTATCCCTATCACCCTGGCAAGCTCCAGATTTTGCAAAACCGTATGGGTATTCAGATTATCCAACTCGACACGATATTGACTTGCCCACCATTTCCACCGGCCTTTCCAGCCCTCATCAACCACGATACTGGCTCGAGTACGTGCTGCCCACAACGCATAGAGATGCGGTCGATCTCCGGCCAACGTATTGATTGCAAGATCATACTTCCTGAACAGTCGTGGCAGTAACGTCCGATATTCAGCAAATTTGGGGTGCTCCGAGACCTCAATGACCTCATCACAGTCCCTGTTTCCTTCAAGCATGCCTCCCTTGTCACGGTTAACAAGGACGACAATATGCGCATGCGGCCAAGCAACACGAACACTATGGAGTAGTGGTGTAGCCAACAGTACATCGCCGATCTGGCGGGTAGCGACAATTAAAATTGAACGGGGAGGCCGCAAGCCGTTATGCCTCCTGGTAGATATCCCTTCTATAAAGTACTGCTGTCAAAAAGGCAAACAGCGCCTGGGTATGGTGTCCCCAGAGGTAACTGTCATAGAAGGAGATCAACCCAAAAAAGAGGGGAAGCAACAGGGCCACTGCCCGGAACTCATATTCCACCGGCATACGGCGCACCTCCAGCAACTGACCGACAAATATGGCTCCATATACGACTAACCCCAAAACCCCAAACTGCACCAATATCAGCAGATGATTGTTATGGGGGTTGGCAGTCAGCATAACCGGAGACTCATGCGTCTGCCGATAGTTTTTATACGCAGACTCGAACGAACCAGTCCCACTACCAAACCAGGGGTGATGCAGAAAAATATCCCACGAGTGCATGGCATAGGCAATGCGAAATCCAACCGAGGACTGCAATTTACTTTCGTCGATGAGCCTTCCATGATCATTTTCATCTTTCTGCTGGTACTGATCAGTAGTGATCACTGCTGCCTGCACCTCATTGACTGCACCACTCACCCGCTGCTGGAAAATAGGGCTATAGCTATACGCACTCCATACAATGCTCAATAGCAAAACAGTCATACCCAGCAGTGCTACAGGTTTTCTCCAGAAGAAATAGGCTGCCAACACCATCCAGGAGAACATAAAGCCGACGTGTCCTGCACGACCACCGGTCATGAACATATTGACAATCATGGTGATCAGAAACAATAAGGGAAGAATCGTATTCAACCCTTGATACTTACCGGCAAGCAGCGTCGTCATCAATAGTGAGATTGCAACAGCCAGTACCGGGTTATAGGATACATGCCCCATGGATATATAAATATCATTGCTATACTGTCCGGCACTATAGGCTGTCCAATTACTGAATATCTCGTAATAGGACCATGTCTCCGCAACCATCATACCGAAGGCAAAGGCATAGACACCACGTACTGCAAACTCCTTGCTGATGGATGCTGCCAGTACCGGGATCAAAAAAATCATCCAACTTTTAAAGCCATTTTCAGGCTCCACCGTCCAAAGCTGACCAATGAGATGCAGCAGAAAAAAGGCGACAAACGCCAAATAGACCGGACTCTTCAGGATCTCCCGAAGATTGGCCAGTACCTGCCTGTCAACCAGGGATAACAGCACGACCAACCCAAAAAAGATCGAGATCCCCGCCGTTGACAACGGGATCAAGAAACCAAGTGCGACAAACATCCACCCCCGCACACAGGTCATCCCGGGTGCATTCATGCAGGACAGGTAACCTGTCTTGACTGATGAATCGACTATTTGAACAGACATATCGCCTCTTGATTCTATGTATTTGCCTCAACCGGCCGATTACCCTTAATCGACTCTTGCAGCATTCTGTAGTTACTATCCTCCCGTCCATTACGATTGGAAAAATGCCATAAGTGTAGAACCGGATTACCAAACCCTCCATCCTTGCGTTCAGCACCATTTCGAATCAGGCGGATGGCCAGGTCGGCATCCTCATATCCCCAACCACTAAACGCTTCGTCAAAGCCATTCACAGTTTCAAAGTTTGCCCGCCACAATCCAAGGTTACAGGTACGAACCCCTCGCCAGGAGGCAACACGCCACTTTCTCCAGTTGCCATTCGGCAGATTGATAAAGGGGATGATCCGGTTTGCCCCCCGACTCAGAACCGCCAAAGCCCAGCGGAAAATTGACCACTTGATGATATAGTTCCCACCGCTGATTACTCTCTCCGTAATGGAGCGGGAGAGCAACACCCTGCTACCTGGTATGAAGCAGTTGTGTTCAGCCAGACTGATATGGCGAGTAACAAACTCCGGGTCGACCAGACAGTCACCATCCAGAAAAATCAGGTACTCCGACTGCGTCGCTTCAACCGCACGGTTTCTGATTGCTGCAGCCCGGAACCCTTCATCCGGTTGCCAGATATGCTTGAGTGGCAGGCGCCTGCTCCACTTGACAAGCATCTCTTTGGTATCATCCCCAGACCCATCATCTGCAATGACAACCTCATCAGGCAGCCGTTCAAGCAGTTCCACCGACTCCAACACGCGCTCCAGAACCTCTGGCTGGTTATACGTTGTAATCACAAGGGCAACCGTTTGCGGTGCCGCCTCCTGATGCAATTCCAGCAACCGCAGGTGGCGATAGTAGGTACTTTCCGCACTGGCAACCGCGATCATGAACCCTGCCTTTCCATCCAGAATGCCGAGACGCAAAACCCAGGTACGCAAAAAGGCCCAGAATGAACTTAACAACACCTTCAGAAAGCTTGTCCTTTCCCCATTCTTGAATCGATTGTCAGCACCATCCGATGCATAACGGGCCAATTTACCCACCACCTCATTGATATTGTCATAGGATGCATGGCGCAGAGGGCTCTTGAGTCGTCCCAATTCATCTGGATGATAGAGAAGGCGCTCGTGAACCAGATCATCTGAAAAGCTTGTACTGCCTCTCTTGAACAGCCGTGCCACGTAATCTGGATACCACCCACCATGCCGTATCACACTGCCGCAAAATGAAGAGAGCCGGGGAAACTCATAGATAGATTGATCAGGATGACTGATGACAGACCGAATCTCCTGACACAATTCAGCAGTCAGCCACTCATCCGCATCCAGTGACAAAACCCAGTCTCCGGTTGCATGGGAAAGGGCACGGTTTTTCTGTGTCCCAAACCCCTGCCAATCCGTATACGAAAAGACCTTGTCTGTATACTCGGAGGCGATATCCACCGTTCTGTCACTGCTTCCCGAATCCACAACAATAATCTCATCCGCAAACCATACCGACCGCAGACAGCGAGGCAGATCCCGCTCTTCATTCTTGGTGATCACAATTATGGAAAGTGTAGGGTTCATCGGTTGGTTAAGACGTGCCAGTAGTTCACATTACTTTATGATAAAGGGCGACTATTATACGTACACCTGATGAGTTATGCCGGATTAAGAGGCTGCAGAATCTACCCCTTTGAATTATTAACCCGCCTTATTCACCAAATAACCCATAAAACAAGGAGGCGCGCCCTCTA
>CAYFOR010000129.1:0-7931 GCA_964344785.1 uncultured Piscirickettsiaceae bacterium
ATAGAGGGCGCGCCTCCTTGTTTTATGGGTTATTTGGTGAATAAGGCGGGTTCATAATGATAAGCAAGATTCATAAGGTTGGGGCGTGGGCGCCGTTTTCGATCGCATTTTTCTATGCCCTTGGTGTGGGGCTATTACTGCAATTGATCATTGTTCCCTATTTCTTGCATTGGGCAGAGGGATATGAGGCACCGGGGCTGATCATTCTGGATGCAATCAGCTTCCATAGGCTTGCGCTTGAGATGCTGGCGGAGATGCAGGTTGATGGCTGGGATAGCTGGGTGTTTTCTCCCAGTGGCAACCCTCCGATTGGTATAGCCGCAGCACTCTATTATATTACCGGGCTTGCAAAGCCGTGGGTCATCATGCCCCTTAATGCCGTACTGCACGGTGTAAGTGCCGCGCTGTTGTACTCTATTGTGCGTATGGTCGGGTTTGGCAATAGAACAGCACTGGTTGCGACGTTGCCCTTCATCTTTTTTCCATCAGCAATGTCCTGGTTCACACAACTGCATAAGGATGGTTTTTTTATATTTGCCAATCTGTTGTTCATTTATGGTTGGGTGCTGCTATTTGGAAAAGTTGACCGCAGTGAGCTGTTTGGAAAAGGGGCATTGGCGGTATTTTCAATTGTAGGAGGGGTCTTGGCGATGGGTGCCTCCCGAGGATATGCAACGGAGATGGTGTTGCTCTTCCTGATGATTTTTGTTGTGGTTTTCGTGCTTTACGGGTTGATACGGAATCGCGGGTTCATGGCTTGGTATCTGCTTGTTGCAGTGGCCATATTCATGGGCGGGAAGTGGGCAGTAAAGGTTGTTGGTGCCATGCCCGGCGCCGCCAAGCCAGGTGACTGGGCAATGGTCTCTGTCCAGCCGGTTCAGCAGGCTTCAGTTCAACAAACTCCAACCCAACAGGCTCCGGTTCAGCAGGCTTCAGTTCAACAGGCTCCAACTCAACAGGCTTCAGTTCAACAGGCTTCAGTTCAACAGGCTCCGGTTCAGCAGGCTTCAGTTCAACAAACTCCAACCCAACAGGCTCCGGTACAGCAAGCTTCAGTGCATGGAAACATGAACAGTGCGCAGGGAGATACAGCCAGGCCGTCGGCGACTGCAACAAGGCTTGGAAAGGTAACGGGTGCCGCCAATGATGTTCCTGTCCCAACGGTGGAGGTGGTTGTTGCTGCTGCAGAGTCCCCTGATCGTGACAATACGATCACAGTGAGGGAGAAGGTTGAAGGGGGTTTAGGTAGCACCCACGAGAGTACAGAGATGCAATCGAGGTTAGTGCCTGCTCCACCGGAGCCGGAAGAAACCGCAGCTTCCTCGGAAAAGGTGGTGTTGGCAGTCGTGGAAGATCGTGATACTCCTCCGGTTGAGCAGGTTCAGCGTTCAGATGCTGAAGTCGTGGTACCTGCCATTGTCAGCCGTAAAGTCAATGAGCCTAGTGAGTTGCCACAGGTGGAGCGTATTCTGAAAACCAAGAAGCTAGAGCCAGCGATGGCAAAGCCATCTACTCCCAGCCCCAGAATTTCACAAAATATCTGGCGCAAAACAGCGTGGATACCGGAATCGATTGACTGGAAGCTCAAACGTATACGGAGAGTTCGATATAACTATGTCACTTGCTGCAGGGGTGCGGGAAGCAATGTTGATGTGGATGTCGATTTCAATAGTGCAGTAGATGTCATTGGCTATATACCCAGGGCGGCGGTGATTGGGTTTCTGTCTCCTTTTCCTTCCCAGTGGATGCAGGAGGGGCGTACGACCATGAATACAATGATGCGACGTGTCAGCGCCCTGGAAATGGCGTTGGTTTATCTCTTTCTTTCTGGATGGCTGCTGGCAGTGGCAAAGTGGTGGAGAAGCATGCCGTTTTGGGTGGCATCTACATATGGTGCAGGGATGGTTGTGATTTTCTCGACTGGGATGATCAATATAGGGACACTCTATCGAATTCGTTACGGTTTTTTGATGGTATTCATTGCCTTCGGTGTTGCTGCACTATATGACCTGATATCCAGAAAAGATAAAGGGCAAAGTCGTGCATATGTTTCTGCCCAATGATTTTCGACAGGGTATATTGATGTTGATGACGATGTTGCACAGAGTTTTTGCGGCATTTTTCATCCCCCCATTGAGGGTTGGTGGCGGATGGCGAAGACCGTAGCGTTGGTATCCAATACTGCGTGGAATGTGGTTAATTTTCGCAGTGGGTTTCTAAGGGCACTGGTACAGCGTGGGTACCGCGTGCTGGTGATATCTCCGGAGGATGAAAGTGTTGGGCGACTTGGGGTGGAGCACATCCCTGTGAAGATCGATCGCAAGGGTGCAAACCCTTTGGCGGACCTGAAACTGTTCGCCCATCTGTGCAGAATCTATCGCAAAGAACGGATCGACCTTGTTTTTCACTATACCATCAAGCCCGTGATTTATGGATCCTTTGCTGCGCACTGTGCAGGTATTCCATCAATCGCTACGATAACCGGACTGGGTGCTGCATTTATTCGTAAAAACTGGGTCAGCCAAATTGTGGCGCTGCTCTATCGCTTGTCGATGAAAAAGGCAGACTTTGTATTTTTTCAAAATGGAGATGATCGCCGCCTATTTGAGGAGAATGGCTGGGTTAGGGCTACAGCTACCGGTTTGGTGCCTGGATCCGGTGTGGATACGGAGTATTACGTCTCTCGTCAGCCTGTCAGCACTGCTGAAGATGGTAGTGTCACCTTTCTGATGATTGCCCGTTTGCTGTTGGACAAGGGAGTGCGGGAGTATTATCAGGCTGCTCGGCTCATCCAAAAGTCCTACCCGCAGACGAAATTCAGAATAGTGGGCATGATCGATCAGGGAAACCCTGCGGCACTGAGTCGCCGGGAGCTGGACGGTTGGGTGAGTGAAGGGGTGGTTGAGTATATGGGGCAGGTGGGTGATGTCAGGGGGATGATTGATGATGCAGACTGTGTCGTTCTCCCTTCCTATCGAGAAGGGACCCCCCGCGCGCTACTGGAGGGGGCAAGTATGAAAAGGCCACAAGTCACAACAGATGTGCCTGGCTGCCGAGAAGTGGTTACGGATGGGGTCAATGGTTTTCTCTGTAAGTCTCGTGACTATAAGGGGCTGGCAGAAGCCATGCGAAAGATTTTGCTGATGCCACTGGATGAGAGAAGAGTGATGGGGGAGCGTGGTAGAGAAATAATGATCCAGCGTTTTAGCGAAGAGTTGGTGATCGAAAAGTACCTCCGACAGGTTGAACGTAAGCTGGGTAGAGAGAAGCTGTAATTTCTCTTTACTGTTGCGCATCAACAAAGTGGAGAAAGTCGATGCTGGAGAGTGATCAGGTCGCAGGGGGGTAGGGCAAGAGGTGTGCTATGTTGAAGAGGAACGTATCTGACGGATCCGTCGTAATCGACTTAATGCGCGCATGACTTTCCATGCATGCAAAACGAAATAGAGGTGGGAAAAGAAGAGCAGCAGGATAATCAGCATGATGATCCACTCCGGTACCTGAAATATCCAGCCGATGACGCCTATTGCTCCGGTCAAGGCAGTGATCAGGAGAAGAATATATACGGTGTGACACTTGCTGAATCCTGCACGCTCAAAAATGTGGTGCAAATGCTCTCTATCTGGTGCTGTTGGACTGTGGCCCTTCAGGTAACGCCTGATCATCAGGATCAGGGTATCCGATACAGGGAGGATCAGGATTGCGGTGACGGTAACGGCTGGAACCTGGCCCTCGGATTTCTGCAGTACATCGAGTGCAAACCAGGCAAGTGCATAACCCAGAACCATGCTTCCGGAGTCACCCATAAAGATCGAGGCATTTCTGTTTTTGGTGGGAAAGTTGAAATAGAGAAATGCAAGCGTCACCGAAGCAAGTATCATCGGTAACATCGGGCTGGTATTTTCAGCGATGTGGGCGACTACACTGAGCCAGACCAACATGACAAAAATCATCCCGCCAGCAAGGCCGTCTGTACCGTCCACCATGTTGACTGAGTTGATTAGACCCACAATACTGAGTAGGGTAAAGGGGATCGACCAGGGGCCAAGAAAAATTTCTCCCAACCCAATGATATTCCCGAGAGAGTGCAGATTGAGTTCGCTCCATGAAACGATAAATACGGCAGCCATGATCTGAGTAGCAAACTTGGCCCGGGCACTGAGGTCTCTCATGTCATCCAGAATACCAGCCAGCAGCAGTAGACACATTCCGGCATAGAGTGCACGGTAATTGCTCAATGATTGTTGTAACAGCAGTGAGGAGAAGGTAAATCCAAAAAACATGGCAATCCCACCAATCAGTGGAATCTCTCCCTTATGCTGTTTTCGGCCTCCTGGAATATCGATCAGTCCCAGTTTCTTTGCCGGTTCTCGGAATGCCAGGATAAACAGTGTCGACGCGAAAAAGGCGATGGGCAGGGAGAGCCAGTCGAAGATGGTTTGGTACATGTTTGCTGTGGTTATGGCCTGAATGTTTATAATACTATCCAATGCGGTATGGTTACAGTCGATTCTTTCATGATGGCCTCGGGACCTGAAAATTGGTGATTCTTGCGGGTTTATTGAGGTTGTCTTTGTATGTGATATTGTTATTACAATGGCCTTTTATGTTTTACATGATGAGTCTTTTTTGAGGGCGTATTGAAGAGAGTTGATTGTTTTTTTCCGGTGTTCTGGTGTCAGGCGCATTTACATACTTAGATAGGTTGCTGTTCATATCTGTTTAGTAGATGGTTTTGGGTGTGTTTATGACAAGAGGGTTGACAATAAGTACGCAATCTATACAATTCACCACCTCTATGCGGGAATAGCTCAGCTGGTAGAGCACGACCTTGCCAAGGTCGGGGTCGCGAGTTCGAACCTCGTTTCCCGCTCCAATTATTTTTGCATGAGCCTGTCGATCAGGCTCTTTTTTTTCCTCGGTAGAGGAAGGGTTACCAGGTTATCCTGGCTGGATGGCAGAGTGGTTATGCACCGGCCTGCAAAGCCGTGTACACCGGTTCGACTCCGGTTCCAGCCTCCATATTTATATCAAGCTGTTTCATCAAAGGGTTATCTCGGGCAGAGATAGCCCTTGTTTGCGTTATGATGAAAAAGATGGTTTGTCGTCGAGCGTTGTTTCTATTTCTATAGACAGACGTTGTAATGACCGCTGTCAGAAGGATTACAATAACTGCTCCAAGTTGTGGTGAGTATCGTTTGTATATGAAAGGCGTATATCTATTTATTGCGGCCTTGGTGTTTTGGTTGATCTCTTTCGGGTTTGATCCGCTGTTAGGGGCTGTTCTCACATTTCTGGTACTGGTTCTGGCGGTACATGCCTACACAGATTTCGATAATAGGCGACAGCAGAAGCAGATAATCGAAGAACGTGAACTCAAAAGACTGGCACGAAGAGAGGTTTACGAGACCATCCAACATGAAGTTGTGGAGCAACTCCCGATCCTGTCTAGGCGGTATGAGAGGGCTGTGAAGAGTGAAGAGAGTGCTGCTATTGATCCATGGATGGCAGTGACCCGTGACTTTATTGAAAATGGTCTCGATTTTGAGATAGAGAATGATCAAGTGGTTGCCCGGCATAATGGCAACAAAGTGGAAATCAAGCTGGCATATGTCTTGGGTCGGGTAAAGAGTGGTGTGCGGAGACACGTGAGACAGCAGGTGATTGATGCATATGATGATGGGATGGATGCCCAACAATTTACCGGCTATGTGGCCGAGTCACTGTCAAGGTTTGGCTGGAATATCGGTCCAATCGATCAAGAGAGTCAGTCAATCAGCTTTGTTGTCGAGCGGAACGGGGATCATATTGCAGTCCTCTGTGACAAGCCGGATGGGTGGATGGATGAGGATGAAATTGAGCGGCTCTATGAGGCAAAAGAGGCTGCCCGTAGCGATAAAGCGGCAGTCATCAGCAGTTCGGAGTTTACCATTGATGCACAAAGCCTAGCCTTCAACAAGCATGTGCAGTTGCTCCACTATACAAAAATGGATGAGCTTGGTCTGCATACTTTTGGTTGAGCGATACCAGTGGCGTCCTCAGCTAAGCAGTCAGTGTGGTATATGTCCCCAGTAGTGTGAGAATGGCGAAAGCGGCTCGTCGCATTGCAATATCGCTCAATGGTGGTGGATGGTGTTTACCAAGCCAGGTTGCACCGACAATCACAGGTAGACTGAGTAGCGTGACCGAGACCACGTCGCTGGTGATATGATCATATCTAATGATCATGCCGAGCCGTATTGCAATGGCAATAGCAAATATTGCAAGCAGGGTGCTGCGTATGACCATGATCGATACAGGTTGTCGGTACAGATGGAAGACAAGAGGTGGTGCGCCTGTGCTGAACATTCCCCCCAGGAGACCGGCAGCAATACCGGCAAGGATGGTGTGTGAGGTGGGTGACTCATGGTCGTAAGGATGTGGTTTGGAAATCAGCAGTACACCACTGAAAACGATGACAGCGCCAATAATGCCTTGAAGCATGCCGACGGTCTGATTGCTGAGGTAGTCCAGCAGTACGACACCGGCAATGATTGCGGGTATTTGGCCAATAGAGGTCAGCCTGAGTCTTTGCCAATCAATATGGTGATGGTTGTTGTGGAGTGCCATGAGTACATTAACGGTGGCAGTCAGGGTGATAACTGCAGCTACTGATGGGATGGGGGCCAGCTTGAATGAGGCGGCAAGGCCCATGACAATCAGTCCCATTGCAAATCCGGCAATCGCCTGGATATAGCTACCGATGGCAATGGCGGCTATGAACAACAGCAGTGCGTGAGCATCCATCGGTTTGTGGATAACGACTTATAGTGGAGTGGACTCTTGAAGACTTTTGATATCCGTATTCAGTTCGGTCTCCCTGAGAGCCTTATCCATTTGGTGCTGCTCGTATGCACGCAGCCAGCGGGAGAAGAAAAACAGCATGACCGACAGGCAGAGTAACGTCTCCTTCTGAGAGAAGGTGAATGATCCCACGATGGAGAGTATGAATATGCATGTCGTAATGGATAGCAGGGTGCCGTTGATAAACATAACTGAAGAGGGGGCTGGTCAATTGGGATGAGTGGTGATCTGCTACTGCTTTGGTTGCATCAGAGAGGTGACAGATATGCTTGGTGTCTAGCGCTTCGGCCTTTCATGTATTCATCGGGTACCGTTCAGGCATAAAAAAGTGGCTCATTCTGTCTGACAGGCTCTTTGATTATAAGATGAAATCAATATAAATATGGGCTGATTTTGTTGTTGCCGTGTATGAGAAGAGAGGTTGATGGAAAGGGGCAGATGAAAAAAGTTCCTATTTTTGTGTGGGAAATGGTGGATTTATTCTCGTCTCGTACTAGAGTAGTCGGTAGGTGTCTGTCAAATGGGGGGAGCCAAGGTAGGCGGACAGCCTGAATCTTATAATGCGCACTACAGAGGAGAGAGTGAATGGAAAACTCAATGGGGGGAAGTTATAACTTCTGGGGGTTCATAGCGGGCGTGGCTTTAACGGTCGCATTCGTTTTGGGAATACTTGGCTATACATACTATCCTGGTTTGATTGACGGCATTGGAATCTTGATGTGGCTTATTTTGCCTATTGCCGCTATCGACATTACTGTGGGATTAGTGATATCAATCAGTTGTCTGTTTAAATCAACATCAATCACTGCAAGCTAGTTGGCTGTTGCATCTTCAGGCATCCGTTCGAGTGGATGCCTGAGCTCAGGAGAGCGGATGCTGAGAGGAATCAGGATTTCCGGGTGTGGTGGTGGCTTATAGCTATTTTCTGTATATCTGCGACTAATCTGTGCGACCATATGCATACTTGGACTTGGTAGTTTGGCAGTAAGGTTTTCTTATGCAGAACAGAATTGGTGTATTACTCGCAACAGTATTCATCCCGCCTTATTCACCAAACGGTCATTTCAACGGCTGACTCGCACATATTT
>CAYFOR010000130.1:0-7914 GCA_964344785.1 uncultured Piscirickettsiaceae bacterium
GTCATCAATAACCAATTGAATTTATTCGATTAAACGTTGGGACACCAGTGATATGGTTTATTATACGCACCCGCACGAGGTGAGTTGAGCCCTAACCGACATCCAGCTCATTCTGAAAATGGGCAACCATCTGCAGATGCTCGATCAACACTGCCGTCATCTTCTCCCGATCGATCGGCTTCTCCAGAAAACCGTCACAACCCGCCTCATCAAAGGCCTCTCTGTGCTTGCGCATCACATTGGCGGTTACCGCAATGATGGGGGTAGCATTCCCGCTCGCCTTGATCTGCCGGGTTGCCTCCACACCATCCATGTGCGGCATCTGCATGTCCATCAGAATCAGGTCAAATGACTTCGTTGCCGCCTGCTCCACCGCTTCGTGACCATCCCCAACCGTAACCACCTGTACTCCAAGCTTCTCCAACATACGCCGGATCAACAACTGAATGGCCGGTGTATCCTCGGCCAGCAGAACCTGTCCCGAGAACAGCATCATCTCGCTGGATTGTTGTTCGGTGCGTCCAGCCTCACTCCATCGATCCAGCAGCTCTGTCTGTCGGTAGGGAATCAGCAACGTGAAGGTTGACCCTTTGCCATACTCACTCTCGGCAACAATGGTTCCTCCCATCAACTCAGCCAGGTTGAGGGAGATAAAAAGCCCCAGCCCACTGCCGCCAAACCGTCGATTGATGGAGTCATCCTCCTGTTCGAACCGCTTGAAGAGCTTTTTCATATTCTCCGGCTTGATGCCCACACCGGTATCTTCAACCGAGAACCGAATTGCCCCATCGACAACCTCCGTGGTCACGGTTACCGCACCCTCCTTGGTAAACTTGATCGCATTGCCGATCAGGTTGATCAGGATCTGCTTGATACGCTGGTCATCACCCAGCAGCTCAAACGGTTCCCGGTTCTGTTGTACAAACTGCAGCACCAACCCGGCATCCTGTGCCTTGGCAGAGAGCATCCCCTGAACCTCATGTATCAATGCGGAGAACGAGTAGGGATGCTCATCCACAGAAAAATTTCCGGACTCGATCTTGGACATATCCAGCAGATCATTCACCAGTGCCAACTGGTTATGCCCCGCCAACTGTATGTACCTGAGATTCTGCTGCTGCTCCGGATCATGAATCGCACCTTTCATGATTTCGCAATACCCCAGAATGGCGGAGAGTGGGGTTCGAAGCTCGTGGCTCATGGTGGCAAAGAAGTCATCCTTGGCCTGTCTCGCCTGTTCCACGGCAACGACAAAGCGTTGAACGGCCCGGGCCATCACCCCAATCTCATCCTTGTTGGTCAGCGCAGGGATCCCAACATCCCTGTCTCCTCGTGCCAGCCGGTGCATCGCACTGGTCATGTCGGCTACCGGCGTTGAGATCCCTCTTCCAACCAGCAGCGCCCAGAAGACACTGAACAGTACCGCGAGAACCGAAAGCACGGCCATGGAGGTGCTTGCCTGCCGCATGTTTTCTGCCGCTTCCGGCCCCAGTGTATCCTGCATCTCCTTGATCATCAGATTGAACTGGTCCAACTCTTTCGCAATGGCCGGACCGATCCGGTCCAGCCCCCCCTTGATGACCAGATTTCTCTCTGTAATGATTCCGTAGACGGTCGTAAATACCGTGTGATACTGCTCAAACAGCGCATTGACCTCGTGAGTCATCGCAAGACGTGCAGGATTCTCCAGATGATGGATCAACAACTCCATGGTGTCGCCCATCAGGGCAAACTCCCGATTGGCACGAAGATAGGAGCCTTCATCGTTCTTGATCAGATATTTTGCAACATAGATCCTGCCCAACAGCAATCTATGCTGGGTCGCCCCTCCCCAGTAGGCCGTCTCCAGATCCGCATCCAGATAGGCGCTCTCCATGATTTCGGTCAATTTCTTCTCGATTTGCGGGCCGACAATATCCAGTACATTCAAAACCAACTGGTTTCGTTTCGCCTGCAGTGAACTGACTTTCTTGAACAGGGAGACATAGTTCTTCATGTCCCGTTCCACCCGATTGATCAATGCGATCAGTTCAGAGCGGCTCCCCAGCTTGCGGGCCTGTTCGATCTCATGCCGTGTAGCCTGCTCAAACCGTTCCACCGCTGCAATCGTCTCATCATCGGCCCGGATCACGAAGTCCTTGACGCTGATCCGTGTCATCAACAGATTGGTCAGCACCCGACCACTCTGTACCGTTTCACGGGCCAGGGAGCGATAGTCGGTAAAATAGGCATTACTCTGATTGACCGAGTAGATTCCGGTGGCCGTGACCAGAAGCATCAGTGCCAGTACGGTACCGAACCCCCAGTAGAGCTTGGCTGAGATCCCGATGTTGCCCAGTCGCCTCATGCGCACCTCACCGGCCAGCCCTCTATTCCCGCTACTGTACGGTGAAAGTGGTCACCTTTGACCACAACATTTCTTGTACTTCTTGCCTGAACCGCAAGGGCAGGGATCGTTGCGTCCCACTTTCCCCCCCTCATTCCGTACCGTTTCCGGTTTCGGCATCTCACCATCGACATATACCCAGTGGCCATCAACCCGCTCAAAACGACTCACCTCATGGGCCTGACGAATACCGCCACGGTCGCGATAGTTGGCCTTGAACTCCACAACCCCGGTTTGGTCCTCAACCCCACCCGATTCCGTCGTGATGACCTCAAGCCCCAACCAGTCAGAGTCCCTGGACCACTTTTTTGCCGCTGCCAGATCATGATCACTGCGATGGTCCGGATGAAGAGTAGTGTGGATATAGTCAATCTCGCCTACCACATAGGCACAGTAACGGGAACGCATCAACTGCTCGGCCGTAGCCGGAAACTGCTCTCCCTTGTGAAAAGGGGCACAACAGACCTCATAGGACTCACCGGAACCACATGGACATTCACTCATTATCTTCTCATCCTTCATCTTCTCTCAGGCGACTTCTGGTATTTTTTTCCGGCAACCGCCCTATTTCTTGCCTTTCTTCTTCTCTTTTTCTTCTTCCTCATCATCAAACAGCCCTTCAAGGATCACTTCGGTCTCCTCTTCCCCAAAGATATCCACCATCTCCTTGCGCAGCTCCTTGACCTTCAGATTGGCCACGATGGCCTGGTACTCCATAATCAGTCTGCGCCAGGAGTCCCGATTACGCTCATAGAAGGCCAGCGACATGCGAAGCATCATGATATTGCGGTTGCGCGTCTGCCGCTCCTTGATCGGCATCACCCCCTCAACCCCACCGAAGTAACCGGAAGAGTACTCCCTGCGCTCCTCCTGGCTGTAGTTCTGTTTTTCAATAAAGCGCTGCATATTTCCAACCACCTGGGAGAAGGGTGCGGCCGAACCGGCATCCTGCTGGATCTCCACCAGCGCACTGTTCACTTCCGGATCACCTACGGTGGGTGACAACGGCTCCTCCCCGCCCCATTGGCTCCCCAGCCAGGCCATCACGGTCAACACCACGCCTCCGGCCACGCCCAACATGATTGTTTTCGGGTCCTTCAGTGAAATCGAGGATTCGCTCTCCTCTTCATCACCCTGTTCACCACGGATGTCGGGCTTCTTTTCAGTAACCGCCTCTTCCGGCTGCTGCTCACTTTGCCGGCCTGCACTTGCTGCGGCTGCCTCTCGGCGCTTGCGCTCGGAGAGTGATTCAAAACCGAGTGAACACCCCAACTTCAACAGCGCTTTGGTAAAACGCTCCGCCTCCGATTTGGAGGGATATCCCATCGGGATTTCGAATGGCAGCGACGAGCCGACCTGCTGCGCCTCACCGTGGCCCAGAACCACATTCTCTTCCAGCCAGGCAATCACCTCTGGAATCCGTTCCTTGTTGCGGAACCCATCAATCCGTACAAAATAGATTTCGTTTTCCAACTGCTATCCTCCCGACTACTCCACGAGACTGTGCCCCAGCCACTTCTCCATCTCTTCAGAATTCATCTCTTTACGCACTGCATAGTCATCCAGCTGTCCTCTATCAATCTTGCCAACCGTAAAATAGCGGGCCTGTGGATGTGCCAGATAGAGCCCACTGACCGCAGCAGCAGGTACCATCGCCTTCGATTCAGTCAACCAGATGCCGGTATTTTCCTCCACCTGCAGCAGTTTCCACAACAGATCCTTCTCACTGTGGTCCGGTGATGCCGGATAACCGATCGCAGGTCGTATCCCCTGATACTGCTCCGCAATCAGTGCATCATTATCAAACTGCTCATTCTCTGCGTAGCCCCACAGCTCGGTACGCACCTTCTGATGCAGCCACTCGGTCACCGCCTCGGCCAGACGATCCGCCACCGCCTTCAACATCAGCGCACTGTAGTCATCATGGTCCGCTTCAAAGGCCGCCACATGCGCATCAATGCCGATACCGGCGGTGGCGGCAAAACCACCGAAGTAGTCAAGCTTGCCGCTCTCCAGTGGGGCCACAAAATCGGCCAGCGACTCATTGTATCGTCCCTCCGGCTGTTTTCCCTGTTTGCGCAGGAAGTGGAATGTCATCACCTTCTCATTTCTGGACTCATCAGCATAGAGTTCCACATCATCACCAACCGCATTGGCCGGATAGAGCCCAACAACCGCCTTGGCCTGCAGCCACTCCTCCTCAATGATTTGCTCCAGCATGGCGGTTGCGTCACGATACAGCCTGGTAGCCTCTTCCCCCTTTTCAGGGTCATTCAGAATCTTTGGATAGCGCCCCTTTAGCTCCCACGCATGGAAGAAGAAGGTCCAGTCGATAAAGGGGACAATCTCGCGTAGATCAATCCGATCCAGCACCGTAATACCGGGTGCTTTCGGACGGACCGGATGCCATTGATCCCAATCCACTGTCACACGGTTCTCTCGTGCTGCCTCCAATGTCACCAGATGGGAAGCTTCCTGCCGATTGGCCCGACGTTGACGCACCTGCTCATACTCATCACGGGTCTGCTTCAGAAAATCCGCCTTCTGGGTCTGTGAAAGCAGTGAGGTGGCCACGCCGACCGCGCGTGATGCATCGGCCACGTGGATCACTCCATGAACATACTCCGGCTCCGCCTTCACTGCGGTATGTGCCTTGGAGGTGGTGGCTCCACCGAGCATCAGCGGAATGGTGAATCCCTGACGGGTCATCTCCCGTGCCAGATGGACCATCTCATCCAGTGATGGTGTGATCAGACCGGAGAGGCCGATAATGTCGGCACCGACCTCACGTGCCTTCTGCAGAATGGTCTCGGCCGGAACCATCACGCCAAGGTCGATCACCTCATAGTTGTTGCACTGCAGCACCACACCGACGATATTCTTGCCGATATCGTGGACATCCCCCTTGACCGTAGCCAGCACGATCCTGCCCTGACTCTCTATCGCACACTCCGCCTTCTCTTCCTGTAGATAGGGGTCGAGATAGGCGACCGACTTCTTCATCACCCGCGCCGACTTCACCACCTGCGGCAGAAACATCTTGCCCGCACCAAACAGCTCACCGACCACGTTCATGCCATCCATCAGCGGCCCTTCGATCACCTCCAGGGTCTTGTCGAACTGCTGTCTCGCCTCTTCGGTATCCTCGTCGATATACTCGGTGATCCCCTTCACCAGTGCATGTTCCAGGCGCTTGGCCACCGGCCAGCTTCGCCACTCCAGATCCTCCTTCTTTTCCACGCCGGTCGAGCCATCTCCAAGATATTTGGGGGCCATCTCGACCAGACGCTCACCGGCATCCGGATCACGGTTGAGCACGACATCCTCCACAGCATCCCGCAACTCCTGCGGTAGATCATCGTAGACCGCCAACTGGGCCGCATTGACGATGCCCATATCCATCCCCGCCTGAATAGCGTGGTAGAGAAATACCGCATGGATCGCCTCACGCACCGGGTTGTTGCCGCGAAACGAGAAGGAGACGTTGGAGACGCCACCGGAAACCTTGGCATGGGGCAGCGTCTGCTTGATGGTACGGGTCGCCTCGATGAAATCGACCCCGTAGTTGTTGTGCTCCTCAATGCCGGTGGCCACCGCAAAGATGTTGGGATCGAAGATGATGTCCTCGGGCGGAAAACCGATCTCATCCACCAGAATGCGGTAGGCACGGGTACAGATCTCCACCTTGCGCGCCTCGGTATCGGCCTGCCCCTGCTCATCAAAGGCCATCACGATAATGGCGGCACCGTAACGGCGGCAGAGCATGGCATGTTCACGAAAGGCCGCTTCTCCCTCCTTCATCGAGATCGAGTTGACCACCGGCTTCCCCTGCGAGCACTGCAGCCCCGCCTCAATGATCTCCCACTTGGAGGAGTCGATCATCAGCGGCACCTTGGCAATCTCCGGCTCGGAGGCGATCAGATTGAGGAAGCGGACCATCGCCGCCTTGCCATCGAGCATCCCCTCATCCATATTGACATCGACCACCTGTGCCCCGTTCTCCACCTGGGTACGACAGATGTCGAGCGCCTCTTCATACGCCTCATTGAGAATCAGCCGCTTGAACTTGGCCGAACCGGTCACATTGGCGCGCTCACCGACATTGACAAAGAGGGAGTCATCCCCAATGTTGAGCGGCTCCAGTCCGGAAAGACGACACTCATGTGGCAGTTGCGGCAACTTTCGTGGCGACCGACCTTCCATCGACTCGGCGATTGCCCGAATATGGTCCGGGCTGGAGCCACAGCAACCGCCAACAATATTGAGAAAGCCGGAGTCGGCCCACTCCGCAACATGGGCCGCCATCGCCTCCGGGGTCAGATCATATTCGCCGAACTCGTTGGGTAACCCTGCATTGGGGTGTGCCGAGACATGGGTTTCACTGACCCGCGACATCTCTTCTGCATACTGTCGCAACATATCGGGGCCCATCGCACAGTTCAGCCCAATCGAGATCGGTTTCGCATGACGCAGGCTGTTGTAGAAGGCCTCGGTGGTCTGGCCGGAGAGGGTCCGGCCGGAGGCATCGGTGATGGTGCCGGAGATCATGACCGGCAGACGCATGCTGTGCTGCTCGAAATAGTGGTCAATCGCAAACAGCGCAGCCTTCGCATTGAGCGTATCGAAGATGGTCTCGACCAGCAGCAGATCGGCCCCGCCATGGACCAGCGCATCAACCGATTCACTGTAGTTTTCAACCAGCTCCATGAAGGTGATGTTGCGGTGGCCGGGATCGTTGACATCGGGTGAGATCGAACAGGTACGACTGGTGGGGCCGATGACACCGGCTACGAAACGGGGCTTCTCCGGCGTGGCGTAACGGTCTGCCGCCATGCGGGCGAGACGGGCCGCCTCCAGGTTGATCTCATGGACCAGCGCCTCCATGCCGTAATCGGCCATCGAAACCCGGGTGCCATTGAACGTGTTGGTCTCAATAATATCGGCCCCGGCTTGCAGATACTGCTCATGGATTCCACGAATAATGTCCGGTTGTGTCAGGGCAAGCAGATCATTGTTACCCTTGAGGTCGGAAGGCCAGTCGGCAAAACGTTCCCCCCGATAGTCCGACTCCTCAAGCTTGTGACGTTGAATCATGGTCCCCATTGCCCCATCGAGGATCAGAATCCTGTTTTCCATCAACGCCTTGATTTCATCTGTACGGTCGTTTGCCATTCAAAGTCTCATCAATAATATTCGTTTACAATTGATCGCTATTCTACCTGAATCCTGTAAGGGTGCGATTCAAACTGATGTGGTCATTCGGCAACCTATCAGCTCCTCGATCGTTGATAAATACCCATACAGCTACCCAAAAAGCAGGCATCAAGAATATAAACAGCCTTTCACCATAAAGAACATGAAGTTCATGAAGTGGTTGTTCAACAAGGTGAATCTCATCTGCACAGCAATAGATGGTGCCTACCCCTGGATCACCGCAATACCGAAGAATTGTAATGTGAATGCACGCGGGTCTTGAGTCTATTCCAATCCATAAATGGCCCTGAACAGAGAGGGTAAGAGTGAGTTCC
>CAYFOR010000131.1:0-7887 GCA_964344785.1 uncultured Piscirickettsiaceae bacterium
GAACTCACTCTTACCCTCTCTGTTCAGGGCCATTTATGGATTGGAATAGACTCCACAACACACATCATTTACAGATCACTGTCTGCACAATGATATAAAGCCAGGAAAGGATCACATCCTGCCTGTCATCCACTGAGACACAGCAGAAACATCAAAGTTAACCGATTGGCTCAATATTCAATGTACGGCCTCTGCCCGTTTCACTCTGCTGATTACAAGCCGTTTCTGGTAGCTGGCAATCAGATAGAGTGGAACGATAACCGCGAGCTCAAAAATACCTCCAGACCCGGAGACATTCAGAAGCAGATAGAGGATCGCAACCAGTAGCATCACTGTCTGTATGGTCGATAACTGATCAATCTCCTCTCTCATCTGTTGACGATCGATATCTGGAAAAAGGATTTTTCTGCTTTTTTTTATCATGGCTCTGGTCTCGTTTGTATCGATATTACTGATTCAGCAATTTGCATACCAAAAAATAAGACCTTCCTTAGATCTCCAACGAAACCGCTGTCATGCCATTAAAAGTGGAACATCGTGCACCTTCGAGCAGCCTATCCTCAGCCGCCATACCGAAGGCCGGTAATGAAGCCACTCTTTCTTGCCGGAGAGCAGCTACTTTTGGCGGCAAACCGTGCCGACTGCACTGCAGCATTCGGTTCAAAACCGGCAACCAAAAAGGCCCGCATCAGAGCGGGCCTTTAAAGCACAGATCGAAAACCTGCTTAGTTGACCTGCGGGTCCAGTTCACCAGCTGCGTAACGACCAAACATCACCTCCAGAGAGTCTGGCGTGATCTTGTCTGCCATTCCCTCACAACCGAAGGCCTGGTAACGTGCCTTGCAGATATCCTTCATCCCCTTGGTTGCCTCCTTGAGGAACTTGCGTGGATCGAAGTTGGCCGGATTTTCTGCCAAGTGGCGGCGGACGGACCCGGTAGAGGCCATACGCAGGTCGGTATCGATATTGACCTTACGTACACCGGACTTGATACCTTCCTGGATCTCTTCAACCGGAACACCGTAGGTCTGGCCCATGTCACCACCAAAGTCATTGATGATCTTCAGCCAGTCCTGAGGTACAGAAGAAGAGCCATGCATGACCAGATGAGTATTCGGGATACGCGCATGAATCTCCTTGATACGGTCAATACGCAGAATCTCACCCGTAGGCTCCTGAGTGAACTTGTAAGCACCATGAGAGGTACCGATAGCGATCGCCAACGCATCCACACCAGTATCCTTCACAAACTGGGCCGCCTCTTCCGGGTCAGTCAGCAGCAGATCCATATCCAGCTTGCCCTCTGCACCATGACCATCCTCTTCACCCATCTCACCAGTTTCCAGTGAACCGAGACAGCCCAGCTCACCCTCTACAGAGACACCACCGGCATGTGCCATCTCAACCACTGTCTTGGTGACATCCGCATTGTACTCATAGCTGGCCGGGGTCTTGGCATCAGCCATCAGCGAGCCATCCATCATTACCGAGGTAAAACCGGACTGGATGGAACGCAGACAGACTGCCGGTTCCGAGCCATGATCCTGATGCATTACAATTGGAATATGAGGATACATCTCAACGGCTGCCGAGATCAGATGGCGCAGGAACGGTTCACCAGCATAGGAGCGTGCACCGGCAGAGCCCTGCATGATTACCGGGCTATTGGTCTCGTCCGCTGCCTGCATGATGGCATGGACTTGCTCCATATTATTGACATTAAACGCGGGCATTCCATAGCCATTTTCGGCTGCATGATCCAGCAGTTGACGCATTGAAATCAGCATTGACTTACTCCTTGGTTTATTTTCTGAACAACGATCAATCCATAGACTCTCTGTCGACTACCCATCGGTCAGGTGACAACAGAGTCTCCAACTCGAATTATTTTCATGACATTGGTGCCGCCGGCCACACCATCCTGGTCCCCTTTGGTGAGAATCACGGTATCCCCCTCCCGCACCACACCCCGACGCAGCAACTCATCAATCATCTCCTGATTGATCAGCGCCTTCTCCTTATGGGTGACATCAAAGCTGACCGGGTAGACACCACGATAGAGGGTAACCTTTCGCCGTGTGTGAAGATTGCGTGACATCGCAAAGATCGGAATCCCGGAACTGATACGGGACATCCACAGCGTAGTTGACCCAGACTCTGTTAGTGAGGCAATGGCCTTCACACCGAGATGGTTGGCGGTGTACATGGTGGCCATCGCAATCGCCTCATCACGACGGTGAAAATGTTCGTTCATGCGATGAGTGGAGACCTTGGCGGCGCGCTGCTGTTCCGCCTCCACACAGATATTGGCCATCGCCTGCACCACCCGGTCCGGATACTTGCCGACTGCAGTCTCTCCAGAGAGCATCACTGCATCGGTACCATCAAGCACCGCATTGGCGACATCAAAGACCTCTGCCCGTGTCGGAATCGGATTCTGTATCATGCTCTCCATCATCTGGGTTGCGGTGATCGAAATACGATCCATTGAGCGAGCGAGCTTCACCAGTCGCTTCTGTACCGGCGGTAGCGAGGCATCACCAATTTCGACCCCAAGATCACCGCGTGCCACCATAATGCCGTCTGCCTCGGAAATGATCTCATCCGCAACCGGAATGGCTTCGGCACGCTCGATTTTGGCAATGATACCGCACTCACCCCAACCAGCCTCATCCAGCAGGCTACGCGCCTCACTCACATCATCTGCACTGCGGACAAATGAAATGGCGACATAGTCTGCCTGCATCTCTGCAGCAATCCGGATATCTTCACGATCCTTGTCAGTCAGTGCCGCAGCGGAGAGGCCTCCCCCCTGCAGATTAATCCCTTTATTATTCGAAAGAACCCCCCCCATCGTCACCCGACAGTGGATTTTGGCCCCTTCCACATCACGCACCAGCAATACGATACGCCCATCATCCAGCAGCAGAGAGTCACCACGCGAGACATCCTCGGAGAGACTTTTGTAGGTCGTACCCACGGCCTCTTGCGTTCCCTCGTTGATATCCATATCCATATCGAGACAGAAGCGTGCTCCCTCTTCCAGCTCAATACTACCGTTGATAAAGCGCCCAATGCGAATCTTCGGCCCCTGCATATCGGCCATCACCCCAACCTGACGCCCATGGGCACGCGCACGGTTGCGCACCGTCTCGGCCCGGTTCAGATGCTCTTCCCTGGTGCCATGCGAGAAATTGAGACGAACCACATCGATACCGGCCTGGATCAGCCGGTCAAGCGACTCGGGCGAATCGGTTGCAGGACCGAGTGTTGCAACAATCTTGGTACGTCTCAACATTTCTTTCTGTTCCCTGGCTTGGCCAATGCAACCCTAGCTGGCAGCACGTTCTTCCAGCATGGCCACTGCGGGCAGTTTCTTACCTTCCAGAAACTCCAGAAATGCTCCGCCACCTGTGGAGATATAGGAGACTCGATCCGCAATTCCATATTTGTCTACAGCAGCCAGCGTATCTCCACCTCCGGCAATCGAAAATGCATCGGATGCGGCAATCGATTCACCCAGGTCCTTGGTCCCCGCTCCGAACTGATCAAACTCAAAGACACCTACCGGACCATTCCAGACGACCGTACCGGCAGCCTTCATCATCTCGGCAAAACGGGCCGCCGTCTCAGGGCCAATATCAAAAATCATATCGTCATCGGCGACATCCTCGACCTTTTTCACGGTCGCTTCGGCAGATTCGGAAAACTCCTTGCCGACCACGACATCCGTTGGTACCGGAATTTCACCACCCTTGGCCTTGGCTGCATCCATCAGACGCTGCGCCTCTGAAATCAGATCCTCCTCCACCAGGGACTTACCCACATTGTGGCCTGCTGCCGCGATAAAGGTATTGGCAATGCCACCGCCTGGAATCAGCTGATCAACGACACCGGAGAGAGACTCCAGTACAGTCAGTTTGGTTGAGACCTTGGAGCCACCCACAATGGCCGCCATCGGACGCGCCGGGCCATCCAGTGCCTTACCCAGCGCATCCAACTCACCAGCCAGCAGTGGGCCTGCACAGGCAACCGGTGCATTGGCACCTGCACCGTGGGTAGAGGCCTGTGCGCGATGTGCCGTACCGAAGGCATCCATTACATAGATATCACAGAGTGCCGCATATTGCTTCGAGAGTGCCTCATCATTCTTTTTCTCACCAATGTTGAAGCGCACGTTCTCCAGCAGCACTACATCGCCGTCATTCAGTGACGGGGCATTGTCGAGGTAGTCGGTGATCAACGCCACCTCTTTGCCCAGTGCGTCACTAAGGTAGTCCGCAACCGGCTTCATCGAGAATTCATCGGCCGGCTCACCTTCGGTTGGACGTCCAAGGTGTGACATCAACATCACCCGAGCACCTGCCTTGATGCAGTGTTCGATCGTGGGCATCGATGCCTTGATCCGTTTATCACTGCTCACCTTGCCATCCTTGATCGGCACATTGAGATCCTGACGGATTAGTACACGCTTGCCGGCCAAGTCGAGATCTGTCATCTTGATTACGGACATTTTCAATACACTCCTAATATTCTGATAAAAGATTATACAGGTTCTTTGCAAAACAGATTCATGTAGACGAAGACCGCTTTGCAAAGAACTCAGCCCCCGTCCGGGGGCTGAGTGGAAGGCAGATGCCTAGTTATTGGCAACGTGCTCTACAAAACGGAGCATGTTACAGGTGTAGCCATACTCATTGTCGTACCAGGAAACCAGCTTGACAAAGGTATCGTCCAGCGCAATACCGGCACCGGCATCAAAGATGGAAGAGTAACCCACACCACGGAAGTCGGTAGAGACCACCTTCTCGTCGGTGTAAGCCAGAGTGTCACCGATACCTGCAGTCTCTGAAGCCTCCTTCATCGCAGCACAGATCTCATCGTAAGTGGCATCCTTCTCCAGCTCTACGGTCAGGTCTACTACAGAGACGTCAGAAGTCGGTACACGGAAGGCCATACCGGTCAGTTTGCCATTCAGCTCGGGCAGAACCTTGCCCACCGCCTTGGCAGCACCGGTGGAGGAAGGGATGATGTTCTCCAAGATACCACGACCACCGCGCCAATCCTTCATGGAAGGACCATCAACAGTCTTCTGAGTAGCGGTTGCTGCATGGACGGTAGACATCAGGCCACGCTTGATGCCCCACTTGTCGTTCAGAACCTTGGCAATGGGTGCCAGGCAGTTGGTGGTACAAGAGGCTGCAGAAACAATAGTCTGACCTGCATAGGTCTCATGGTTTACACCATAGACGAACATCGGAGTGTCATCCTTGGAAGGTGCAGACTGGACCACCTTCTTGGCACCCGCGTCAATGTGCTTCTGGCAGCCCTCTGCAGTCAGGAAGAAACCGGTGCAGTCAATGACGATATCGGCCCCGACATCACCCCACTTCAGGTCAGCCGGGTCGCGCTCGGCTGTCAGACGGATCTCCTTGCCATCGACGATCATTGCACCGTCCTTGGAGGAGACCTCTCCACCAAAACGACCATGTACAGAGTCGTACTTCAGCATGTATGCGAGATACTCTGCGTCCAGCAGATCGTTGATTCCGACCACCTCCAGGTTGTCAAAATCCTTCGCAATTGCACGGAAAACCATACGGCCAATACGACCAAATCCATTAATACCAACCTTAATTGTCATTACTTCATACTCCTTGATTAGTAACTATTTAATAAATTGTTAGCCCAGAACTTCGTTGACGGTAGCAACCACGTTATCCACGGTAAAGCCGAACTGCTCGAAGAGCTGGCCTGCCGGAGCAGATTCACCAAAGCTCTTCATGCAGACCACACCACCTTCAAGACCGACGTACTTGTGCCAGCCGTTCTCGACACCCGCCTCAACCGCAACACGCTTGACCCCGGGCGTCAGTACCGAATCACGGTATGCCTGATCCTGCTCGTCGAAAGCATCTGTTGATGGCATCGATACAACACGAACCTTGCGCTCCGCCATCGCTGCTGCTGCATCTACCGCCAGTCCAACCTCGGAACCGGTCGCGATCAGGATGATATCCGCATCCCCATCACAATCCTTGAGCACATATCCACCCTTCTCGATATTCTGGACCTGCTCTGGGGTACGCTCCATCGGCGTCAGTCCCTGACGCGAGAAGACCAGTGCCGTCGGGGCATCGGCACGCAGCATCGCCATCTTCCAGGAGACCGCTGACTCCACCGCATCACACCCTCTCCAGGTCTGGAAATTGGGAATGGCACGCATGGTGGCCATCTGCTCAACCGGCTGATGGGTCGGCCCATCCTCACCCAGCCCGATGGAATCATGGGTATAGACATAGATCGGGTTGATCTTCATCATCGCAGACATGCGCAGGGCGTTGCGCATGAACTCCATGAACATGAAGAAGGTACCGCTGTAGGGGCGGAAGCCGCCATGCAACGCCATACCATTGACCATGTGCGCCATACCGAACTCGCGAACCCCCCAGGAGATGTAGTTGCCATTGGCATTCTCGGCATTGACCTTGACCGTACCAGACCAGTTGGTCAGGTTGGAACCAGTGAGGTCGGCAGAACCGCCAAACAGCTCCGGCACAACCGGCCCCATCGCCTCGATTGCCATCTGTGAGGCCTTGCGAGAGGCAACCTTCGGCATCTCCTCCTGGGTCTTGGCGATATACTTGTCCATCTCCTCTGCAAAGTTGGCAGGCAACTCATTCGACATGCGACGCTCGAAGTCGGCTGCCTCCTCCGGATAGGCTGCACGGTAGGCATCAAAGCGCTCATTCCAACTGCTCTCATCGGCACTACCCTGTTCTTTGTGATCCCATCCGGCATAGACCTCATCAGGAATTACAAATGGATCATGGCTCCAGCCCAGCTCCTTGCGGGTTGCAGCCACCTCATCCTCACCCAGTGGTGCACCATGGCAGTCATGGCTGCCACACTTGTTTGGTGAACCAAAACCGATGGTGGTCTTGGCACAGATCAGGGTAGGCTTGGTACCCTCGGCCTTGGCCGCAGTAAAGGCCGCATCCACTGCATCGGCATCATGACCGTCAACATCACGAATCACATGCCAACCGTAGGACTCGAAACGGCCTGCAACATCCTTCTCCATCCAGTCGGAGATATGGCCGTCGATCGAAATATCATTGTCATCCCATACCACAACCAACTTGCCCAACCCCAAAGTGCCAGCCATTGCACAGGATTCATGGGAGAGCCCTTCCATCAAACAGCCATCACCCATGAATACATAGGTATTATGGTCGACAATCTCATGTCCGGGCTTGTTGAACTGTGCCGCCAGTGTGCGCTCGGCAATCGCCATACCGACCGCGTTGGTGATGCCCTGACCCAGTGGTCCGGTTGTGGTCTCGATTCCATCGGCGTAACCATACTCCGGGTGGCCTGCAGTCTTCGCATGAAGCTGTCGAAAGTCCTTGATATCATCGATGGACAGATCAAAACCCGCCAAATGGAGCAGAGAGTAGAGCAACATTGAGCCATGACCATTGGAGAGCACAAAACGGTCACGATCCGCCCATTTGGCATTCGAGGGGTTGAACTTCATATGGCTGTTCCACAGTACCTCTGCAATGTCCGCCATGCCCATTGGGGCACCCGGATGTCCAGAATTGGCCTTCTGTACCGCATCCATGCTCAGTGCGCGAATCGCATTCGCCAGCTCTCTTCTTGATGACATATGTTATTACTCCCTTAATATGATGATCAGGAAATTGAAATCAGGCCAGACAGTAGACGAAGTCGGCCCAGACTAGTATTAAAAATTTTTAAGCACCCTATTGAGCGGCGGATTCTCACTCACTCGAGGCATTGGATCAACGAAGGAAAATAATTATGGGTATTCACTGGTGTCCCAACGTTTAATCGAATAAATTCAATTGGTTATTGATGACG
>CAYFOR010000132.1:0-7884 GCA_964344785.1 uncultured Piscirickettsiaceae bacterium
AGCAGAACTCGGTGCAGTAGTAGGGGAAGACACCTTCGGTGTCGGCCATGAAGGTTGCAGAGGCGGTCTTGCCTGGCTCGATCGAGAGGTTGACGTTGGTGCCGTTCAGCGCAAAGCCGTGGGTCTCGTCCTGTGCACGCTCCAGGTTGGTCAGGTGAATGATCACCTTGTCACCCACCTCAGCCTCAATGGTTTCCGGGGTGATGTGTGAACGGATCACAGTACCAAATACCTCAACGGTACAGTTGTCACCATCACAGGTACGGGTGGTCTTTTCACGTCCGGCGCGGGTCTTGTAAGGAGAGCGCTTGTCGGCACGGCTGTCCCAACCAGACTTGTAGCGGATGCCCGGTTTCAGCTTGTCGGCCTTGATCGCTACGGCATAGTGTGGCTCGCCCAGTGGCAGCGGCATGTCGTAGAGCAGCTCCATCTTGTCGCCACTGATATCGATCAACTGGTGGTTCTGCGGATGCAGCGGACCCACCGGGTTGAAGCGGTCGATTGCCAGCTTGTTGAGCGCAACCAGATACTTCCCATCCGGAGAGGCGGAGTCGCCCTCCATGGTCATCAGGTGGCCGATGTTGTAGTGGACGGAGAGCTTGTCCAGCACCTCCCCCTTGCAGTAGTCCCACTTGGTCACCTGAGAATCTACGTAGATCGAGGTATAGACGGTACACGCCTTGGAGTCGTACTGGGTATGCAGTGGACCGAGTCCTACCTGTACCTGCTTGTGCAGCGCATCCTGCAGGGAGACAATCGGGACTCCATAAGGATCGTGTGCCTCATACTTGCCCGCATTGTGGGCCTCCATCATCTTCTTGAAGCTGTAGACATAGGCGTGGCTGTCGAGCTTGCCCGATACGATGATGTGACCGCCATCCGGGGAGACGTCTACACCGTGTGGGCTCTTCGGCTCGGGTACCAGGAACAGCGCCTTGTTCTCGACCATGGTCTTCATGTCGAGTATGGCCATGCCGTTGACGTCCTTGCCCTTGCCGGCCTTGAACAGCTCAGCCGCCTTCTTCCAGTTTACCGCGTGGAGGAAGTCGGTATCCTTCTGGGAACAGCCGGCCTCATAGGGTGGACGCCCCTTCTCGATACCACCGACATAGCGTTCGGAGCAGAAGGAGTTGGTGAAGGACCAGCCATCACTCTCGAACTTTCCGAAGTCGGAGAGGTCCTGGCTGTAGGGAGGCATCTCTACGGTAAAGGATTGGCTTGGGTCCAGACGACCGATCTCCTTGTTGAACTTCCAGTAGGTGACACCGCCACGGTAGCGGTCATTGAACTGCTCCAGTGGCACATACTCCCTTTCGAATGGAGCGGGGTATTGCGCCGCTTCGATCACATAGTCGGTATTTGGGGTCACGAAGGCACCACCATGCTCACTTCTGAAGTGGGGGTTGACTACAATCTGCTTGGTCTCGAAGTCATGCAGATCGATTACCGCCATGCGAGGGTTGTTCTTGTCATTGATGAAGAGGTACTTGCCGTCATACTCACCGTTGGTCTCGGAGATCGCCGGGTGGTGGGTATCCCCGAACTTGATGTCCTTGCCGTCCATCTTTCCCTGTGCCAGTACTGCCTTGGACTCATCGTCAAAGCCGTAACCCTGCCAGGGCTCCGGGGTGAAGACCGCAATATACTTGAGGATACGCATCGATGGGATGCCGTAGACGATGACCTGTCCACTCTGTCCACCGGAGCTGAAGGTGATATATTCATCACGTCCACCTGACGGGGTATAGGTTTTCGCTGCCGCCAGCAGATCCTTTTGTGTAAGGCCGCGTGCCTTCATTACATCGTCCAGGGTAGTGGCAGATGCACTGCCGGCCCCGAGCGACATACCGATGGCCACCGCCGTAGTGAGTGTCTTTTTAATCATAAAACGCAGACTCCTGAATCAGTTTTATTTGGTTATGTATTGCCTATATGGGAGAGGGGAAGGTACCAAAGTCGCAAATGAGTGGGGCACTCTTTATACAACAACGTTCTTTATAATTGACCTGAGTCAATCGGTCAGGCTACAGGCTGCGGAAGTTTAACTACGGGTGGGTATATCCGTCTGTTTCTGTATTGAGAATTGTCAATTCGTCAGATACAGATTTGTCGACACACGTTCTATAGCACGGCAGCCGACAGCAAGGGCCTCCTGCAGTCGTCTCAGAAGCTGGAGAAGAAGCCGGAATAGTCAGTTTTAAAGACGCCTCAGAAGTACCTTTTCAACTGCTCTCACCGCCGTGAACAGGGGGTATTCTGTTTATGGCTGGATTGATTCAGGTCAACTTCCTTATTGGGGGATCAGTTGTGCAAGATTGAAAGCATATAAAGGATAGGGGTATAGTGGTTCGATGAATAACAGACCCCAACTCCCCCATTTTTTCTCTGCACCGTTGCGTCTGATTCCCGATCAACTCCATACGCGTGCGGTATTGGCGATACTCAACAGGCTGTTTCGGGAGCAGCTGGACAGTGGAGAGATGGACTTTCTGGAAGCCCGAACGGTGGTGATCGAGGTGAGTGATGTCGGGGTTGCACTGCGGTTTACCAAAGGAATTGGTCGGCTGGTTGCCCACACCGGCGCCGGACCAGTGGATCTGGCCATCCGTGGGCAGTTGTATGACTTTATCCAGTTGGCACAGGGCGAGGAAGACCCGGATACCCTCTTTTTCCAGCGGAGAATTCGCCTGGAGGGGAGTGTAGAGTTGGGGCTTGAGGTGAAAAACCTACTCTATGGGATTGAATTTAAACCACTGCCGATCCCTGCGTCGTTACGACTGCTGATGGAGGGTGAAGCGGTACCCTTTTGGGGAAAGTGATGGCGGGGAAGGTGATGGAGCTGGTCTGTCCGGCAGGCAACCTGCCATCCCTCAAGGCAGCGGTTGATAACGGTGCCAATGCGGTCTACATGGGATTCAGGGATGAGACCAATGCACGCAATTTTGCCGGGCTGAATTTTAATGAGCGTACATTCGAACAGGGGATTGCCTACGCACGCGATAGGGGCGTCCGCTGTTATGTCGCCATCAATACCTTTCCACAACCGGCCGGCTGGTCCCAATGGTGTGCTGCGGTTGATCGGGCGGCAGCACTGGGAGTCGATGCGGTCATCCTGGCCGATGTCGGCCTGCTGGACTACGCAGCCGACCGCTGGCCTGAACTTCCCCGCCACCTTTCGGTACAGGGGTCGGCGACCAATTACGAGGCGATTGATTTCATGCAGCGTAACTTTGGAATCCGCCGTGTGGTGATTCCACGGGTACTCTCGATGTCACAGGTACGCCATCTAGCTTCACATAGTCCGGTCCCACTGGAACTGTTCGGGTTCGGCAGCCTCTGTGTGATGGTTGAAGGGCGCTGTCTGCTCTCATCCTATGTTACCGGACGTTCCCCGAATACCTTTGGCGCCTGTTCTCCCGCCAGCCATGTGGAGTGGGTTGAGTGTGGGGGTGGGGTAACCGAAACCCGCTTGGGAGGTGTACTGCTGGACCGTTACCAGGCGGATCAGCATGCGGGGTACCCTACGCTCTGCAAGGGGCGTTTTGAGGTGGGGGGTGAGACAGGCTATGCCATTGAGGAGCCCGTCAGCCTCAATACCCTGGAACTGCTACCTGAAATGATGTCGATTGGAGTGGCAGCAGTAAAGATTGAGGGCAGACAGCGTAGTCCTGCCTATGTTGCGCAAGTTACACAGATCTGGCGAGAGGCGATTGATGCCTGTTCTCGAGACCCCGAAGGGTTCCAGGTGAAAAGTCACTGGCACAGCCAGCTAGGAAAGATCTCGGAAGGGGCGCAGACCACACTGGGCGCCTATCATCGCTCCTGGCAATGAAACTCTCACTCGGTCCAATTCTCTACTACTGGCCGGAGGAGGTCATCCGGGACTTCTACCGCCAGGTTGCTTCGTTGCCGGTCGATACGGTCTATCTTGGTGAGACGATCTGTTCGAAGCGACGTGCACTCTCCTTTTCCCAGTGGTTTGAACTGGCCCATCAGCTACGCGATGCAGGCAAGGAGGTAGTGCTCTCCACGCTCGCCCTGCTGGAGGCAGAATCAGAGCTGAAGACACTGAAAAGAGTCTGTGAAAATGGTGAATTTCTGGTTGAGGCCAACGATCTGGCTGCGGTCAACCTCTGCCAACAACAGCAGATACCGTTCGTATTGGGGCATTCCGTCAACCTCTATAATCAGGGAACCCTGCAGGTAATGGCGGATGCAGGAATGCGTCGTTGGGTAATGCCGCTGGAACTCTCCCGAGATACCCTGGCGGCATTGCAGCAGGCACGCCCAGCAGGGATAGAGACCGAGCTGTTTGTCTGGGGAAAGATGCCGCTTGCCTACGCTGCTCGCTGCTATACCGCCCGTCACCATGAATTGCCGAAGGATGACTGCCAGTACCGCTGCCTTGATGACCCGGATGGCATGCTGCTCTACACTCAGGAGCAGCAACCTTTCCTGACGATCAACGGTATTCAGACCCAGTCGGCACGGCACTGTAACCTCCTGACGGAGTGGGATGAGATGGTTGCTCTGGGGGTGGATGTGGTGCGTATCAGTCCACAGTCCCAGCGGATTCCAGAGATTGTTGCACAGTTTGATCAGGTTCGGCATGGAGCGTTATCCCCACAGTCCGGGAGTCAACAACTGGAGCGGTATCTACCGTTTGCAGGTGTGAACGGATACTGGATGGGAGCGGCTGGAATAGAGAGGCTTGACCATGGTCGAAATGGACAGCCGTGAATTCGTGATCTCAGTATTGGGTGCCTTTGTATCGACTCTGCTGGCATCATTCTTGAGTTATACCATACTGGAGGGCGAACATATTCCGCTGGTGCTTGCATCAACAGGAGCATCGGCAATACTTGTATTCACGTTCCCCCATAGTCCGCTCTCCCGTCCATGGAACCTGATCGGGGGGCAGCTCGTTTCTGCCTTTGTCGGTATCAGTGCGCTACTGCTGATTGAAAATCCATTGATCTCCGCCTCGCTTTCAGTGGCTGTCGCCATGCTGTTGATGCAGCTGTTGCGCTGCATGCATCCACCAGGCGGTGCAACGGCGGTGACTGCAGCCGTTGGTGGTCCCCAGATCGAGTCTTTGGGATACGCCTATCTGGTAGTCCCTGTTCTGCTGAACGCAATCATTCTGCTATCCATCGCATTGGCAGTGGCTACCACACGCCAGAGAAACCCTTTTTATCAGGATGAACCTATTCGGCATCCAGGTTTTTAACTGCCCAGATTGCCGCCTCCACCCGGGTTTTGAGCTGCAGTTTCTTCAGTATGTGCTTCATGTGAACCTTGACGGTACCATCGGAAATTCCAAGTTTTCTGGCAATGATCTTGTTGGGCTCACCGGTCATTACATACCGCAGGATTTCAACCTCACGTTCGGTAAGGTGGGCCTCCTGTTGAGAGTGCGGGGCGCCGTGGTCATCACGGATCGATTTTGCCAGTAGTCCTGCCAGTTGCTCACTGATGACGGTATGCCCATCCACTGCCTGTTCCAGCTTGTCGAGAATCTCCTCGGGTTCCATATCCTTTAACAGATAGCCATCAGCACCACTACGCAGGGAATCCAGTACCTTGGCCTCATGCTCTGAAACAGTGAGCATGACCACCTTTGAGGAGACTCCAATCTGCTTCAGTCGTTTCAATGTGTCGATACCATTGATCCCTTTCATGTCAATGTCCAGCAGGATCAGGTCCGGTGTGGTATCGACAGCCAGAATGATTCCGGTCTCACCATCAGCAGCCTCACCCACCAGGACGAATTGCGGGTTCATCGAGATCAGATTCTTGACCCCCTTGCGAAACAGAGGGTGATCATCAATGATCAGAATGGTTGTCAGATTTGAGTGATCCATGAGTTGATATTTCCCTGCTCCAGATTGTGCTGATCCATGGGTGTGAAACTGACCTCTATTGTGGTACCACCACCATTTCTGGGATAGATTCTACACACTCCACTCAGTGCATTTGAACGTTCGTGGATGATCGAAAGTCCATAATGCCCCGGTGTGCTGGTCTGCGGTTGCAGACCCACTCCATTGTCCTGAACAGAGAGTGTAATGATACCTGTCGGGGCGCATCGCAGTTCAATCCATGCCTTGGAAGCGCTGGCATGTTGATAGATGTTGTTGAGTGCTTCGCGCAGAATATAAATCAGGTGAACGGCTTCGTGAGGATTGATTCTACATTCACCCAGGCGGTTGTCCAGCATGATGTTGATATCACCCCGCTGCCTGAAATCCTCGACGGCCTGCAATATGGTATTGCTGAACTCATCGGTCTCAATGTTCAGGCGGAATGTGGTCAACAGCTCTCTCAATTGACGATAGGCATTATTCAGTTCCTGGCGAACATCGGCAACAATCTCTTCAATCGGACTGCAGTCACTGGTACCGGATAACAGAGTCTGGATTCGACTGACCTCAATTTTCAGATAGGTGAGTGATTGGGCAAGTGAGTCATGCAGTTCACGTGCGATACTGCTGCGCTCTTCATTGATCAGGCTCTCGCGCTCCTGGGCAGAACCGCGGGCAATGTTGATTGCCGAAGCAATCTGTTCGGAAACCACCTTCAGTGCCGAGGTTTGCCAGCTGTCCAGTTCACTATCCGGTTGAAGCGTCAACAGTCCATAGGAGCGGTTGCTGTCCTGGATGGGAATGTTATACCGGCTGTCTTTCTCATCATGCGGCTGTGCAATGCAGTCGTGACAACCGGTGGCACAACTGTGCTGCTGTAGTGTTGTTGCCAGCACATAGCCACTGTCGGCGTTGCTGTTGGAGAGGCAAATCAGCCCGGAATCGATATTGAGAAAGCGCTTGATCTGCTCCAGGATATTCTTGTAACTGTCAGGATGTGTTGGATTCTTGCTCAAGATTGTGGATGTGTTGTAGAGCAGTTCCATGGCATTGCGCTTGTTCCTCAGATCATGGGTCTTCTGCTGGATCTCCTGTTCGAAATTGATATAGGTGACCGAGAGCTCTTCAGACATAGCATTGAAGGTGTTGGAGAGTTCGGACAGCTCGTTGTTGCCATAGACCGAT
This sequence comes from uncultured Piscirickettsiaceae bacterium, assembly GCA_964344785.1. Lineage (GTDB taxonomy): Bacteria > Pseudomonadota > Gammaproteobacteria > Thiopontia. Next base: position 7,050 of record CAYFOR010000132.1, read on the forward strand.
GCCCGATAGCTGAAGTCCCCGCTACGTATTTTCTCTGTCGCCAGTAACAGGCTCTGCAGCGGGATGAGAATATGGTTGTTGAGGAAGAGCATGGTTGAGAGGACGATCAACAGTGCGATGAAGAGACTTCCCGTTTCGATCATGTGGAGGTTCCGGATCTGTTGCTCGTTCTCCAGCTCGATCTTCTTCACCAGATTGTCGATTGTGGCGACAAAGTGGTCGACATGGGTAATGTAGCGCTGACCAATGAGCTCACGGGTGTTGCGTGAAATACTGGTCCAGTGTGAGGAGAGTTGCTGGCTCGAGAGGTGTTCCGGGGTCGCTCCCATCTTCTCATAGGCGAGCAGAATCGGCTTGAATCGTTTTTCCCAGCGATGGTGTACCTCCTGATAGGCCTGATAAATGGGGCTTTCCGGGTCGTCAGGAATAGCCTGCTTCAGCCTGGGACTATGCAGTCTGGATTCGAAGTTCTCGACATGGTTCGTCTCTGACGGATTGCTCTCTTCAGGCTTTCGTTCCAGTGCGACAACCCGGTTGACCAGATCCGTGGCAATGCGGAAGGATTCCATTCGGAGTGATCCGGCCTGATTGATGGCGCTCCCCATTCCGGTGATTGATTCCGTGATGAAAATAGAACTCAACATGCTGGAAAAGGTCAGCAGGGTGATCCCTCCAAGAGCCAGTCCGAAACGTAGTGTGAGTGACTCTTTGTTGTTTTTTGACATTGCTCTGAATCCTGTCGTGTTGATGAGGCATGACCTGCAAGAAATTAGTACTCTGACAACACTGGTGTCCCAACGTTTAATCGAATAAATTCAATTGGTTATTGATGACG
>CAYFOR010000133.1:0-7194 GCA_964344785.1 uncultured Piscirickettsiaceae bacterium
AGTGTTTTATGCAGTCAAATGAGTTTTTGGCCTGTAACGTTGGGACACCAGTGGTCCAGAATATCGTTTACCAATGCCAATTGAGTGCGGCCCGCTGACTGGATCGCCTCAACCAGGCCCCGCTGATCCGGGCTGACCTCCATTTCGGACAGCAACTCACTATTGCCGATGATCGAGGTGAGTGGCGTTCTCAGCTCATGACTCATCGAGGCAAGAAAATCGTCCTTTGCCCGGGTTGCCTCACGCACCGCTCTGAGATCGGTCAGGTCGCGAATAACAATCACCGCACCGTCGATCGATTCAGGCTTGTCGTCCTCCAGCTGATCCAGCAGAGATGAGGAGAGCTGTACAGGCAGTGTCTTCTCTCCTCCTGCAAGTATGAGCCGTCTCTGACCTCTGAGCAGATCTCCACTACCCATCCTGTCAAACTCTCTGCCAATGGAAGAGAGCAGAAAGATATCCCAATGATCGTACTCCAGACGCCCGTTAAGGATTGCCAATACATGCTGCTCATCACTGATCATGACGGGAATCAGTCCCACCTGTACCTCAATCTCCCTGCCTGAACGGTCCATGATGCCCAGCCGGAGACCATCCCCTCCCATTTCGCGTGGAGCCGGAGAGGAGAGATACTGCGCAACCCACTGATCATGCACCCCCCGAACCCTCTGGGGCAGCAGCTCTGTCAGCTTCCCACCCACCAGATTCTCGGCCTTCCAGCCATAATCACTCAGCAACACTTTGCTGGCTGCAACCACATTCCCGCTGGCATTGACCAACAGCATCGCGATGGGTGCATCGGCGCAGAACTTGAGCAGGTCCAGATCCGATTCATCAATCAATATCTGAAGCCTCTGCTGGATCAGCTGAAAGTCCTCATTGGTTGTCTCACTCTCTTGCTGAAAGAGGCTTTTGAAGGGTTGTCCTCTCAGCTCCTGCTCCGACATTCCAACCAAACCCAGCAATCGGCGATTTGCCCTGACAACCCGTCCGGAATTGTCGACGACCAACAACCCTTCATTCATCGATGAGAAGAGTGACTCCATGCGACGCTGTGCGAGATCCGAACGACGCACCGCACCTTTCAACCGGCTCTCCATGCGATAGGTATAGTAGAGATAGTAGAGGATGACCAGCGCAAACAGACCGTAACCGACCAGGAATGGTCCCCAGATCTTCCAGCGAACACTCTCGAGGATGCGAGGGTCCTGAAGACCGTAAACGAACCAGCCCGTTGCCGGAATCAGGCGTGTGAATCGGTAGCTCTCTTCCGTATAGGGCTGTAGCACAGCAGTGAACTGGCGTGGGTCTTCCTTGACGCCAATGCTTGAGATCTCCACAGCACCGGTATCGCGCCGGGCAATGACCAACGGTTGTCCCGCATTCTGTGCCTGCTGGATCACAATCGAGAGCACCTCTGAAATATCGATTGTAATCAATACCATGCGCTGTTCACCCAGAATATTCATCGGCACCAGCACATCAAAGTGCCTGCCTTCGCCACTCCTCGCACGATGAACCGCAACCGCACTGACACTTGGGGTCGGCTCATTGTGCTGGTAGAAGCGCAGATTGTTGCGACACAGATAGCCGGGGGTATTGTCCTCGACACCCCCTTTCAGATGAAGTCGTTCGATATCACCAAAAACATCGGTAATCGCAACGGCCAGCCATGTAACCTGATCATGATCAAGTCGCTGTTCGAGAGAAGAGATCAATCGATCAAGCGACTGTTCATCTGTCGGTCTTTGATGGTAGAGCGCAATTTCCTGTCTCACCAATGCACCCACGCTACGGTAGGCGTCACGAACGATCGAGGAGACGGAGTCCGTCAAGGTCTGAACTGCCACCTCCATGCGTGCATCAAGACCTGTTTTCACCGTCTCCAACTGCTGTTTCTGATAGTAATAGAAGGCCAGCAACACCAACAGCAGTATCGTCAAGGCTCCTCCGACTCTCAACAACCAGAGCCTCGAACTCAAGCGACTCAGCACATAGAACAGCGGCAGTATCAGCAATACAACCAGAACAGCAACCACCTCTTCGAAGCTCTCATCTTCATCGAATACATCCAGAGATTGATAGAGCCGTTCGACAGCGCCGTAGTCGGCTGCCTTGTTCCATCCAGAGTAGCCACCGGTCAAGGCGACCGGGTCATCCGCCTTGATCGATTGAAGTACGGAGGCAACCTTCTCCTGCAGCACATCATCGACCGCGTGTGTGGCAAGAAACGGCCACTCGGGGTAGAGCGGGCTGCTCAACAAAAATGGGTACTCATCCTTCTGCTGCGGGTTCAGCAACCGAATCTGTTCCAGATCCAGCCACCCCCGTGCAGCCATTCCCTCCAGCAGGTCGCTTCGAAAGATCCCGGCATCGACCTGCCCCTCAAGCACCGCATCAAGGATCTGACGCATTGGAAATCCGGTAAAACGGAGCTCATGCAGATCGATCTCGGGATCGATCCCATGCTCAATCAGCACCTGTTTGCCGATCCGATAACCTCCAAATGCAACCGGATTGACTGCAGCCAGTGACCTGCCGGAAAGATCGGCGATCGACTGTATCTGATCATTGCTCGCCCTTACAAAGATGACGGAACCAAATTCCGATGTTTTCCTGCCATTGCGACGGTTGATCAGTGTCACCAACGGCTCCAGTGCGTGCTCGCTGGCCAACTCGATATAGTGCCCCGGATTGGTCAATAGAAAGTCGATGGAACCCGTCGCCAGCTCTTCTTGAATACCACGATGGCTCAACGGCTTGATACGGAAATGGTGGCCCACGATCGCGTTACTGAGATAGCGCGCTGTCTCACTCCAGCGACGCAGTGCCGCAGGACCACCCCGAAAAGAGAGCACACCAATCGTGTGATGTTTCTGAATATCGATATGCAGCAGGTGCTCATCCTGATGAGGAAAGCTGGACGCCACCGCAACGCTGGACACAGCCAGAGAGAAAAACAGAACAATAATGGAACCGGCAAGGCCGCGAACGAACCCAATCCAACTCCCCACTCGATCCTCCAGTTAGATTATCCCAACAAAACAGCGGAGGAGCCGCTATGCGAACAACATCGACTCCCATTCCCAGCCTCTATCAAAATAGTTACAGGTGGCTGGCGCTGTGGGGATTGTACCCGTTCTCGATGTTTGAGTGGGTATCAAATGCCCCACCCGGGGGGAGAGGTGGGTTATTATGCCTCCTTGGAGCTACCCTTCAAGCCGTTTCTTGAAACGATTCAACAGCTTGTCTCGGACCTGCGCCTCACGATGCTTTAGCGCCGCATTCATGCTCTTCTCGGCAGCCTCATGCAGCAGTAACTGGGCACTGCGGTTACTCTTCTCCGGGTTTCGCTGGATATAACTGCCATCCGGCTGCATCTCCCACGCACCACGCTTATCACCCAGCTGGGCATCCAGGCTCATCCGCAGCTCCTGACGCAGGGGTGGCTCCTCAATCGGGGCCAGCACCTCCACACGGCTCTCGAGATTGCGCTTCATCGCATCAGCGGAGCCGATGAAGTACTCCTCATCCCCGCCATTGAAAAAATAGTAGATACGACCATGTTCCAGAAAGCGGCCGACAATACTGATCACGCTGACCGTCTCACTCAACCCGACAACGCCCGGTCGCAACCGACAGGTATCACGAATGATCAGATCGATCTTGACGCCTGCCAAGGCTGCACGATAGAGCGCACGCACCATATCCTTGTCTTCCAGCGCATTCATCTTGAACTGGATCAATCCATTCTGGTGCTGACGCTGATGCTCAATCTCACGCTCGATCTTCTCGATCAGGGTGCGCTTCATCACCTTGGGTGAAGTCAGTATCTTGCGATACTCCCGCTCCTTGGGCCCGTAACCGGTCAACAGATTGAAAAGCTCGGTCAGATCCTGACCGATGCTCTCATCACGGGTCAACAGCCCATAATCGGTATAGAGCCGGGCCGTACCGCCATGGTAGTTGCCGGTTCCTACATGGCAGTAGCGTGCCAGACCATTGTAATCCTGGCGCACCACCAGAATGGTCTTGCAGTGGGTCTTGAGTCCGACCACACCATAGATCACATGGATACCCTGCTTCTCAAGCTCACGTGCCCAGCGGATATTGGCCGCCTCATCGAAACGGGCCTTGATCTCCACCAGTACGGCCACCTGCTTGCCGTTCTGTACTGCATGAATCAGGTGCTGAATGAGTTTTCCATCCGGTGCCGTGCGATAGAGGGTCATCTTGATGCCCAGTACCTTGGGGTCGGTACTGGCCTCACGCACAAAACGCTCGACCGAGTTGGCAAACGACTGATAGGGGTGGTGGAGCAACAGTGGCCCGTTATTGCGAATGATATGGAAAATATTCTGACTGTTCTGCGCAAGTAGCGGGTGTTCTGTCGGGTGAAGCTCGGCATCATGCAGTGCAGGATAGTCGAGTGAGGCGATCTGAAAGAGATCATGCATCGCCAGATTCTCCAGCTCAAAGACATCATCCTCCAGATTCAGCCCCAGCTCGGCCGCCAGCATCCCGTAGTGGACCGGGTCGAACCCCTTGCTCACCTCCAGCCGTACAATCTGGGCGAAGTGACGCTCCTTGACCTCCGACTCGATCATCGACAGCAGGTCATCGGCAGTATCCTCATTCTTCTCCACACTGGCATTACGGGTGATGCGGAACATCTCATGGGAGACGACCTCCATCCCCGGAAAGAGGAGGTCGAGGTTATGGGTAATCAGATCCTCCAGCAGGATAAAGGTACAACGGTCACCACTCTTGCTGACCGGATAGTAGCGGGGAGAGAATGCCTTGGTGACCGGCACCTTGATGCGTGCCAGTACCGGTGCCTCCTCCTGTGGATAGCGTAGCGTCACCAACAGGTTCAGATTGAGGTTGGAGATGAACGGAAAGGGGTGGGAAGGGTCCATTGCCAGTGGTGTCAGCAACGGCAGTACCTTCTCCTGAAAGGCAGCACGCATCTCTGCCTGTTCGGATGCAGTCAGATCATCATAGCAGGCGACACGGATATCCTCAGCGGCCAACTCATGCTTGAGTCCAGCCCAGATTTCGCTCGATAGCTGCTGCAGCTCACGCACAAACGTATTGGATTCACAGATCTGTTCGGCAGGTGTACGCCCATCAATGGTGCGTTCCTTGTAGCCTGCCGCTACCTGCTGCTTGAGCCCACCAATACGCTTCATGAAGAACTCATCAAGATTGTTGCTGACGATCGCCAGAAACTTGACCCGCTCCAGCAGCGGGTTACGGCTATCTTCCGCCTCGTGCAGTACCCGACGATTGAAGTTGAGCCAGGTCAGCTCTCTGTTGAGATAGAGTTCACTGGACTTGAGATCAATCTCATCTGCTGCCTGTTCCATCAATATGCTCCTTATTCATTATTATCATATCCACTCAATCAGGCTCCCGACTCAGTACCAACAACCTGCAGGGCGGCTTTCGCACCCCTTCAATCGAACCGGCCAGAGACCGGTGGTATCGATCTGCCGTTGTTTGAATCTTGGATGGTAATCACCATCCTGTCCCACACCGCTCAGTCATGATCCAACTGTGCCTGGAGCTGGTCACACACCGTCTTCAGTACCTTGATCCGCGCAAAGTTCTTGTCGTTGCCTTCAATCAGAAACCAGGGGGCAATGGTCGAGCTGGTACGCTGAATCATGTCATCCACTGCCGCCTGATAGAGCGGCCGCTTCTCGCGATTTCTCCAGTCCTCATCGGTCAACTTCCACGCCTTGTGAGGAGTCACTTCACGCAACTTGAAACGCTCCAGCTGTACATCCGGGTCCACGTGAATCCAGAACTTCAACAGCAGTGTCCCACCATTGACCAGGTGCTCCTCGAAATCATTGATCTCACTATAGGCTCGACGCCACTCATGCTCCCTGGCAAACTGCTCCACCCGCTCGACCAGTACTCGTCCATACCAGCTCCGGTCATAGATGGTCACCCGTCCCTTGCGCGGGATATGACGCCAGAAACGCCAGAGATAGTGGTGGGCACGCTCCTCATCGGTGGGTGCCGCAATCGGTATCACCCGATAGGAGCGTGCATCCAGCGCCGCCGTGATACGGCGAATGGCCCCACCCTTGCCTGCAGCATCATCCCCTTCAAACAGCAGGATGATTGAATCACCCCGTCCCTCTCTTCGTGCACGCCGAAACAGTTCGCTCAACCTTGCCTGCTGCTCCTTCAGTGCAGCCTTGTACTCTCCCTTCGGCAGTACCAGATCACTTTTCAGCCGATCCACAATACTGGGTTGGCTATGCAGGGTTTCGGTGACACTGTCCAGACCATCATGGCTTGACTCCTCCTGTACCGCCACCGGCACCTCTTCGGAAGCAAGCCGTCTCTGCTCCACCTCACGCCTCAGGGTATCCCGGATAATCTCGGCAACCGCCAGACTGCGATAGTGGCTGTCCTCACCTTCGATGATGTGCCAACTGGCACGGCCAGTACTGCTCTTCTGCATGGTGCGCTCGGCCGCCTCGATAAAACGCTCATAGAGCCGCCAGTTCTTCCAATCATCCTCGGTCACCTTCCAGCGCAGCAACGGATCGGCCTCCAGCTGTTTCAGCCGTTTCTTCTGCGCCTTCTTGCTCAGATGCATCCAGAATTTGATCACGATCGCCCCATCGTTGATCAGCATCTTCTCAAAGGTATTGATCTTGCTGAGCTCTTCATCCAGATCATTGAGGTCCGTATCTTCGTGCACCCAGTCAAGAATCGGGCTGGAGTACCAGGCACTCATGAACAGTGCAACCGTACCGCGACTGGGCAGATCCCGCCAGTAGCGCCAGTACTTGGGGCGCTCCTGCTCCTCATCCGAAGGCTCGTTATAGGCGTGTGTCTGAATCCAGCGAGGGTCCATCCACTCATTCAGCAGGTTGACCGTCTCCCCCTTGCCGGCCCCGTCGACACCCGCCAATAGAATCACAACCGGAATCTGTGCCTGACGCACCTGCTGCTGAACCTCCAGCAACTGCACCCTAAGATCGGGTACCAGCTTCTTGAAGTCCCCCTTGCTGACCTTTCTCCCCAACTCAGCCGTTTCGAACATGCTCCACTCCTCCTCGACACGATTAACCCACGCCTACCGAGTGTATACCCGATGTTCGAAGAATGTAAACCGGTAGTCTTGTCCAATATGAAATGGCCCTGAAGCGAGGCCGTCATTCCAACGTG
>CAYFOR010000134.1:0-7003 GCA_964344785.1 uncultured Piscirickettsiaceae bacterium
TTACTATGAGTATAGGTCACCTTTTGGATTTGGCTGTATTTTGTGAGTAATCAGGAAAGGTGTTTTCGACAGCCGGGTTACGGCGGATCTGCGTGGCGACCTGCTCAGTCTGAAAGAGGGTGTCAATGGATCTGCAGAGAGTATGCAGCGTACGACGGAGGCGTTGACCGAGCTGATGGGCGCGATTTCAGATGGAAACTTCAGCTTTCGTCTGGAAAATGTCGAGATGGACGGGGAGTTCAGGCGCATGCTTGATCAGGCGACCGCATCAATGGAGTCGATGGATGCGATTGTAGGTGAGATCAACAGCGTGATGGATGGTGTGGCCAACGGCCAGTTTGACGTTCGGGTCAATGTGGATGCATCGGGGGATCTGGAGCGGTTGAAATACAATCTGAACCATTCTGTAGCATCCCTTCAGGAGGCATTGAACAAGGTTGTAGAGGTGAGTAACTATCTTGGTGAAGGTGATCTGCGTCATACCGTTGCGGGTGACTACAGCGGTGCCTTGGAGGTGCTGAAGGATTCGATCAACGCCACTCAGGGCAACTTTTCCAGAATCGTGGATAAGGTGCGAGGGGCATCCCAACGGGTGAAGTATGGTTCCAGTGAGATCTCCAAGGGGAGTACGGATCTCTCCTCAAGAACCGCCCAGCAGGCGGCGAGTCTGGAGGAGACGGCGGCAAGCATGGAGGAGATGACCGGTACGGTATCGATGAATGCGGATTATGCCGCGCAGGCCAGTCAACTTGCCTCCGAATCCCTGTTGCGTGCGAATGAGGGGAACAGCGTGGTGACTCAGGCGATTGATTCGATGGAAGAGATTAATGAATCCAGCAAGAAGATTGCCGACATTATCGGGATGATCGATGGTATTGCGTTTCAGACCAATCTGCTGGCACTGAATGCTGCAGTGGAGGCTGCTCGCGCCGGTGAGCATGGCAGGGGCTTTGCGGTAGTGGCGGGAGAGGTACGTAGTCTGGCACAGCGTAGTGCCGAGGCGGCAAAAGAGATCAAATCACTCATTGAAGATACGACCAACAAGATCAGTCAGGGAACGACACTCGTTGAAGAGAGTGGCAGTGCGCTCAGTATGATCAAGGAATCCGTCAAGAAGATGAACGACATCACGGGCGAGATCGAAGCAGCCACTCGTGAGCAGAAGCAGGGAATCAGCCAGGTCAATAATGCGGTTGGACAGCTCGACAGCTCAACGCAGCAAAATGCGGCACTGGTGGAAGAGACCGCTGCATCCAGTTCACAACTGAACGAGCAGGCAGATGAACTTTCCAAACTGGTTTCAATATTCAGGCTGAACTGAAAGCCTTTCAGATATCTATCCATGGAGCACACCGGGGTATTGGCTGCCTCGGTAGTGCTCCATGATCTCTCTATTTCAGCCGTCAATTTTCTGTTGGCATGTCGATTGCTCTAACAGGGTTAGGGTAATGGACAGTGTCAATTTTTTGTGGATTTGAAACGTGTTGTCAGAATGGTATTGGTCGCTCCGCTATTGAGCCTCTCTGCCGATGGTGCCGGAATCGGATGCGCTGAACCACAGGTTGAGCGGGCGGTTCGGAATTTCACCGCAATCGGTTTCGGTACATCCACGGAAGAGTGGGCAACGGTCGGGCAGCAACAGCTATTGGCGATTCGTTCAGCCAAACTGGATGCCTACCGTACGATGGCCGAGCAGGTATATGGCTTTCGTCTCACAGGCAGTACGACCATCTCGTCGATGGCGGTCAGGGATGACCGGTTCCGCATCCATGTGGATGCGCTGATTCGGGGAGCCAGAGTGGTCTCTGTACAGCAGATTGCAGAGGATGTGTATGAGGTGAGAATGGAGATGACGTTGTCCATACCTGTAGAGCGTGAAGATCATAGCTGTGTTGATGAGCCGGATGAGGGGCTGTTGCTGTCGCAGTTTGATCTTTCTGGATTATTACCTGACTGGTTGAAATTCGACTGAGTTGAGACAGGAGTAGATCATGGATATTCTTTCTATTGCCGGTTTTGCACTGAATGTGGTCTCTTATTTGAAAGAGAACCCTTTGGCGGCGGATGCGAGTGAACCGATAGCGGTGGAACAGGTGGCAGAGTCCGGGGCGATCATTCCGGATCTCACCCCGATGACGGTTGCCCAGGCCAAACCAGCCGGTGAACTCACCAAAGAGAAGGTCTATCTGAAGCCGTCGAAGCCACGGAATCACTCTGGAAAAGTGTCTGATGGAGGTGGCGAGCCCCCTCTGTCAAAAAAGGTGCCCAAGAAGAAGACCACCATTGGAGAGGATGGACAGATCAGAATGGCCAGTGACAGCTCAGGGCAGGCAGACAGAGGTCTGAAGCCGTTGTACAGCCGCGACAAACAGAATGCACCACCTTCCGTCGAGTCTGGAATCAACAAGAGCGGGCAATACTTCTTCCGCAAACGGGAGCTGTAGTGAGGTCTGACTGAAGATTCCCTCTTCAGTCCTTTCAGAGGGAGTGGTACTCTGAGGTGATGAATGTATCGAGATGGGGACAGCATACAGGGCGGCCGTACAGATGGACTGTCCTGTTCTGTTTGGCGCTGTTCATCCATCCATTTCAAGTCTCTGCCCGCTGTACCGTCCTGTTTACTGCGGAAGGGATCGGCAGTGCAGCCGGATTGAGCGCACAGACCCGGCAGATTACCGCCAAGAAACAGGGGAAGCGCAACGCCTATCGGGCGTTGATGGGGCAGGTGTATGGCTTTGCACTGAACGGAGATAGCACCGTCTCCAGTGTTGCCAAGCGAAACTACAACTTCAGAAGACAGATTCAGCGCAAGATCCGTGCAGCCAAGGTGGTGGCGGCCGGTTACGAGAGTGACCAGCAGTATAAGGTGGTGCTTGAGTTGTTGATGACGTTGCCTTCGGCAGCCGATCGTTCTCAATGTCAGGAGTCCACTGCAGCACAGCGTTCCGCGCAGCAGAGTCAGTCGGCTGCGCGTGAAAGTGATGAAACCGGTGATGAGAACTTTCTGACCCGGCTGACACACCGCCTTACCGGCCCCATACTGGACCCGAAACAGAATCCTGATGCCGATTCGGAGCGCTACACCACGGTCCCGCCCGAGGACCGCCTGCTGGACCAGGAGAAGCCGGAGACGGCTTCACATCCGGTTGAGATCATTCGGGATGGAGTCGACATGGTGTTGGTCAATGCGGTCAAGAAGGATCAGAAAAACGCTCCGGCACTGTTCCGCCAGGCCGTGCTGGACGGGATGGATCGGGAGGTGGCGCTCAGTTCGGTGTTGATGGGAATGATCAAGCCGAGCCCGGAGGAGCTGGCCAACCTGATCAACCAGGCGGTTGCAATGGGCATCACCCGTGGCGAGGTGGACCGCTCTGTCAATCGGGTCAAGCAAGCATGTGAAGTCTGCAAGGAGATTGAGAATACTTCGGCTGCGCCCATTCAGGAGATTGAAAGTGGACCCGTCCAGCAATAGCCGACAGGCCGATCCACTGTCGGTGCTGCTGCAACTGGAGTCGAGCCTGTTCAAGACAGAGTCGGTCGATGCACTGGCATTCCTGTTGGTCAATCAACTCAAAAGCCTGATCACCTATGATCAGGCGATACTCTGGGTGCAGCAGGGGGGGCAACTCAGGGTAGTTCAGGCAACGTCGGTTACCGCACCGGACCCGCATGCCCCCTATCTTCAGTGGATGGCAACGGTGGTCAATCGCTACCTGCGCAGAGAGAAACCGGTTGCGGCAATGGTAGTAGATGCCGAACTGCTTTCCGGCCCACTCGCCAGGGAGTGGCCAGAGCATGTCCGCGGAAATGCACTCTTTCTGCCACTGAATACCGACCGTCAACAGATGTTGGGTGGTCTATGGTTGAGTCGTCAGGCACCGTGGAGCGAACAGGAGCAGGTGGTGCTGAACCGCCTGGCCGAGGCTGCATCCGTGGTATTGGAGCGGCACTGGTATCGACGGCGCTGGATGACAAGGATCGGTGGCTGGCTTGTTCGCTCTCCACTGCGCAGAGCGGCACTGCTACTGTTGCTGGTCGCACTGTTCATGATACCGATGCGTCAATCCGCGTTGGCACCGGCAGAGATCGTAGCCATCGACCCCGAGACGGTAACCGCTCCACTGGATGGTGTCATCGACCGGGTCTGGGTCGAACCCAACCAGTATGTGGAGAAGGGGGCGCAACTCTTCACGCTGGATGATCAGGAACTGCAAAGCCAGCTCTCGATCGAGCAGCAAGAGGTGGAGATTGCAGAGGCAGAACTGTTAAGTGCATCACAAAAGGTGTTTGCCGGATCGGATGGAGAGGAACTGGAGTCTCTGCGTTCCAGAATCGAGCAGAGCAAAAGGCGGGTAGAGTGGATTCTCAAGCAGTTGAGCAGAGGGCGTGTGACGGCGCCAGCCAGTGGGGTAGTGATTAACACCGAGACCCATACCTGGAAGGGGAGACCGGTACGAATCGGTGAGGGGGTGATCATGCTGGCAGATGAATCTCGAATTGAGGTCGAGATGTGGTTGGCGGTTGAAGATCTGTTGAACTTTTCAGAGAGTGGAGAGGTGGATCTGTTTCTCTACAGCCGGAGCAACCAGCGGATATCGGCCCGTTTCAAGAGAGTTGCCTACCAGTCCGAGCTGTCGCCACAGGGAGTGCTGGCCTATCGGGTTACCGCCGAGTTGATCGATCACCCGGGTGGACAGCCTTTTCGGGTGGGCGAGCGTGGTACCGGCAAGATCTATGGGGAAGAGACCACGCTGTTCTTCTACCTGTTTCGCAAGCCACTGCAGTGGCTGCGACAGTGGATGGCCTGATGTCGGAAGAGTCACTGCCATCGCTGCGCGAGGACCTGAACCTGTTCGAAGGGCCGCCACTGCGCAACGGTGCACCAACCTGGACCCTGCATGATCCGTTGCGTAATCGCTATTTTCGCATCGGCTGGATCGAGTTCGAACTACTCTCGCGTTTTCGCCTCGGCTCGGTGGATGCGCTGCTGCAGGAGGTCAATCGTATCGGATTGGTGGAGGTGACAGAGCAACGTCTGCAGCAATTGATCCGTTTTTTGCGGGAGAACCGCCTGGCCGGGTCGCCACAACCTGCAGATGGTGGTGGTCGGGAGTACTCGCTGTTCTACTTCAAGATCCCGCTGCTCCATCCGGATCGCATGCTGGGCAATATGAGCCGCTTTGTCGGTTTTCTCTTCTCACCCTTCTTTCTTCTGGGAGTGTTGTCGCTGGGGATACTCTCCATACTGATGCTGTTTCAGCAGTGGGAGCAGTTTCTTCATACCTTTACCGCCTTTCAGAGCCCGTTGGGCGTTGCTGCCTTTGCTGTCGCGATTCTCTTCAGCAAGCTGATCCATGAGCTGGGGCATGGGCTGACCGCCAAATGGTATGGCTTGCGGGTTCCGACGTTTGGTGTGGTCTTCATGTTCTTCTGGCCGGTGCTCTACACCGATACCAGTGATGCCTGGCGTCTGCGCAGCCGCAATGCACGCCTCTGGATTGGTTCTGCCGGTGTTATCGCAGAGACCATACTGGCGATCATTGCCTCATTTTGCTGGCTCTGGCTGCCGGAGGGGCTGCCGAAGGCCATTGCCTTCACCATTGCCGTGACGACATGGGGCATGACCTTTCTGGTCAATCTCAATCCATTCATGCGTTTCGATGGGTACTTTCTGCTCTCCGATGCCTGGGATATTCCCAATCTGCAGGCGCGTGCCTTCGAGTTGGGGCGCGGTTATCTGCGCGCATGGCTCTTCGGATTGCCCGCATCATTGCCTCTGCCCGGAGAATCAAAAAGCGGCTCTGTCTGGCTGATTGGTTATGCCTACCTCACCTGGGTCTATCGTCTTCTTGTTTATGTCGCGCTTGCAGCCGCTGCCTATCTGCTGCTGTTCAAGGTGCTGGGTATTGTCTTGCTGGTTGTGGAGATGGCTGTTCTGGTGGTCAAACCGGTGGTGTCGGAACTGCGCGGCAGTTGGGCGCTACGTGGACAGTTTCGCTGGAGGTGGAGCAATCGTCTGCTGGTTGTGTTGCTGTTGGTTGGAGTGGGAGGTTTGATGGTTCCATGGAAGAGCGAGGTTGCGGCCCCTGCGGTGTGGCAGCAGGCAAAACAGCAGCGGGTCTATGCGCCCGAGAACGGCAGGATTGTATCGATCCATGTTGAGCAGGGGGCAGAGGTTGAGGCCGGGCAGCTACTGCTGGAGATCGAGATGAGTGCATTGACCCACCAGGAGGCGCTTCTCAATCTGCAGATTGCCGATCAGCGAGCCCGGCTGGAGCGTGCCCAGATGAAGCAGAAGGGGAGAAACTCGATCCGGGTGGAACAGCAGGGTTTGGAGTCGCTACAGGCACGGTTGCACAAGCTTGAGCAGCGTCTGTTGCGACAAGAGGTGCATGCTCCGGTTGGTGGTGAGATCATCGAGATGAATCGACAGCACAGTCAAGGGCAGTGGGTGGGCAAGGGGGATGCGCTGCTGACCATTGCGGATGGTATGCAGCCAAACCTGGTGGGCTATTTTCATGAACGTGAGTTATATCGCCTGAAAGAGGGGGCGGTCGCACGCTTCCTGCCCGAGATGGAACAAACGGACGAGCTTGCCCTGAAGCTGGATGAGATTGCTGTAACCAACCTTGCCATGCTGGATGAACCCTTGCTGGCATCACTCTACCAGGGTGAATTGCCGGTACGTCAGCGTCGTGATGGTGTGCTTGATCTGCAGGACAGTTACTACCGGGTTACCTTTGTCGCCACTGCATCACAGCGCTTTCCGGTAGGTGTGTTGCGCGGCAAGGTTGTGGTAGAGGCAGAGCCGACTACCTATCTGCAGCGAGGGTGGGATGCGTTACAACGTGTATTGATTGAGGAGAGTGGTTTCTGAAAGTCAACATATCCCAAGGTATTAAAAACCCCATTAAGATGACAACAATCGTATTATTGCTATAAATTATTATGGTAACTCACTGGTGTCCCAACGTTTAATCGAATAAATTCAATTGGTTATTGA
>CAYFOR010000135.1:0-6997 GCA_964344785.1 uncultured Piscirickettsiaceae bacterium
AATATGTGCGAGTCAGCCGTTGAAATGACCGTTTGGTGAATAAGGCGGGGTTACAACAACAGGCTGCTGGAAGAGCGGGCAATGCGGGACGAGTCGGAGAAAAGAGCCCAGATCGCCGCCGAATCCGCCTCGATCGGCATTTGGGAATACAACATCACAGACAAGACACTGGTGTGGGACAGCAGGATGTATCGTCTCTATGGGATGGATGAGGGAAATTTCAACGGTGCATACAGCGCGTGGGAAGAAGGGATACATCCCGATGATCTGGATAGCGCCACGCGGGAATTGCATGCTGCGATCGAAGGTATCCGCCCCTATGAGACCGAATTCCGGGTCGTTCACCCAAATGGTGACATACGCTGGATCAAGGCAGACGGAACCATCCTGTTTGATAACAGAAGCAACCCGATCAAGATGATTGGCACCAGCCAGGATATTACCGACCGACGTGCCGTCGAACGGGCCAAAGACGAATTTCTTGCATCGATGAGCCATGAGATCCGGACCCCGATGAACGGCATCATCGGGCTCACCTACCTTGTCCTGCAAGAACCGCTCACACAGGAGGTACGAAAACAGGTCGAGAAGATCGAGCACTCCGCCAATCTGCTGCTGCGACTGATCAACGACATCCTCGACTACTCCAAAATCGAGGCCGGAAAACTGGAGATTGAGCACACCCCATTCTCCCTCGATCAATCCATCGACAGCTTGTTCAATGTAGCCCGTACCCTGGCAAGAGAACGGGATATCGAGCTGAGATTTCAAATTGATGGAGAGATCGAAAAAAGTCTGGTTGGCGACTCCTTGCGGCTCAACCAGATTCTGACCAACCTGCTGAGCAATGCCATCAAATTCACAGACCAGGGCCATGTCCTCCTTGAAATCAGCATGGTCTCCATACTGGAACATGAAGTCATACTGCGGTTCATGGTTTCCGATACCGGCATCGGTATGGACCCACCCACCATGAACAACCTCTTTACCCCGTTCGAACAGGCCGATGGCTCCATCACCCGCAAGTATGGAGGCTCCGGACTGGGGCTCACGATTGTCAAGCAACTGGTAGAGCTGATGGGCGGCCAGGTCGCGGTTGAAAGCACGATCGGAAAAGGCAGTCTCTTCAGTATCGATCTGCCGTTTGATATCAGCAGGGAGGAGGTGGTCTATCGCCCCTACAAGGAGATTCTGCTGAATGACCTGACGCTGCTGCTGGTGGACGACGACTCGATTGCACTGGAGGCCGCCGAGAAGATGGCTCGGGATCTGGGTGCCTCAACCCTGTCGGCTCACTCCGCTGAAGAGGCGATCAATACCGTCAAGGGACTCTTCCAGTCCGGGAAGCAACTTGATTGCGTTCTGATGGACTGGCGACTTCCCGGGTTGAACGGGATCGACGCGGCACGGGAGATCAAGCAGATGCTGCTCGAAAAACCACCACTGGTGATCATGAACAGTGCCTATGGTCGCGAGATGATGGATCAGACCGAGCTGCGTGAGGTGGCGGATGCCGTGCTGGTCAAGCCGATCACCCACTCCAACCTGTTTGACACCCTCGTGCAACTGTTTCACCACCAGTACAGCGAGGAGGTTGAGCTGTCCACAACCTCGCAGCAGTTCCTGCAGGAGATGCAGCTGTTGCTGGTTGAAGACAATGAGGTCAATCAGGAGGTCATGACCTCGCTGCTGATACGACAGGGCGCAACGGTTGAGGTCGCCGGGCACGGCGAAGAGGCGTTGGCACTGCTGGCACAAAATCCTGATCGCTTCGATGTGGTGTTGATGGATATCCAGATGCCGGTGATGGATGGTCTGGAGGCAACCCGCAGAATACGTCAAAACGAGCAGTGGCACACCCTGCCGGTCATTGCAATGACCGCCAATGTGACCAGACAGGACCGGGAGCACTGCCTGGAGGCGGGCATGAACGACTTTATCTCAAAGCCATTCAACCCCAGCCAACTGATCCAGCTTCTGGCACAGTTGTCGAACCGTCAACAGGGTGAGGAATCCCATGATATCGCCGAGCCTGCCATCCATGGACCGGATTCCGACACCTTTGACAGTGTCGATCTGCACAGTGCACTCCAGGTCGTGGGTGAAAGCAGCAGTTTGCCTCGCCTGCTGCAGCGGCTGGAATCCAAGGCACGAAAGGATATGGAGTCGATTCAGACGGCACTGGACCGGGAAGACTGGGTGCGTGCAGAAGAGATTGCGCACAGTCTCAAGGGAACCAGTGGGAATCTGCGAGCCAATGTACTCTTTGCAAGTGCAAACAGGCTCAATCAGCTATTGAAACATCCGGATGAAAGCACCATGACCCAGGCCAGAAATGAGCTGGATGTCATATCCGATGCGATCGATCGACTCTCTACAGAGCTGCCCGGGATTGAGAAATACGTTGCCGAGCTTCAGACTCCCTCTGACGACTTTATTGCGCACAATGCCGCACAACGGGATGAGACACTGACAGAACTGGAGGAGGCACTACGCAAGAACCGTGTCACCGCCTTTGAGCTTTCAAACCGGCTTGTCCAGATATTGGGGGAAAACGAAGAGGGGCGGCGGTATGCGCCCGTTCATCAACTGATCCTGGAAATGAATTTCACGCAGGCGCTGGAACAGTTGGAGGGGGAGCTGTGGAGGAGGTCACCTTGAATGGTGGTTAGGCGAAAACAGGGAGGCTACCGACATGGGGGGTGATCAACAGACACGGGTGCTCATCGTTGATGACGATGTAATCAACCTGCAAACACTGGGAAACAGCCTGGAAAAGGCAAATCATGAAGTGATGATCGCCAACAACGGCAAGCTCGCTCTGGAGATCGTCCAGTCGGGAAAGCCCGACATCATCCTGCTTGACATCGTAATGCCCGAAATGGATGGATACGCGGTTTGCAGGAGAATCCGCAAACATTACCCACCATCAGAGATTCCGATTATCTTCCTGACCGCCGAGACGGATGCCGAGTTTGTTGTAGAGGGCTTTTCTGCGGGTGGCTCCGACTTCATCTCCAAACCGGTCGATCTCGGAATATTGCTGGCCCGGGTCAACACCCAGCTGCAGCTTGCCCGTTACCAGTGGACAGAGAAGCAGGAAAAACAGAATCTGGAGGATCGTGTCAGAGCACGCACATTGGAACTGGAGCATTCACTGCAAATGCTGCAAAAGGAAAAAAAGGCCAAGGATGACTTCATGGCCACCATGAGTCATGAGTTGAGAACGCCACTCGCTTCAATACTGGGATTTTGCGAGATTCTGTCTGATGAGGTCAAAGAGCCGGAGCATCTGGAATATCTCTCCCAGATCCGCAGCTCAGGCGAAAACCAGTTGGCTCTGGTCAATGATATCCTCGATATCTGCAAGGTTGACTCTGGAAACCTTGATCTCCATGAAGGCCCCTACTCGCTTTCTCTGCTGTTGGATGAAGTACACGGCATGCTCTCTCATAGCGTCAGTGAAAAAGGGCTGGAGCTAACGATTGAACAGAAAAACCGTGCACCCAACATACTGATCGGAGATAGCCAGCGTATCAAGCAGATTCTGCTCAACCTTGTAAGCAATGGCATCAAATTCACCGAAAAAGGTGGCGTTTCACTGACCACGGACGTAACTGACAACCAACTTCAGTTTGTCGTGTCGGATACCGGTATCGGTATTCAGCCAGAGAATATGAACAGGCTGTTCAAGCGGTTTGAGCAACTGGATGGCGCTATCAATCGGCGGTTTGGGGGAGCAGGCCTGGGCCTGTATATCGCTAAACAGTTTACCGATTTGATGGGCGGCACACTGACTGCAACCAGTGAGTATGGCCATGGCTCCACCTTCGTCTTGAGACTCCCCTATCACACCACCGATGAAAGTGATGGAGGCCGCATTGAAGCCGAAACCACCACCCAACCTCATCGTAGTCCAATGACTGACCACTTTGTTGGCCATATATTGCTTGCAGAGGATATTTCTGCCATTCAGACACTGGTCAAGCGGATGATGGAAACTCTTGGGATTGCCATCACGCTGGCAGAAAACGGCAAAGAGGCGGTAGAGATGGTGAAACAGCACCGCTTTGATCTGGTATTGATGGATATGCAGATGCCGGTCATGGACGGATTGGAGGCGACCCGTCAAATCAAGGCTGGTGAAAACCCCATTCCGGTCATTGCGCTGACTGCAAATGTAATGCAGAAGCATCGGGAGGCTTTCATTGCTGCAGGCTGTAATGACTTCCTTGAAAAGCCGATCAACAGAGAGCTGTTGATAAAGACGCTTTCAAAATATCTGCCAATCGAGAGCATGAAGTCGTAATCTCTGTTCACGCCAAACTGAAACAACCTCAATCACCACACACCACCAATCATGACGACCACCGGTACTCTTTCGAAGCACCCCAAAATCTCTTCGTGGATTGAGTCATATCGGTGATAGTGATAGCCTTGAGGCCGATATTGAGGGTATGACGCAGGTATACCGGTACTCCGATCAATGAGTCAAGGGTATATCCAGGTTCAAGAGGAGAAGAGCTGTCAAGACAAGGGGGGGGGATTGACAGGCACTCGACAGTAGCCCCCCAAGGGCTCCCATTTGCCTTGTTTTAACGGTTTTGAAACCGGCTCGGTCGATGGTTGTTTTCCACAACAGTGAAAATTCCCGGGGGATATCTCTATGCAAATCAAAATGAGGCTCTTTTTAACCCTTATTTTCTCAATGCCTGCCATTTCTGCCGCTGCAGCAGGTGAGCTTCCGGACGGACTCACCGGGCCTGAGTTCACTGATCCCAAGGTACAGGTTGAAATGCCCGGAAGCTGGTTGGAGAAAGATATTACACGTATTGATTGGGCTCGGGAAACCGATGTTGCGGTAACTCTGGACCAACAGTTGTACCCGGCACTGCTTCCGTTGATTGAACAATATGCCCATGAGAAACAGTTGAAAATTGCCGTACAGGAAGGCACTTGTGGAATTTCCGCGGGCAAACTCAACAAAAAACAGGCCGACATTGCCGGGTTTTGCTGCCCAGCCGGTACCAGTGACCGTTTACCAGGCCTTGAATTTCATACATTGGCCATTGCGCCTCTGGTAATCCTGATGCATCCGGATAATCCTGTCGATACGCTGGACAGGAAAACAGTTCAGTCAATGTTTCTGGGGGATATTGTTTCCTGGCAAGAAGTTGGCAGCCAGTACAATCCACATGGAACCGATATCATTCAGCCGGTCGGTCGACTGCACTGCAAAAACCGTCCTGGTCACTGGCGCAGCATACTGGATAACGAAAACCTGTTCTCGCCTCGCCTGAACGAAGTCAGCACCATTTCCAACATGATCAGTGCTGTCGCATCAGACCCTTTCGCCCTGGGTTATGAAACATTGTGGATGACCAGGCGCGAAGCGACCCAGGGCGACGTCAAGGCCGTCGACATCAATGGGGTGAGTCCGTTTGATGAGCAGGATGTACTCAAGGGGAGGTATCCCTTTTACCGTGTTTACAATCTGACAACCTGGCAGCCGGAACATCTGGCCAACCGCTACGCAACTGAACTGGTTACTTATCTGAAGAACAATATCGGACAGGTTGACCCGAAGTTTGGCTTCATCCCCTATACTCAACTGCAGGATGCCGGCTGGCGTTTCGAAAGGGAGGAGCTGATTGGCGGCCCCGCTTTGGCAGATATGCGCTAGTGTAATACGAGATGTTGAGCCAATTTTCCATCCAATCCAAGTTACTGGTACTGATTACAGTACTGGGACTCTGTATCTATCTGCTGATGGATTTCATTCAGTCCAGATATCTGGATGAATTGCTCATCAAGGAGGTGGTCGAAGAGTCTCAATACCAGGCAAAGGAAGATCATGCACTGTTTGATCTTCATGTCCGTAAGGTGCATCTACTGGCACAGATGATCAGCCATCATGCAAACCTGCAGAAACACCTGTCATCACAAGATTGGCTGGAAAGAGGTACCTCCACAGTTGTTCAGCACACCAGAAAGCCGTCCTGGCTGCCTCCATCCTCTCTGTTGCGGGCCTTTTTCAGCAGCCGTTTTGCCTTGCTGTATGCCCCGGATGGTCAATCGCAGGAAACCTATTATTTTTACGGAAAAATGGATATCGGTACCGTACCGGACGAATTACTGTTTGCCAGCCAGCTTTTACAGAAACTGTCCCATAACCAGTCCTACATGACCGTCATTGCCGGTGCCCCCTATATCCTCTCCGCAAAGGAGATACGATCTGATACCGGTGAGCTGAGTGCAATTTTAATACTGGCCGCAAAAATCGATAATGTTTTCATGAAGCAGGCCAAGGGAGTTCAGATCGAAAACGACAGTGTACTGACGCTGATCGATGAAAAGAGAGATTTTGTCATTGCCAGCAGCCATCCAAACCAGATACCCAGCCATCAATCCATCAACGGATTCTCACAGAGCTATCTTCAGGTCAACCGGGAAAGCTTTGATTATGGGGCATCGGATATTACCTTCCAGTTGGCCTCTTTTGTAAGCAGGCGGGTCGCCGAACAGCGAATCGAGTTGATCCGCCAGGAGAGTCGTAAACAACGGCTCTATTTTGCCGTGGTGATGATTCTCGCCGTAGGGATCATTGCCTTCTGGCTGGTTCTGCGTATTCGTAAATTGAGCCTCTATGTCGTTGAACAGGCACAGACACTCGAGGAGACCGATCCCTATCCCCGCCCAAGAGGAGATGAGATCGAAATCCTGATGGGGCACTTTCACCACCTGTTGGAAGCGGTAGATTCTGCGAACCGACAGCTACGTGACGAAGTCGAACTGGACAAGGCGCGTGATGCAGCAGAAGCTGCGAGCCGTGCCAAAAGTGAATTTGTTGCCAGTATGAGCCATGAGATACGCACACCGATGAATGCCGTGATCGGTATGGCACATCTGGCACTGCAGTCAGACTTGACCAAAAAACAGTTTGAATCACTGGTGTCCCAACGTTACAGGCCAAAAACTCATTTGACTGCATAAAACA
>CAYFOR010000136.1:0-6995 GCA_964344785.1 uncultured Piscirickettsiaceae bacterium
AGTGTTTTATGCAGTCAAATGAGTTTTTGGCCTGTAACGTTGGGACACCAGTGGCTTATAATATCCCTATAACAACTAAATATACGCTGTTTTTATCCAAACAGAACCACCGCACAGGAACCCCAAAATGGCCGAAGAGAAAACCAAGACTGCTGTCAAGAAGAAAGCCTCCACCAAAAAGAAAAGTGTTGCCAAGAAAAAGGTAGTTGCCAAGAAGAAGGCGTCCCCCTCTCCAGTAAAGAAAAAAGCCCCGACCAAGAAAAAAGCCGTTTCCAAAAAGAAGGCTGTCACCAAAAAGAAAGCAACGAAAAAGAAAAGTGCCGCCAGAACCCCCATCCGCATGATCACGCCAGAGCAGCGCTACAAGATGATTCAGGAGGCGGCATACTATCTGGCAGAGAAACGCAACTTTGAGCCTGGGTATGAAGAGGAGGATTGGGCAACGGCAGAGAAGATGATTGAAGCCCACATCGAAACACTGACCCACTGACAGACAGTACGACCTGACGCATGCCGATCCCATCCAGAAAAACCCCCGATTGCAGCAGTTGCCACGCCCGTGTAGACAGCCTTCTTCTGCGCAAAACCCTGGCTGTTGTCCTTGCTGGTGGTGAAGGCAGTCGCATGGGAGAGCTGACGCGATGGCGTGCAAAGCCTGCCGTACCCTTTGGCGGCAAATTTCGAATCATCGATTTTCCACTCTCCAACTGCGTCAACTCCGGGATCAAACGTATCTGCGTCCTGACCCAATACAAGGCACACTCCCTGATCCATCATCTCAAGCGGGCCTGGAACTTTCTACGTGACGAAATCGGTGAGTTTGTCGAGATACTGCCTGCACAGCAGCGTCTGGAGAAGAGCTGGTATAGCGGTACAGCCGATGCGGTCTATCAGAATCTGGACATCATCCGCAGTCACAGCCCGGAATATGTGTTGATACTGGGTGGTGACCATGTCTACAAGATGGATTACGGCCCCCTGATCACCGAACATGCTGACCGTGGTGCAGACGTCTCGGTAGTCTGCCTGGAAGTACCGGTCTCCGAGGCGACACGTTTTGGTGTGATGCAGGTTGATGACGATATGCGGATTGCCGGATTTGTCGAGAAGCCCCCCCACCCCCCGGAGATTCCGGGAAAACCCGGAATCGCTCTGGCATCCATGGGGATCTATATCTTCAATGCGGACTTTCTGCGCCAGAAGCTGATTGAAGATGCCAGAAACCCGGACTCATCACACGACTTCGGCAAAGATATATTGCCGAGAATCTACCCGGACTATCAGGTCTACGCGTATCCTTTCACCAATCCGGAAGGTGTCCAGTCATTCTGGCGGGATGTCGGCACCCTGGACTCCTATTGGCATGCCAATATGGAGCTGGTTCAGATCAAGCCACAGCTTGACCTCTATGACAGTAACTGGCCAATCTGGAGCTACCAGCCACAACTGCCGCCAGCCAAGTTTGTCTTCAATGATGATGACCGGCGTGGCATGGCCGTGGATTCGATGGTCTCCGGCGGCTGCATCGTCTCGGGTGCCTCCGTGATCTGCTCGCTACTCTTCTCCGGTGTGCGGGTCGAGAGTCACTCCACAATCAATAACAGTGTCATCCTTCCAAACTCCAAAATCGGTTCACACTGCCATATCAAGAATGCCATTCTCGACAAGAATACAGTCGTCCCGGATGGAACCGAGATCGGCTTCAATGAAGAGGAAGATCGCAAACGTTTTACCGTAACCGATGGCGGCATCGTTCTGGTAACGCGGAGCCACTGGGAGAACGACTACACGACTCAGGCGGTCAGATAACAATGCCTCTGAATCAGTTACGGATACCGTGAATAGTTACCATTAAAGAAGTCCTTGCCCTGCACCAGCACTGTTATACTCTTCGCACTTGAAGTTTCCGCGGTGTTGGCCGCGCTTGCTCACCTCAGTCACATAGTTAGTCTATGCTTCTGGGGATTCACTCGCTTGCCGCCTTGCGGAAATTCCAACTGCTTTGAGTATACAATGCGGCAATGAACAGACCTCCGATACGCCTTACCCTATGCTGGCACATGCACCAGCCGAACTACCGAAACCTTGTCAGCAGCGATGTTGAGCAACCCTGGACCTATCTCCATGCCATCAAGGATTATGCCGACATGGCCTACCATCTGGAGACCGTGGAGGGCGCCCATGCAGTGGTCAACTTCGTACCCACCCTGCTGGATGAGATCGAGTGGTACGACCTCGAACTGATCGACTACCTGAAACAGGGCACCCCGCTCAGTGACCCACTACTCGGCTATCTAGCCGACACCCGCCCCCTGCCCAACGAGGAGGAACCACGCTGTCAGTTGGTCAAGGCCTGTCTCCGGGCCCAGGAGCAACAGATGATTGCCAGCCATGCGCCCTATCAGTCTCTGGCTGAAACAGGACGCGGTGTGGTCGAAGGTAAAGTCTCCGCCTGCTACCTGAGTGACAGCTACCTGTATGACCTGCTTGTCTGGCACCATATCAGTTGGCTTGGAGAGAGCATTCGTCAAACCAGTGAGGCTTCGGATCGCCTCTATCAAAAAAGCAGCTTCTATACCGCCGATGACCGCAGGGCACTGTTGGAACTGATTCAGCAGACCCTGCATGACCTGATCCCCAGATACCGCAAGCTCCATCAGCAGGGCGTGATCGAACTCGCACTCTCTCCCTATGCCCACCCGATTATCCCACTACTGATTGACCATAAGGTGGCAACCGAGAGCCTGCCTGGCGCGCCATTGCCAACGACCCAATATCCGTCCGGTGAAGAGCGTGCCCGCTGGCATTTCAAACATGGGATTGAGCGCTTCCAGCACCATTTCGGTGTTTTGCCCAAAGGGCTATGGCCTTCCGAAGGCGCGGTCAGCAGCGATACCTTGCGCATGGCCGAGGAGTTTGGTTTCCGCTGGTGTGCAACCGGCGAACAGGTCTGGCGCAACACACTCAACAGCAATCAGCTATCAGCAGAGCGAGCGCCTGGCGCCCCGCTCAAACTCGACAACACCGACCTCTACTGCTTCGCCCGTTGTGACGGGATATCCGACCGTATCGGCTTTGTCTATGCACCGTGGCACTCGGATGATGCACTGCATGACCTGATCAACCATATCCTCGCCATCCGCGACAGTGACGACTGGCATCCTGACCAACTGCTATCCATCATCATGGATGGAGAGAATGCATGGGAGCACTACCCCCAGAACGGTTGGCACTTTCTGCGCACGCTCTACCAGAAACTCGCAGAGCATCCCGAGATTGAGCTGACCACCTTCTGCAAGGCCCTGGACACCGGCACATCAGAGCAGGCAATCGAGGTGGAGAAAGTCACTGCCGGGAGCTGGGTGCATGGTACCCTGGCAACCTGGATCGGCAATCACGAAAAGAATCTCGCCTGGGATCTACTGTGTGATGCCGCCAATGCTGTACAGCCGCATCTGAACGATCCACAACGGCACCCTCTTCTGGACGACCAGTTGGCAATCTGCGAAAGCTCCGACTGGTTCTGGTGGCTTGGCGAGAACCCGCCCAGTATTGCTGCAAATGAGTTCGACCTACTCTATCGCACCCATCTGCAGAACCTCTATCAGATGGCCGGTCTGGCCATACCTGACAGCCTCTACCAGCAGATCGACCCACGTGCAGGAGAGGCTGGAGGGACCGGCACCATGAAGCTGGCCAATGGATAACACAGCCGGACTTCATACACACCATGAAACTGTTCCTGCAACAACGACCGTCTGGAGAGAGTAATGGATCGTAAGGCCGGTTTACTGCTCCACCCCACTTCACTTCCAGGCTCAGACTTACATGGTACGCTGAGTGATGTACCACCACTGCTGGACTTTCTTGGCACTGCCGGGTTCTCCATCTGGCAGGTGCTTCCACTGAACCCGACCTCTGCAGACCGCTCTCCATACAACAGCAGCTGCAGCTTTGCCGGTAACGAGGCACTCCTCCCGAAAGGCTGGGAACAACAGGCCGACAACATCACACCGGATGCGATGCAACAATACCGTGATGAAAACCGGTATTGGCTACGTGACTATGCACTTTTCACCCTGATCCATCGGCAGCAGGAACTTCGCTCCTGGGTAGACTGGCCCGAGCCACTGCGTGACCGTGATCCGGCTGCACTTGCCCGACTGGAGCAAGAGCATGCCCAGGAGCTGCTGCGAATCGAGCAACAGCAGTTCCTATTTGATCAGCAGTGGTGCGCCACTTTTCATCAGTGTCAGCAGCGTGGCATCACCATACTGGGCGACCTCCCCTTCCTCTGTGCCTTTGACAGCATGGAGGTGTGGGCACACCGCGACCTGTTCAATCTCGGTCCGACCGGCCAACCCGTCACTGTCTCCGGCGTGCCACCCGACTACTTCTCCGAAACCGGCCAGCTCTGGGGTAACCCGACCTATCGATGGGAACAGCATCAGGAGCAGGGGTTTCGCTGGTGGATCGAGCGCTTCAAGGCGGTACTCAAACGGGTTGACCAGGTGCGATTCGACCACTTTCGCGGATTGAGCTCCTACTGGTCAGTCCCGGCCGATGCGGAAGATGCACGTGCCGGCAGTTGGCATCCCAGCCCGGGCGATGAGCTGCTTGCAACACTCAACACCGAACTGGGTAATCGGCTACCGATCATCGCCGAAGACCTTGGGGACATCAGCCCGGATGTCATCGCACTGCGAGACAACCATCAACTGCCAGGCATGGTAGTCCTGCAGTTCGGTTTTGATGGTGATCCAAACAATCCCCATCTTCCCGGCAACCATATCCCTCACGCCATCGCCTACAGTGGAACCCATGACAATGACACGCTTGTCGGCTGGTACCAATCGCTGGACCACGGTACCCAACACTTGGTCCGTGAACGACTGGGTCTGCACGACACCCCACCCCCGCTTCACTGGCAGATGATCGACCGACTACTGGCATCCAATGCAGAGGCTGTCATTCTACCGATGCAGGACCTGCTTGGGCTGGGCAGTGAGCAACGGATGAATATTCCCGGCGTTGCCGACGGAAACTGGCGTTGGAGACTGGATCAGGGGGCACTTCGCACGGAAATGGCTGACAGTATGCGAGCACTGCTTGAACATCATCAGCGGCTGTGATGACACATCAGGAAGTTTATCAAATACCTCTTATGTAGATTGCTTTAGAAGTTGCAGAACCAGTTTCTGCTGCTGATTTGCATGGGCAATCATGGCAGTCGATGCCTGCTTCAGAATGGAGGTTTTTGCTAGAGAAGCGCTTTCAACAGCATAGTCGGTGTCCTCAATTCTGGACCGGCTGGCCGCAGTGTTGGCTCTCAGCGTTTCCAGATTAGATACTCTATGTTCCATCCGATTATGGAATGCTCCCAACTTGGCCCTCTCTGAAGAGATAGTTTTTAGCGCATTATCAATGGTTGTCATTGATGACATCGCTCTGTCTTGTGTTGAAAGACTGTAGTTGTTTGGTGGCGGTTGTACTGAACCAGAACGATTACTTGTAGAGTCAAGTGTTGTACTGCCGGAAGATGATCCTGTGGACGTTAAGGTGAACCCGGCTGAAAGGTGTTCTTGCCAGTAAACATCATTACCCACATGAACAATATCCTGATCGCCGTCACCATCTAAATCAGTAATGACAATATCGTCAGGTACACCATCAGTAGTTGAAACAACGGTTGATGTAAAGTTTTGTGAACCATCATTCTCATACCAGCTAGTGCCAGAAATATGCGAGTTATTTACAAAATCGATATCACCATCAGCATCGATATCAGCTGCATCAACACCTTGAGAACTACTTACTGTGATTTGGGTTCGGGTAAAAGAACCGCCGCCATTATATGTATAGATACTTAATGAATTAGCAGCTCCTCGAGAAGCTATAAAATCTAGATCATTGTCCCCATCTAAATCAATAACCTTTATATATGGAGCAAATTCATCTGCACTTGTAACATTATATCTTGTAAAAGAGTTCGAGCCATTATTTCTTAGAAATTCTATGCCTACATCATTTGTACTGTATATATCACCGGCTGAATAAACTATGTCAATATCTCCGTCATTATCAAAGTCCGCCGCCTTTATTTGACGTGTTTGGTAGTTACTAGTGATTGCATCAAAATCAAAAAGTATATTTTCAGTAAAATTTTCAGATCCATCGTTTTCAAACCAAACTACTCTACCATCTTGAGTTGACAGAACATCCATATCTCCATCTTGATCTAAATCTATTGGATGCGTATGCCAAACATTAGTTTGTGATGATCCCGTATTTACCGTGTGCGTAGTAAATGATCCAGAACCATCATTTTCAAGCCAGCTAAAGTCATTGGTTGCTGTCCCTAAAGAGACAATATCCAAATCGCCATCTCCATCTAAATCTACCAAATCATTTTCGTTAACGCCTGCATCTGAAACCGAACTCGCTGAGAAGTTTTCACTACCATCATTTATATATAGTCCTGTTCCTGCTAATACGTCAATATCACCATCATTATCAATATCACCAACCTCTATTTCATTTGTGCTAGCCCCCGAAATGAGATGCTCATCAAAAGCAGGTGTAGCAGAATAGTTGGTTATATCAATTGTTGACTGATCATTTTTGGTTAATTCAATCGTGCTGCCAACTTGAGTAAAACTGATTCCTGCTGCAGTCAATGATGCACTAACTGTTGTTAAAGCAGTATTCAGTGCAGTTGCATTTCCAGACTGATCTGCTGATCCAGTTCCAGTGAAGCTAACAGTTATGCCTTCAAGGTCAAAAGTTACAATTTGACCGGACTCATTAACAAAATTTTCAATTGTTGCAGTTGTACTCCCTTCTGAGCTTCCAGTTAAGTTCAAACCATCTGTTGTGAGTTCAGCAATTGATAGCTGAACTGTGTCACCCTCATCACTACCAACCTGGAATGATTTATTTGTAACCCGCCTTATTCACCAAACGGTCATTTCAACGGCTGACTCGCACATATTTTC
>CAYFOR010000137.1:0-6927 GCA_964344785.1 uncultured Piscirickettsiaceae bacterium
TCACGTTGGAATGACGGCCTCGCTTCAGGGCCATTTCATATTGGACAAGACTCTTGCTGTTCTTTAGGCTCTTCATGGTTTAGGCTGTTACCACATCAGTTTGAATCGCAGCCACCCTGCAAACCGACTCTCTTCCAGCTTGTGCCCAGTTACCATCAGAACCAGCGGATGATTCCCAACAGATCGATACCGATAAAGGTTACCTGAAGAGAGAGCATCGGAAAGTCCCGGTCTCTCCATGAGGTGTAGCTGTACAGCAGCGCAGAAACCAGCAGGGCGATGAATCCATAGCGGCTCTGCTCGATATTCAACGCAACCAGTACCGCCCCAACCACACCGGTTGTGGTGCCCATCCAGCGCAGTAGATGTATCCATTTTCTGGAGTCCATGATCCTTCAGATGATACCTCCAGCAACCATGGGATCACACACCAACTTTGCCGACGGCAACGGCAACGGTTGCCCTCAGCAGCCGATCCTTACAATCAAACTATTTAATTTCAATATCTTGACAAGAAAAAAGAGGCCATTTCGAAGGCTGGCACAGTGCTTGCTCTAACTCAAAGCATAACCACTACACACTGCCAGAGACTGCCACCATGAAAACCTTTACTACCCTCTTCAGTTCACTTTTTCTGTTGATGATCACCGTAAACGGTCAGGCTGCGGTCGAGAACAAAGGCTACTCCTACAGTTCACCGAAGGCCCAGGCACGCACCGTAGCGATGTTGAAGCAGAGCAACCCGTACGCACATATCAAACACCACACCAAACACAAGAAGTACCACTCTGCACTGGATGTACGCCACACCGTAAGCAAGGTCTCCGTCTTCTTCCATACCAAACAGGAGTTGGTCGACCTGCGCGGCCCTGGTGTGAACGGCTACGCCATCAGCAAACGCGATGGCAGTTGCGAAATCCACACCATGATGCCCTACAACTGGAACGATGACGACGCGATGAGAACGCTGGGCCACGAGCTGCTCCACTGCTTTGGCGCAACACACGAGAAGTAGTCATCCGACTACAGCATTGACCAGCGAGCTACGGATTTTCTGAACAGACACCCATCACAGAGCACAGCCGGAACCAACCGGCCATCCTCACAAATATCACTGAAACGGATCGCTAGAAATCCTCGCCATAGGCACCGTGATAACGCTCCCTGAATGCCTCCATGGTAAAGCTGTGATTCTGGGTACCATGCGACTCAATCTTGATCGCACCCATCAGTGAGGCGATCTGCCCGGTGGTCTTCCACTCCAACTTGTTCATCAATCCATACAGCAGTCCGGCACGGAAGGCATCGCCGCAACCGGTTGGATCGACTGCATGGGTGACCTCGACCGGCGCAATATCGATGCGGTGGCCGCCGGTATAGATCACCGACCCTTTCCCGCCCAGTGTGACAACCAGTGCATCCACCTGCTGTGCCATCTCAAAGACTGAAAGTCCGGTACGCTCCTGCATCAGTGCGGACTCATAGTCGTTGACGGTAATCCAGGTGGCCTGGTCGATGAAGGTGAGCAGATCCTCCTTGCCGAACATCGGCAACCCCTGACCTGGATCAAAGACGAAGGGGATATCCGATTCGGCGAACTGGGCTGCATGCTCTACCATCCCCTGACGTCCATCCGGTGAGACAATACCGATGGAGACCCCGTTGGCATCACTGACCTGATTGAGATGCGACCAGTTCATCGCCCCTGGATGAAATGCGGTGATCTGGTTGTCATCCATATCGGTGGTAATGAAGGCCTGGGCGGTATACTGGTCCTCCAGTTCATGCAGAAAGGTGGTGGAGATCTCATGCTCTTCCAGCCAGCTCCGATAAGGGGCAAAGTCCTTCCCGACCGTTGCCATCGGCCAGCCGATCTCCCCCAGCATCTTCAGGTTATAGGCGATATTCCCTGCGGTACCACCAAACTCACGCCGCATATCCGGTACCAGGAAGGAGACATTCAGCATGTGAACCTTGTCCGGCAGAATATGGTTTTTGAATTGATCCGGAAAGACCATGATCTGGTCAAAGGCATAGGAACCACATATCAGCGCGGTCATCAGCAACTCTCCCTTTATTGTTCTATCAACAACTTATTGTAATACATAGACTATACACACAGGAGGCAATCAAGACCCCCTCGTGCGTAGCACCTTGATTTCGAAGGTCAGCGATTATACCAGTTCAGGTCCAGCTCTCTGGCGGCACGTACATCATCCAGACGCCGTACAGGCAGGGTCCAGGGTGCCCCCTTGACCTGCTCCGGATTGCTCTTTGCCTCATCAAGAATCTCCACCATCGCATCGACAAAGGCATCCAGTGTCGCCTTGTCCTCGGTCTCGGTGGGCTCGATCAGCAGACATTCCGGCACCAGCAGCGGAAAGTAGGTGGTCGGTGCGTGATGCCCAAAATCGAGCAGCCGTTTGGCGACATCCATCGCATTGACCTCCAGCTCCTTCGCCTCCTTCTTCAGAGTCACGATAAACTCATGGGTGGCACGGCGATCCGGAATTGCCAGGGTGAAGCCTGCCCGCTCCAGTTGCTTCATCAGATAGTTGGCATTGAGTACTGAATACTCCGCAACCCGGAGCATCCCCTCACGACCCAGCATTCGTGCATAGATGGCAGCGCGCAGCAGCACCCCTATATTGCCGGACCAGGCAGAGAGTCGACCAATGGTATCGGGGCGATCCTGCTCCGAGAGCCAGCGATAGCGTTGTTCGCCCTCAACCACATCAACGCCCACCATCGGGATCGGCAGATAGGGTGCCAGACGCTCATTTGCCACCACCGGCCCGGCACCGGGCCCGCCTCCCCCGTGTGGTGTCGAGAAGGTCTTGTGCACGTTGATATGAATCACATCAAAGCCCATGTCACCCGGACGGGCCTTGCCCAGAATGGCATTGAGATTGGCCCCATCGTAGTAGAGCAGGCCACCCGCCTGGTGGATGATGGCCGCAATCTGCTCAATCTCCCGCTCAAACACGCCCAATGTGGAGGGGTTGGTCAGCATGATGCCGGCCGTCTGTGGTCCAACCACCTTCTTCAGTGCGTCGATATCGACATCGCCATCCGCCTGGGTCGGAATCTCCCGAACCTTGTAGCCACACATCACAGCAGAGGCGGGGTTGGTGCCATGGGCTGCGTCGGGTACCAGAATCTCGCAACGGGCATCATCGCCCCGTGCATCGTGATAGGCGCGGATCATCGCAACCCCGGCAAACTCACCCTGCGCACCCGCCGCCGGCGTCAGTGAGGCCGCATCCATACCGGTCACCTCACAGAGCATCTGCTGCAACTCATACAGTGTCTCCAGCACCCCCTGCCCCAGTGACGCATCACCCGCCGGGTGGCGGTTGAGGAAACCGGAGAGCATGGAGAGACCGTTCGATCCACGCGGGTTGTACTTCATGGTACAGGAGCCGAGCGGATAGAAATGGGTATCGATCGAAAAGTTCTGCTGGGAGAGTTGAGTATAGTGACGCACACCCTGCAGTTCGGATATTTCCGGCAGTGCGAGCCGCTGCTTCCGGCGCAGGCTGTCCGGGATGTCTACACCAGCTGTCTCTTCAGTGGTACGTTGGGCACGGTTGACCCGCCCTTCACTCGAACGCTCAAAAATCAACATACAATCTGCTCCAATCGGGTGGCAAAACGCTCAATCTCCGCCTCAGTTCGCAGTTCGGTTGCGCAGACCAACAACGCATTACCCAGCTCCGGATAGTCGGCCGAGAGATCGATACCACCCACAATTCGCTCCTCGGCGAGTGCCTCCAATACCTTGGCGACAGGTTTTGGCAGGGTTACCACCGCCTCATGAAACCTTGGCCCGTCAAAACGTATCGATACCCCGTCAATCGCAGCCAAACGGCTGACCAGCCGCTCGCTGTTCCGGTGTGAGGCAACCGCCATCTGCTCAATCCCGGTTGCCCCCATCAGGCTCATGAAAATGGTGGCCGCAGTCACCATCAGCCCCTGATTGGTGCAGATATTGGAGGTCGCCTTGGAGCGGCGGATATGCTGCTCACGCGCCTGCAGGGTCAGCGCAAATCCCGCTCTCCCCTCCAGGTCCACGGTACGCCCGATCAGGCGTCCCGGAAGCTGCCGCACCAATGGCTGCCGACAACAGAGAAAACCGAAGTAGGGGCCGCCGGAACTGAGCGGAATACCCAACGGTTGCCCCTCTCCACAGGCGATGTCAGCCCCTTTCTCACCCCACTCACCGGGTGGTGTCAACATGCTCATTGCCAGCGGATTGACCGATGCGATCACCAGCATCCCGTTCTCATGCGCCCAGTCGGTCAGTGCATGAACATCCTCCAGCGTACCCAGATATCCCGGCAGTGGCACCACCAGTGCGGTGTAACCGGGGTCCTCCTCACTAATCTGCAGAGAGACGGGATCAACGCATCCAGTCGATGCGTCATAATCCAGCTCAACCAGTTCAATTCCCTGATGGCTCACCAGCGTTCGGACCACCTTGCGGTAGCCGGGGTGGACCGTCCTTGGAATCAACACCCGTTTCGATTTTGCCTTGCGGTTGGCACGCACCGCCATCAACACCGCTTCTGCCAGTGCCGAAGCCCCATCGTAGAGCGAGGCATTGGAGACCTCCATCCCCATCAGGCTGGACATCATCGACTGATATTCGTACAGCAGTTGCAGCGTTCCCTGGCTGGCCTCCGCCTGGTATGGGGTATAGGCCGAATAGAACTCACCACGGGTGGTCAGTTCCCAGACGGCCGATGGAATGTGGTGCTGATAGGCACCCCCTCCGGCAAAACAGAGTTGTCCATCATCACGGCCCGCACGGGCACGCATGATCTGACCGATCTCCATCTCGCTCAGGCCATCCGGCACAATCTCATCCACCTTGTTGCGCAGGGTCGGGGGAATCTCCTCAAACAGTGTCTCGATACTGTCGACCCCGATTGCTTCCAGCATACTCCGGGTCTCGGCCTCGGTGTGGGGAATAAAGGGCATGGGTCACTCCTACTCCGACTCGATCAAACCCTGGTAGCTCTCGGCATCCAGCAGAATACCGAGCCCCTCGTCATCAGTCGGGCGAATCTTGAAGATCCACGCCTCATATGGCGTTTCGTTGATCGACTCCGGGGCCTCTGAAAGTGCTTCGTTCACCTCGACAATCTCTCCAGAGACCGGTGCATAGAGATCCGAGGCGGCCTTGACCGATTCGATCACACCACACTCACTCTCTGCTTCAATCTCTGAGCCCACTTCCGGCAGTTCGACGTAGACAATGTCTCCCAATAGCTCCTGGGCATGGTCACTGATTCCCACTGCAATCACACCGCCCTCTTCCTGTGCCCACTCATGACTCTTGCTGTATTTCAAATTTGCTGGAATTTCACTCATTGCTACTGTCCTCAATAAAATCGTAATCTGTCAATATGCGTCTTGCCCGAAAGCAAAACCACTTTCCGTATAAAGGCCTCAATTATGTGGAAAAAATGGGTACCAAATCGCTAGCCCACTACCTTGCCATCCCTGACAAATAGTGGTTTCTGAATCTTGACCGGCAGCCGTCTGCCGCGAATATCCACCTCACATCCATCCGTCACATCTCTGGCGATGCGTGCAAAGGCGATGGTCTGGTTGAGTGTAGGGGAGAATCCACCACTGGTAATCTCCCCCACCTGCCGGTCACCGACAAAGAGCTGCTGATGACCGCGCATCACTCCCTTTCCCTGCAGCAACAGACCCACCATCTTGCGTGGAATGCCTGCTGTCTTCTGCTGTTCCAGTACGCCACGGCCGATGAAATCGCGATCGGCAGGTTCCAGTGCAACAGTCCACCCCAATGCCGATTCAAGCGGGGTGGTGGTGGTATCCATGTCCGCACCGTAAAGCATCATTCCGGCCTCCAGACGCAGGGTATCTCGCGCCCCCAGACCACAGGGCTTGACCCCCTGTTCGACCATGGCCTGCCAGAACGGTTCGGCATCCTCCGGCTGCAGTATCACCTCAAAGCCGTCTTCACCGGTATAGCCGGTGCGGGCAATAAAGCCTTCCGCCACCTCGGCCGCCACAAAGCGCCCCAAGGCAGAAACAACCTCTCTGGA
Source organism: uncultured Piscirickettsiaceae bacterium (assembly GCA_964344785.1). GTDB lineage: Bacteria > Pseudomonadota > Gammaproteobacteria > Thiopontia. Next base: position 6,084 of record CAYFOR010000137.1, read on the forward strand.
GGGTTTACTCAACCACTTCAGCACTACATCCCGTGCATCCGGCCCCTGAACCGCAACCATCGCCAGATCAGGCTGCTCTCTCAACGCCGCCTTGAAAGCGGACCGTTGCTGCTCCATCCACGCCAGATCACCGTCACGGGTAGCTGCATTGGTCACAATCCGGTATCGATCCTCTCCCAGCCAGTAGACGATCAGGTCATCAATGACTCCACCCTGCTCATTCAACATGCAGGAGTAGAGCGCCTTCCCCGGCTGGGTCAATCGTCCGGCGTCATTGGCAAGCAGATGCTGCAAATATGCCTGAGCCTCTTCTCCTTCAAGATCGCTGACGACCATGTGGGATACATCGAACATCCCTGCACCCTGCCGAACGGCATGGTGTTCATCCACCTGCGAACCATAGTGGAGCGGCATATCCCAGCCGGAAAAATCGACCATACGTGCCCCGGCACGCCGGTGCGCTGAATTGAGTGCTGTCTGCTTCAATGCTGTCATCGCTGTTCCTGTACAGAGTCCATTCCAAGCTGCCCAGTGATCTTGGCAGCCTTTGTACGTATACCCCTCTGTCCAGGAACCTGAGAGATTAGACGGTGACCGTCGTCCCCTTCGGTAGATCCGATGATCTTCTCCAGAGTCAGTTGATATCCGAGATGACAGATATGCCGGTGATGGTCCTTTTACCTGAGCGTTTCCGGGTAGTTGCGCCTTCGGTGTTCCCGAGTAGGGAATCTCTCCCATAACCGTTTACTGAAAGCGGGATTTTACTGGTTGTTTTCGGCTCCGTCCAACCGGAGTCTTGTCCAATATGAAATGGCCCTGAAGCGAGGCCGTCATTCCAACGTGA
>CAYFOR010000138.1:0-6856 GCA_964344785.1 uncultured Piscirickettsiaceae bacterium
ATAGAGGGCGCGCCTCCTTGTTTTATGGGTTATTTGGTGAATAAGGCGGGGTTAGTGGTTGCTGCGATGGGGTTGCGTGCCCTGTTGATTGACCAGAAATTACTGGGTCGGATGGAAGAGGTGGCCAGTGACACCAATCAGGGGTTGCTGGAGTCCCGAATTGTCTCTATTCCCAAGGGGCACCGCTATGAGCAGTGTGCATGGAGTATCAATGAGATGCTGGATCAGGTAGAGACTGTGTTTCGTGAGTCGATGACTGTGGTCAGCCGTATGTCTCAGGGGGACTTTGAGCGAGAGGCGCAACCGGGAGGACTGAGAGGGCGATTCCCCATTCTGCTGAAGCAGATGAAAGCTGCGCAGTGTCAGATGAACACGGTTTTGAAGTCGATTGATCGTGTGGTTTCCGGAATGGGTGAGGGGGATTTCAGCCAGCGCGTGAAAGAGGAAGATCAGGGAGACGGGGTCTACCGTCAGATTGGTGAGTCGGCAAACCGGACCGTCGTCAGCGTGAACGAGATGATCAAGGAGGTCAACCGGCTGGTCAGACAGATGGCGGATGGCCATTTCGAGCAGCGGATGGAGATGGAGGCGGCCGGTGACCTCGAGTCACTCAAGCGTGATATCAATATGGCGATGGAGGGAATCTATGCTGCGATCACAGAGATGGTATCCAACGCGGCCAAGCTGGGCGAAGGGGATCTGACATCAAGAATTGACGGAAACTACCATGGCAGCTTTGGGGTGTTGAAGGATGCAATCAATGCGACACAAGGCAATCTGGCCAATGTGGTTGGACAGGTGCGGATGAGTGCGCAACAGATTCAGGTGGGAACCGCAGAGATTTCCAGGGGTAGCCAGGACCTGGCTCAGCGGACCAGCGAACAGGCCGCCAGTCTGGAAGAGACCGCTGCCAGTATGGAAGAGATGGCGAGTGCGGTGCAGATGAATGAATCCAGTGCGGCTCAGGCCAGTGAGCTGGCCAATGAGGCCTTGACGCTGGCGGTTGATGGTGCCGAGGTGGTGTCACAGGCAGTCGATGCCATGGAAGGAATCAATGAATCAAGCCAGAAGATATCTGAAATCATCTCGATTATTGACGGAATTGCCTTTCAGACCAATCTGCTGGCGCTCAATGCGGCAGTGGAGGCGGCCCGTGCCGGGGACCATGGGCGAGGGTTTGCGGTGGTTGCAGGTGAGGTGCGTACACTTGCACAGCGATCCGGTGAAGCCGCCAAGGATATTCGTGCGTTGATCGAGGAGAACAGCTCGAAAATCGAGAGTGGAAGTGAACTGGTCAGTGGCAGTGGCAAGGCGTTGAGTACCATCCAGGAGTCGGTCAAGAAGGTCAATGATATTGCTGGCGAGATTGCAGCGGCTGCCAGGGAGCAGACGCGTGGGATCAATCAGGTCAACCACGCGGTTTCGATGATGGATAGCCTGACGCAGGAGAATGCAGCGCTGGTTGAAGAGACGGCGGCATCGAGTACTGATATGAGCAGCCACACGGACCGACAGAAGCAGATGGTCGAATTTTTCCGGCTGGACCAGAGCCAGCTCGACCATGTGCAGCGTAGCAGCAGTTGCTGTGATACCTTCGTCAAGGCCCGTTCTGCTCATCTGGCATGGAAAGGAAAGATACGTGGATTTCTGGAGGGGGTTATCCAGATGGACAGTAATCAGGCGATTTCTCATCGAGACTGTGTACTGGGGCAGTGGATGGCCTCGGAGGGGGTCCAGTATGCCCAGCTTGCTGAAATGAGGGCGCTGGATCGGGTTCACGAAGAGATGCATGACACCATTCGCGAGATTGTTGATCTGAAACACCAGGGCGAGATAGAGCGGGCAGAGCAGATGTTCGAGCGGATCGAGCCACTTTCAAATCAGGTTGTCTCGCTGCTGGACAAGGTGGAAGAGGTCGTTTCAGCAAAACAAGGCTAAGGTCGGCTTTGCGGGTTCTTCCTGGCTGGATAGCGGTGGCTGCTGCCCGCCGGGCAGTGTACATGGATGGTCGGTTGTTGGGCTGCCGAGTAAAAATCTCGTGAGACAAGCTGACTTTGAGAAACAAGCGCAACAGTTTCCCCAGGAGGCTCAATAATCAAGAAAACTGTGAGGGCTGTTGTGCAAAGGTCTCACTGTAATATAACGGGGGGGTGAACAGCAGATGCCGGTGGTGTTATAGTGGCTACTGTTTGTTGATAATTATTATAGTTGATAGGTTTTTTCTATGCTTGTTACTCCCATTCGTGGTCTTCGCCCCCTGCCTGAACGTGCTGAAGAGGTGGTTGCCCCCCCCTATGATGTCCTGAATACTGCTGAGGCGCGGGTGCGTGCCGATGGCCGACCCAACAGCTTCCTCCATATCTCCAAGCCGGAGATCGATCTACCGGAAGGGACCGACCCGTACGACCCTTCGGTTTACACCAAAGGGGCCGAGAATCTGCAGCGAATGGTGGATGACGGGGTGTTGATGAGAGAGGAGAAACCCTGCTACTACGTCTACCGCCTGCGTTGGGAAGATCATGTGCAGACTGGACTGGTATTTGGCTCTTCGGTGGCTGCCTATGATATCAACCGGGTGCGCAAGCATGAGTTTACCCGTCCTGTGAAAGAGGATGATCGGGTGCGGCAAATCACCGCGCTGAATGCCCAGACCGGCCCGGTGCTATTGACCTATCGAGCCAACGATGCGGTCAAGTCCATTATCGAGGAGAGCACCTCTGCCGCACCACTTTATGATCTCACTGCAGATGACGGGATTGGCCATACGCTCTGGGTGATCGAGGATGATGTAAAAATTGAGCAGTTGACCGATCTGTTTGATGCAATGGATGCATTGTACATTGCGGATGGTCACCACCGTTCTGCTTCGGCATCCAGGGTCGCCAAGGAGAGTGACAACGACAGTGCGCAATATTTTCTTTCGGTCGCCTTTGCCCACGATGAGATGAAAATTCTTGATTACAATCGTGTGATCCGTGATCTTAATGGTCTTTCGGCTGACGATCTGCTGGCTCAGGCAGCGGCTTCGTTTGATCTGGAGATGAGTGCCGAGCCGGTTCGCCCAGGCAAGCCCACGCAGTTTGGAATGTACCTGGGCGGTCAGTGGTATCGGCTCGATATCCACTCCGAACATGTACCTTCCGGTGACCCGGTTGGCTCGCTGGATGTGAGCCTGTTGCATGGCAACCTGATCGAGCCGCTACTGGGGATCAGTGACCCGCGTCGGGATGATCGTATCGACTTCGTTGGAGGCATGCGCGGTCTCGGGGAGTTGGAGAAGCGGGTCAACTCCGGTGAGATGGCTGTTGCCTTCAGCTTCTACCCTACCACCATGGAGGCGTTGATGGATGTGGCTGATGCCAACGAGGTGATGCCACCCAAGTCTACCTGGTTTGAGCCCAAACTGGCGGATGGGCTGGTGTCGCACATCCTGGATTGAGGAGGCTCAGGCGCTGAGAAGTCGCTTGCTCAGCTTGATGAAGTCCACTTCGGTCAGGATGCCTACCATCTCGTCTCCATTGAGTACCGGGAGACAGCTGTGGTTGTGATCAAGAAAGTAGTCGGCTGCATCGATTACGTTTGAGTCCTGTTGTACTGAGGCGAGCCCCTTGGTCATCACCTCCTTGACTGGAATGGCCTCTTCCAGCTCCATCTGCGCCTCTTTGTCGACATCAGCCAACACCGAAACGGTACAGGCCAACAGGTCGCGTTGAGTGAACAGCCCTACCAGTTCACCCGAGGTATTGGTGACCGGAAGGTGGCGGATATGGTTCTCACCCATCATGATTCGAGCCTCGTAGAGAGAGGCATTTTCATCAATGGTCAGGGGCGTTGGGGTCATGATCTCGTGTACTTTTGCCATATCTGCATCCTTGTCTTTATTGTTGTCCTCCAGATTGAATTCTACACAGAATCCCCGGTTTCTTGCGAATGAATTGGTTGATAGAGGCTCCAGGCCAGTACGCCCCATCCAACCATGAAGCAGACTCCTCCCAGAGGAGTGACCATGCCAAGTATGCTGACCCCGCTCAAACTCAATGCGTAGAGGCTGCCGCAGAACAGCAGGATACCTGTCAGAATCCACCCCCCTGCCTGGTAGGCCTTTGGCTGGAACTTGGTGATGACACCGACTGCAATCAGCCCCAGTGCGTGAAAGCCATGGTAATCAACTGCAGTGTGCCAGATCTCCAGCGCCCTTTCGCTCAATATATTCTGTAACCCATGTGCGCCAAAGGCGCCCAGGGCGACAGCCAGCAGCGCATTGACTGCACCGGCTGCAACGAGTAGTCGGGCACTGGTTGAGAGTGTGCTCATGGTTCCTTTTGTGGCTTGATATCAACAAGCCGGGTTTCGGAAAATTTGTCGTGCAGGGCCAGCTTGTTGTCGTCAATCAGCATGTAGAGGAGGCCGAGACCACCTACGCCAATCGATGGAATGGCACTAATGAAGCGCAACAGCACATGCCACAAGGTCAGTGGTTTGCCATCAATGCGCTCCAGTCGAATGCGCCAGGTCTTCATGCCGAGTGTCTGGCCGGTGTTCATCCAGGGCCAGGCGAAATAGAAAAAGGCGACAAGGAAAAGCCAGGTGGTCATCAGCGGGTTGCCTGGTTCGGTGGCTTCCCCACCGGTAAAGAGGAGGCCGATGAAGGTTGCCACCATCAGTAGTGCCAATAGCAGCAGGCTGTCATAGAACATGGCAGACAGGCGGCGTAACAGTCCAACATTTGGCAGTGGGTTGGGGGGGGGCTGGGCTGGTTTCATGAAGGGGGGAAGGTATACTTGTCACATCAATTCAGATAGGTGTAGTTTAACAGAGAGCAGGAGTAGTCACTGATGCCAGAATATCGTTCCCGTACCACAACCCACGGCAGAAACATGGCGGGGGCCCGCGCGCTTTGGCGTGCCACTGGTATGAAAAATGAGGATTTCGAGAAGCCGATCATTGCGATTGCCAACTCCTTTACCCAGTTTGTACCGGGGCATGTGCATCTGAAGGATCTGGGGCAGATGGTGGCACGGGAGATCGAACAGGCCGGCGGTGTGGCCAAGGAGTTCAACACCATTGCGGTGGATGACGGTATTGCGATGGGGCATGGTGGAATGCTCTATAGCCTCCCATCGCGCGAGATCATTGCGGATTCGGTTGAGTATATGGTCAATGCCCACTGTGCGGATGCCCTGGTCTGTATCTCCAACTGTGACAAGATCACACCGGGTATGCTCAATGCCGCATTACGGCTCAATATCCCGACGATTTTTGTCTCTGGTGGCCCGATGGAATCTGGCAAGACCGTTCTGCAAGGTAAAGAGGTCCATCTTGATCTGGTGGATGCGATGGTTTCGGCCGCCGATGACAGCTACTCGGATGAGGATGTGATGGAGATGGAGCGCTCTGCCTGTCCGACCTGTGGCTCCTGTTCCGGCATGTTTACAGCCAACTCCATGAACTGTCTGACCGAGGCACTGGGGCTTGCGCTACCGGGCAATGGCTCAATGCTGGCGACCCATGCGGATCGCAAGGAGCTGTTCCTGCAGGCTGGCAGACGAATCGTCGAGTTGGCGCGACAATATTATGAGCAGGATGATGATGCCGTGCTGCCCCGTTCAATTGCCACATTCAAGTCATTCGAAAATGCGATGGCGCTCGATATTGCCATGGGTGGTTCGACCAATACCGTATTACACCTGTTGGCCGCCGCCGAGGAAGCGGGGGTGAACTTCACCATGGAAGACATGGACCGGATGTCACGTAAGGTTCCGCATCTCTGCAAGGTTGCACCATCCACTCCAGACTACCATATGGAGGATGTTCATCGCGCCGGTGGAGTGATGGCCATATTGGGAGAACTGGAACGTCAGGGGTTGGTTCATCCGTTGCAGAGAACTGTCCATGCCAAGACCATGGGAGAAGCACTGAATCAGTGGGATATTTTCCATACGCGGGATGAGTCGGTCGAGCAGTTCTACAAGGCGGCTCCGGGAAATGTGCCTACCCAGGTTGCCTTCAGTCAGGAGCGGCGGTTCGAATCGCTGGACCGGGATCGGGCCCATGGTTGTATCCGTGATGGGGCGCATGCCTACAGTCAGGATGGTGGTTTGGCGGTACTCTTTGGCAATATTGCTGAAGATGGGTGTATCGTCAAGACGGCGGGAGTGGATGAGTCGATCCTCGATTTCAGCGGTCCGGCACGCATCTTCGAGAGTCAGGAAAGTGCAGTCGAGGCGATTCTGGCAGACCAGATCCAGGCTGGAGATGTGGTAATCATCCGTTATGAAGGGCCGCGAGGTGGGCCGGGGATGCAGGAGATGCTCTACCCCACCAGCTATCTCAAGTCGAAAGGGCTGGGTAAGGTGTGTGCGTTGATCACGGATGGACGTTTCTCGGGCGGGACTTCAGGGCTCTCAATCGGACATGCCTCTCCTGAGGCAGCCGAGGGGGGGGCAATCGGTTTGGTTGAAGAGGGCGACCTGATTGAAATCAGTATCCCCAACCGTTCGATTCATGTCTCGCTGTCAGATGAAGAGCTGGATTCCCGCCGTGCTGCGATGGAGGCGAAGGGGGGGGCTGCATGGAAGCCGGTCAACCGGGACCGTCCGGTCACTGCAGCACTCCGTGCCTATGCGGCGATGACCACCAGTGCGGCTCGTGGTGCAGTGAGGGATGTTGATCAGGTCGGTTGAGAGCTATTCAATAATATCTGTCCCAAGGTACATGACAAAGAAAGCCTGTTCTTTAGAAAAATGGTGTAACTGTTTATTGATTATTGATGTTTTACAAAAAAATAATGGTAGAAGCTTTACAGAGTCTATTCCAATCCATAAATGGCCCTGAACAGAGAGGGTAAGAGTGAGTT